>CALABV010000168.1 GCA_937886325.1 uncultured Geobacter sp.
TCAAGATGGCTGCTTAGGGAATTTATCGTGTCCTCTATTGCAAAGACAGGTCACTCCAGGCGGTGATTCGAAAAACCGGGCAACCGCATTCTCGCACGCCACAGGGTAGATCCGCCGATGAAGTCGCGGAATGCGGGGTACACCCCTTCCGGTCCGGGCTGCCCCTCAAGCATTCTTTCGGTTATTCCGTTAACCTGTGACGCCCGGTGGGAAATCGCCCTCGGCACACTGACAAGAGAATGGAACGCACCCGCAATGTCGCCATTCTCAAAATGACTGCACCGACCTCGATAATCCTGTCACCTCTGTGGGGTGAAAACCCCGTTATTTCCACATCAAGAACAATAACCCCGGTATCAGCCATCGCACCCTCTCGTTTTCAGGGCCGTTCCGCGCATGCCTTGGCTCATGTTCTTCTGATGCCGCACATACGGCACCAGATACTTCCTATATCTCTCATTAAGAACAAACACACGAAACAATGTACCATTACACCCTGCTCACGTCATCTGTCAACAAGCCGGTTTACGATTGGCTGTATTCTGGTAGTATTAATAAAAACTTCCGGAGGTGACGTCCCATGAAAATCCTCGTCGTGTATTACAGCATGTACGGCCACGTTCTGCAGCTCGCGGAAGCGGTGGCTGAGGGAGCGGAGTCGGTTGAGGGCGCGGAGGTTATTCTCCGCAGGGTCGAGGAGTTTGAAGCGGTGGACAGGATAATAGACGGGAATGAATATGCCGCCCAGATTCGGGAAAAGCAGAGAGCGATCCCTTTCTGTACCCTGGACGATTTGAAAGAGGCCGACGCCGTACTGTTCGGTTCTCCGACGCGGTTCGGCAACATGGCTGCCCAGATGAAGCAGCTTATCGACTCCATGGCCTCACTCTGGCTGAAAGGGGAAATGGAAGGCAAGCCCGCCGGCGTGTTCACTTCGACCGCTTCGTCGCACGGCGGACAGGAAACGACGCTTCTTACCATGATGGCGCCGCTCCTGCACCTGGGAATGGTTGTCGTGGGCGTTCCCTATTCAATTCCCGGCATGATCCATACGGAAGGACGCGGCGGGACTCCCTACGGGGCTTCGACCATAGCCGGAGCGCGGGGTGAGCTTATGCCCACGACTGAAGATCTGGAGATTGCCCGTGCGCAGGGGCGGAGGGTGGCGGAAATAACCGGTAAACTGAGGGGATGATGATGGGCGGGACTATCCCGCCCGGAATGCATAATGCGTTGATTGAGTACGAATCGGTTCTTGACCGTTGTCCGGCAAAACTTTCCTTCCGGGTGATATCGGTCGACAGGCCCACATGATACGTATTTTTTCCGTACACAAGCATCTCTTTACAGGATCGCGTGCGTACCAGGGACAGAAGCGGTATCCGGCCGGCGACGGTGTAAGATTTCGTAACCAAATGGGCACAGCCGGAATGGATACCGTCAGATCCAGCAGTCTCCACCCTCGTAGCGGAATTCATCCGACTTCGTCTTGGAGCTGAGCTTGAACTTTGCCTCCCGTGCGCACTCCTTCAGTTTTCCAAGCGCGCCATCCTTTACCTCGCCGATATTCTCCCGAACCCGACGTCCTGTCCACGGATTCAGGATCAGGGTGAGTCCGGCCGCCAATGCGGCCCCGGCGGCAAAAGCCGCAACAACGGTTGTTTCTGAATATTTTGATTTTTTCATGTTTTCCACCCTTCCCGGAAAATAGTCGCGACAGGGAAATTCCGGCCTCGGAAAAATGGTCCGCCCCGTCGCCGAGACTCAGGCAATAATCGATTTTCTTATACATATCACAGAAGTGGCGGTAAGAAAACCCATTGATGGAAAAAACCTCCCGCATTACCCAAAGGATGCGGGAGGTTTCGCAATACCCTCTTCTCCACTTCTGACCCTCAGTACGACTGCACATCCTCTATCACGTCACGCTCCGTCACAGGAGCGCGGAATACCCGGTATACCCATATCTTGTAGGCAATGACGATGGGAACGAAGATGAACGCTACCACCGTCATTATTCTCAGGGTGTAGGCGCTGGATGATGAATTGAAGATTGTCAGGCTGTGGGCCGGATCGATGCTTGACGGAATAAGGTTCGGAAAAAGGCCGACGACGCCGGTCGCAATCACGAGGATGACGGTCGCGCATGAGGCAGCGAAGGCGGAAAGCGCCCGCCCTTGTGCCGAGAAGACTCGCGTTGCGATAAGAGACAGCACGGCAAGCAGGGGAACAGCGAGCAGAAGGGGTGCGGCGAGATAGTTTTCATAGAGACGGGTTGCAGGATAGGCGGCAACCAGAAACAACGCCGCAACCGCCAGCAGCCATGGCCAGAATCGATTGGCGGTTACCTGCGCACGGCGGCTCAGTTCCCCTGTCGTCTTCACGCTGAGGTACAGAGCGCCGTGCACCAGGAACAGGAGGACGAAAAGGACACCGGTCAGGATACCGAAGGGGTTGAGAAGCGACAGGAAGGTACCGTGGTATCCGGCTCCGTCCATGGGAAGACCGCGGAATATGTTGCCGAAAGCGACACCGAACAGGAGCGCCGGAAGAAAGCTCGACACCATGATTGCGGTATCCCAGGCGTTCTTCCAGCGATCACTCTCAAGTTTCCCCCTGAACTCGAAACAGACGCCCCGCACGATGAGCGCGAACAGCAGAAGGAGAAGCGCGGTATACAGGTAGCTGAACATGAGTGCGTAGGTGGTGGGAAACGCCGCGAACGTAGCCCCGCCCGCTGTTATCAGCCACACCTCGTTTCCGTCCCAGACCGGGCCGAAGGTGTTGATGATCACCCGCCGCTCTCCATCGGTGGTTCCGAGATAGCGGTGCAGCATTCCCGCCCCGAGAACGAAACCGTCCAGCATGAAGTACACTGCCCACAGCACTCCCCACAGAACAAACCAGATTATCTGAAATTCCATCTCATGCCTCCTTCGACGCGGGTTTGATGAAGGATGCCAGGTCTCCATCGGGGCCTTTGCGGGCATACTTTGCCAGGAGAAAGATATCAATGAAGCCGAGCAGCCCGTACAGGAGCGTAAACCCAATCAGTGAACCCACAACCTGCCCGGCGCTTATGGACCTGGAAACCCCGTCGGAAGTCTTCATTATGCCGTAGACAATCCACGGCTGCCTTCCCACCTCGGCCACTATCCATCCGAGCTGGTTTGCGAGGTATGGAACGGGAATGGAATAGAGAAGGACCCGGAGCAGCAGTGTGTGCTTCTCAACCGTTCCGCGGAAGGAAACGATTACGGAAAGGAGAGCCAGCAGAGTCATGAAGAATCCCATGGCAACCATGGCGCGGAAGCTGAGAAACACCGGCGTCACGGGAGGGCGCTCGTCCTTACGGAAATCCTTCAGCCCCTTGACCTCACCATCAGCCCTGTGGAAGGCCAGGTAGCTGAGCATGCTCGGAATGGTCAGCGCCTCGACGGAATTCCGCTCATTGGCCGGGTCGGGGATGGTGATCAGGCTCATGCCAGCCCCGCGCCTGGTTTCCCAGACCGACTCCATGGCTGCGAACTTGGTGGGCTGGGTCTTGGCGACCTCCACCGCATGGAAGTCTCCGGTAACGAGGACGAGAAAAAGGGATGCCAGACCGAACACGGCACCGGTCCGGAAGGAGGGAAGGAAGAAATCCGGCCTGTTTTTACGCAACAAATGCCAGGCGGATATGCCGAGCACAAAGAACGCGGCCACCACGTAACCCGAGACAACGGTATGAAAGAACTTCAGCAGACCGTAGGGATTGGTCACCATTGCGAGAAAATCAACCATCTCCGCCCTGCCGTTCCTGATCACGTAACCGACCGGATGCTGCATCCACCCGTTGGCAAGGAGTATCCAGAGGGCAGAGAGATTGGTGGCGATGGCGACAATCCAGATGGAGACCGCGTGAAAGGTCTTCGAGACCTTGTTCCAGCCAAATATCCAGACCCCGATGAATACCGATTCCAGGAAAAATGCCGCCGTTGCCTCGATGGCAAGAGGAGCGCCGAAGATGTCGCCCACGTAGCGTGAATACTCGGCCCAGTTCATTCCGAACTGGAATTCGAGGGTGATGCCGGTGACGACCCCCAGGGCGAAATTGATGAGAAACAGCTTGCCCCAGAATTTCGCCATTCCCAGCCAGACCTCGTTGCCGGTGCGGACGTAGCGAGTCTCCATGAATGCCACCAGAATGGAGAGCCCCAGTGTCAGCGGCACGAAGATGAAGTGAAACATACTGGTGATCGCGAACTGCAACCTGCTCAATATCACCACATCCATACGGAATCCCCCTTTATCCGAAATATCGGCCGAATCACGGCTATTTCAGTATATCCCCATCATCCTCACGGACAAGTTCCGCTATGGTCACTCCGTCCAGAACGGAAACAATCTGGTCCCGCACCTTTTTCCACACCGGGTGGACCCGGCACGTCACATCCCGTTCACACGTCCCCGTTCCGAGAAGACAGCGATTCGGAAGGATGGGTCCCTCAACCGCCTCCACCACCTCGCGCAAAGTGATGCAATCAGCCGGCCGGGCAAGGGAAAAGCCTCCCCCGGTTCCGCGGGAGGAGGTCGCCAACCCAACCTTGACAAATTCCCGCAGTATTTTCGCCAGAAATGTTTTCGGGACCTCCGAGGCCTGCGCGATATCCCCCACGAGGGATACCGTTCCCCGGGGTTGTCGCGCGAGATAGAGTATCCCCCGGATTGCGTACTCACCCTTTCGGGTCAATTCCATCATCTCCATACCTTTAGGACCTTTTTTGTCTTCTTATATCGTACGTGACACCTTCTGTCAAATGGGTTTTTGTTGTCTTGATGCGCTCAAACCAATGTGCGCCCGAGGCGACTGGAACGGTTATGGTTAACTCTTTAAAAAATATTGATATGGTGGACAAAATTCCATCATCGTAATCAAGAGGTAAATAGTGTCACATCCGGAAACTCCGGATGTGACACTATTGGTTTCCAATTTGGATACGAGGAATTTTTCGGCATGGCAAGAAACTTTTGCCCGCAAAAGTTGACGGCGCAGGCCGGCCGAAGGGTGAGGCCGGAGGCCGAATCAAAATCGAGGGTTTGCGCGGAGGCGTACATCGGTACGCCGCACAAGCAAGCCCGAAGATTGACACCGCCAGGGCGGAAAAGGACCGTTTCCGGATGGAAAGTCAAAAAGGGTGCGGTTCGTCATATGCAAGGCACGGGGCGATGCCGATTGCGTGAAACCGTAGACGAGGATCCGTGAGCGGGACGAACCGTTCAGCGTGTGTCCCGCCGATTCATCTTGAACAAAAAAGCCGCCGGTCGGTATCCTCCGACATGGCGGCTTTTTCTATTCATCACGCATGGCGACCTATTCTCGGACCGTCCTCAGGCCGGGCCGCGCTCCCCCAAAAACTCCCGAACGGAACGGGTTATCCCCTGGGTGTCAAGTCCGTACATGGCCCGCAGCTCAGGCTGTTCTCCCTGTTCGATGTAGCGATCCGGGTAGCCGAGTCGCCTGACCCGCACCCCGCCCAACCCCTCTTCTTCCAGAAGCTCCAGCACGGCAGTTCCGAAGCCCCCTTCCAGTGCGTTTTCCTCGACGCTGATGATGGTTCCGGTCCTTCGGGCAAGGTCAAGAATCAGATCACGGTCAAGGGGTTTGATAAAGCGCGCGTTCACCACGGTGATCCGTATCCCCTCATCGGCCAGAGATTCAGCCGCTGCAAGCGCCGGCCGGACCATGGTTCCGACCGCCAGCAACGCGCCGCCGTCTCCCTGACGGAGAATCTCCCCCTTTCCAACGGGAAGCTCTACCAATGTCTCGTCGAGAGGAACGCCCCAGCCGTTACCCCTCGGATAGCGCACAGCAACCGGACCGTTCATCTTTACTGCCGTGGAAAGCATATGCCGAAGTTCGTTTTCGTCTCCCGGCGCCATGATTGTCATATTGGGGAAGGTGCGGAGATATGAGAGATCGAAGACCCCGTGATGGGTCGGGCCGTCGTTGCCGACAACGCCGGCCCGGTCGATTGCGAATACCACCGGCAGGTTCTGCAGGCATACATCGAAAACCTGGTCGAGTGCCCGCTGGAGAAAGGTCGAATAGACCGCGAAGACCGGACGCAGACCCTCGGCAGCCAGGCCGGCGGCAAAGGTTACGCCGTGCTGTTCGCAGATCCCCACGTCGAAAAACCTGTCCGGGAATTCTTCCGCGAACGAGGTGAGCCCGGTCCCGTCAGGCATTGCGGCAGTGATGGCTACAACCCGAGCATCTTCCGAGGCAATCGAGCACATGGTTTTTCCGAAAACTGCCGTATAGGAAGACGGCGCCCCCTTTGACGAGCGGACAACGCCGCTCTCCAGGTCAAAAGGTCCGACACCATGAAAAAGGGATGGATTTTCCTCAGCGGGTCGATAGCCTTTTCCCTTCTTTGTCAGGACATGGACAAGAACCGCATTTTCGAATTTCTTCACCCCTTCCAGCGTGCGGAGAAGGCGTTCCAGGTTATTTCCGTCTATGGGGCCGATATACTCGAATCCGAAGGCCTGGAAGAGCATGCCGGGAGTAAACAGGTCTTTCAGGGATTTCTCGGCTTTCCGAGCAACGTGAAGCACACCCCGTCCGACGTCGCTGTCGAGCCCGCGAAGAAAACCCTCCACCTCCTTCTTGATCCGGTGAACGAACTCACTGGTCATGGTCCGGTTCAGGAACGAAGAGAGTGCGCCGACATTTTCGGCGATGGACATCTCGTTGTCGTTGAGAATGACAATCAGGTCTTTGTTGAGGTGGCCGGCGTTGTTCAGGCCTTCGTACGCGAGTCCGCCGGTCATGGATCCGTCGCCGATGACGGCGATGACCTTGTTGTGCTCCCCTTTCAGGTCTCGGGCCGCGGCGAATCCCAGAGCGGCGGAAACGGAGGTTGACGAGTGCCCGACATCGAATGCGTCATGGGGAGATTCGCACCGTTTCGGGAAACCGCTCACCCCGCCCAGCCTGCGAAGGGTCGAAAACCTGTCGTGCCGCCCTGTGAGAAGTTTGTGGGCGTATGCCTGGTGACCAACATCCCAGAGAATCCTGTCGCGAGGCGAGTCGAAGACCCGGTGCAGGGCGATGGTCAATTCAACGACGCCTAGGGAAGGCGCCACATGGCCGCCGTTTGCGGAGCACACCCGGAGAATAACATCGCGCACCTCGCCTGCCAGGCTCTCAAGATCAGCCAGGGAAAGACCTTTCAAGTCGTCAGGAGAATGTATGGTGGCGAGCAGATCGGTCATCAGGATTTCCGTTGCGCGATATAGGATGCTATTGCCCGGAGCGGCTCCGCCTTTTCCCCGAAACGGTAAAGCGCCTCTATTGCGGTCTCCACGAGTTCCGACGCCCTCCGCTTCGACTCCGCCAAACCCATGACAGCAGGATACGTTGCCTTGCCCCGTGCCTGATCGCTGCCTGCGTCTTTCCCGATCTGCTCCGTGGTCCCTTCGATATCGAGAATGTCGTCTGCTATCTGGAACGCCAGGCCTACGGCCTCTCCGTAGCGGATCATGGCGTTCAGGTCGGCCTCTCCGGCCCCGCCCAGCAACGCGCCGGTCTTGACAGACGCCCGGATCAGCGCGCCGGTCTTATGGGTATGGATATACTGCACGGTCGCAAGGTCTATCTCCTTTTTCCCCTCGCTCTCCATATCCACCACCTGGCCGCCGATCATCCCGCGCGAACCGGAGCAGAGCGCTATCTCATGGATCACCCTGGCGAGGGTCGAAGGGGCGAGCCCCTCGGCCCATTCCGGCTTGCTGAGAAGGATGAACGCCTCGGTAAGGAGCGCATCGCCGGCGAGGATCGCGGTTGCTTCGCCGAACACCTTATGATTGGTCGGATTACCACGCCGGAAGTCATCGTTGTCCATGGCCGGAAGATCGTCATGGATCAGCGAATAGGTATGGATCATCTCCATGGCGCAGGCAGCGGGTATCGCCGTGCGCATGTCGCCGCCCACCGCTTCACAGGCGGACAGCAGGAGAACGGGACGGACCCTTTTGCCCCCGGCAAAGACCGAATACCGCATGGAGGCATGGATGGACGAAGGAAGCTCGTCAGCGAGCGGAAGATACTTTTCCAGGTTTTCATCGACCATTTGCTGCATTTTCTTCAAGTACTGCTTCAAGTCCATAGCAATCTCTCGTTTCGCGTTATTTTCTACACTTCCTCTTCAAGGGAGAACTCCCTCTTCGCAAAAGCGCCGTCTTTCTGCTTCAGCAGAACCTCGACCTTTCGCTCCGCCTCGTCGAGCTTCTTGACGCAGAAATTGGCCGAACGGACCCCCTCTTCAAAAACCTTCAGTGATTCCTCAAGGGAAAGTTCACCGCTCTCCAGTTTGCGTACCGCTTCTTCCAGTTTTTTGAGAACCGCCTCGAACTTTTCCGTCGCCATACCTATGCCCCGTCTCCTGATTTCCGTTGAGCCATTATACGGAATCCGCCATCCCAGTCAAGGATGAGGAAACGGATTCCTCCTCGCTTGACTCCACGACACAACAGGCGGAACCGTGCCTGAATATCAGCCCGATACGATCCCCCCGGCAAAGCCGTCGACTGTCCCGGATGATTTCGCCTCCGGGCAGATGCCTGGCAATGCTGTACCCTCGCTCGAGCGTAGCAAGAGGCGAAAGCGCGGAAAGGCGCGCCGCGTTTACGGCCGCCGTCTCCCTGGAGGCGTCGATGATACGGAGCATGGCGTTTTCCATGGCGGCGGACAGCGCCAGAATCCGCTCCCGGCAGCGTTCCGACTCTACGGCCGGGTTCTTTATCCCCAGACGATGCGAACAGGTCATCAGCCGCTCCCGCCGAAGGGAAAGGTTTCTCATCACGGCTCCGTCGAGGCGCTCCGACAGGTCGTCGACACGCTGTTGAAGATGGCCGACAAAGAGCGACGGATCCTTCAGAGCCCGAACCAGGGCATCGATACAGTCCCGCGCGGCCGAAAGCCGACGCTCCACGGCAAGGCCGAGGCGCCGTGTCAGGTGCGCCAACTGCACGTCCAGTTCCTCCCTGCTCTTTGCGACCATCTCCGCGGCGGCGGAGGGGGTCGGCGCACGCAGGTCCGCGACGAAATCGGCGATGGTGAAATCAATCTCGTGACCGACCGCGGAGATTACCGGAATCCGGGAATTGTAGATGGCGCGGGCGACGACTTCTTCGTTGAAGGCCCAGAGATCTTCCGTTGATCCGCCGCCGCGCCCCACGATAAGGACATCCACCTCCCGGTAGCGGTTGAAGTCTCCAATGGCCTCCGCGATCTCCTCCGCCGCCCCCTCCCCCTGTACCTTAACCGGACGTATCAGCACCTCAATCCCGGCATGCCGTCGCTTGAGAACGGTCAGAATATCGTGGATTGCCGCGCCGCTGGCGGATGTGACGACGCCGATCCTGCGGGGCAGCCCGGGGATGGACCTCTTGCGGGATTCGTCGAAAAGCCCTTCCTTCGACAGTTTTTCCTTGAGCTGAGCAAATGCGAGCTGAAGAGCGCCGACTCCCTTCGGCTCAAGGTATTCGGCAATGAACTGGTACTCACCCCGTTGATCATAGACGGACACCCTGCCCCGCAGCACAAGCCCCATCCCGTTTGCCAGCCTGAACTTCAAGGCTCGGGACGATGCTCGAAACACGACGCAGCGTATCTGCGCCCCGGCATCCTTCAAGGTAAAGTACAGGTGCCCCGACGCCGGCGTTGCCAGGTTGGAAACCTCGCCCTCCACCCACACATGTTCGAAGTTTTCCTCCAGAACGCCCCGGATAAGGGTGGTCAGCCCGGAGACCGTGAGAATTCTTCTTTCAGTGAAAAGGTCCACGCCAAACCCTCTATGGATGCTTGGAATTCAATGAAAAAGCAAGCCAAATCATAATGTTACGTTCGCCATCGGGCTGACGTCCGGTAGACCGGCAAGTATCAATTGACCGCAGCGGAGGCTTTATAGTACCATCTCGAACCATGGAACGGTATCCCTATGTCATAACCATCTCATCGGAAAAGGGCGGGGTCGGCAAGACCACCTTGGCCACGAATCTGGCAATCTATCTGAAGGCCCTCGCCGAAGACCTCCCGGTCTCCATCTTTTCACTGGACAATCACTTTACCATCGACAAGATGTTCGCCATCAAGGGACAGAAAACCAACGGCGACGTGACCGATCTTCTCCTGGAGACGCCCGGGTGCGACCTGCTTGCAACCGGCCAGTACGGCGTCGACTATATCCCGTCGTCCATGGCCCTCGACGACCTGAGGGACTCCATTCGCGGGACCATGGTACTCCCCCGGCTCCTGGCGCTGTCGGGTATTTCCGGCATCCTCATCATAGACACACGGCCGGAACTGAACATCTTCACCCAGAACGCCCTCTACGCGGCGGACCGGGTACTTATTCCGGTAAAAGACATGCCGAGCCTGGAAAACTGCCGGAACATCTTCGATCTCTTCGACAAGCGCGGCCTGGACAAGAAGAGCCTCTCTCTCATGCCCTGTCTCATCGATGCCCGCATCAAGTACCAGGGACCCTTCAAGGACCACAAGTCCCTGCTCAGGGCCTTTGCCATCAACCGGGGCTATCACTGCCTGAACGGCCATATTTCCAAGAGTCCCAAGGTTGAAAGCCTGAACACCAACCCCGACGGCAAAATCTACCCGATCCTCACCCACGCGCGAGGGACGGACGTCTACAGCCAGTACGCCCACCTGGCCAAGGAGATACTGGAAGAGTACCGGGGCGCGACCGAGCCGCGATCGCTCCTTTTTCACCAGTGGCTCCTCTCCGAAGAGGAGCGAAAACGGGAAGCCTTCGAGACGCGACTATCACGGCTGAAAAGCACCTGCGTCCTCTGCGACGGACCGGTGTTCCCCGAAGCGGCAACCGGCGCACTGTCATTCTACTACGAAGCGTCGGACGGCGGGGCCTGCGGTTTCCTGGAAGAGCACTGCTGCGAGAATCTTCTTCTCTCCTGCCTCTATGCCACGCGGGGCAACCTCTCCGCGGATGACCCTCTTCTCCTCATGTTCCGCGAAGCCGCCCGTGAATCGGTCTTCGTCTTCCGCCCCTTCATCAACGGAAACGGCCCGTGCGTTGAAGTTCGTCGTCTCACCAGGGACGGAGCGCAGGTCATGAAAAAGGTGCTGCCGCTCAGGGAATACGACGAGACGGGATTTACCCGGACAAAGAACACCCTCTACGCATTCCTCTTCGAAAGCCTTGGTGAACCGCCGGGCATACTTCGCGACGCCTTTCTCCTCATCCACCCCACGAACCCGGGCAAACCCGAATCAATCCTTGTGGAAGAAAGCTACAAACGGCTGGCAAAGCTGATGCGCCAAATCGAAGAACAGACGTCGGCAAAGGCTCTCACCTGACCAGTCTCGAAACGTACACGAAGCGGATCCCGCGGCTCTTCAAAACCGGCAGTTCCTCCTGCAGCGCCCGTATGGTGGCTTTATGGGGATGACAGATACCGATGGCGCTCCCCCTTTTCGCGGCCAGTTTCGCAAGGGTTTCAAGCTGCGTCTTGATGGCTGCCACGTCCTGACTGTTGTCGAGAAAGGGCGCGGAACGCGCGGCGGCATGGACGCCCATCTCCCGTGATACCGCCAGGCCCACCGACTTCGGCGTAGTCATGCTGTCCACGAAAAACATGCCGTTCTTCTTGAGGATGCCCAGTACCCGACGCATCCGATCCCGGTCCTCCGTATACCGCGAGCCCATGTGGTTATTGGCGCCCACCGCGTCGGGCACTACCTGCAGGTACCCTGCCATCCTTTTTTCTATCTCGTCATCATCATGGGAAAGCAGAAGTCCATTCCCCTCCAGTCGTCGTCGGGGGTAGTCCTGGGGCTCCATGGGGATATGGAGCATGACTTCGTACCCCTTGCGATTCGCCGTTGCCGCTACCTCCCTCGCCTCTTTTAATCCGGGAATGACGGAGAAAGTAAGCGGCACGCCGATTGCCATCAGTTCCTGCGCCTCCCTGACGCTGGTTCCCATATCGTCGATGAGAATAGCGACCATTCCTGTTCCGAGAACCTTGGGCAATGTAACCGGCGGCGCCGCGACAGCAGGCGAGGAATACCGCTTGTGTACCGGAGTCGGTGGTTTTTTTTCAGGAGCCGTTTCCCCGGCTTTTTCAGGTTTGGATGGTATCCCGGGAGGCGCTGGCTTCTCGGGAGCACCGGCTTGTTTCGGCTTTTCTCCCGGAGGAGGCACCGGTTTCTTCGCGGCAACCGGAGCTTTCTCACCTGGTTTCTCCGGTGCGGGCTTCTTCATACGTTCCAGGAGAAAAAGAACGAGTCCGATGCGTACAATCGTGATCAGGAGGTACATAAAAGTACGGAAGCCGCCCTCTCTCTTTCTGGTGATTCTCTGGATCCTTTTCCGGTTTTTCACGTGTGGATGTTTCCTTTTTATATGAA
>CALABV010000169.1 GCA_937886325.1 uncultured Geobacter sp.
ATGGCCTTCTTCTGCGGCTCCAGGCTCACTTCGCTACAGCCGATGAACTCACCCTGCGGGTTCGGACACCATCGGCTGTTGACGCTCCATTTCGCCAAGAGCAGCAACGAATCAGGCCAAAGTCGTTCTCTTCGGATGACTCCAACTGCCGTTTTCAGGTTTATCTGCCATGCACTCCTTTCTCCGCGTCGGGGCCTTTTCATGGAAACAAGAGAACTGCGTATCATCCTGCAGCGCCTGAAAGACGGCAAGGCCTCGGTCGACGAGGTGCTTGAGCGGCTGCGTCATCTTCCTTTCGAGGACATCGGGTGCGCCAGTGTCGACCATCACCGTGAACTTCGCCAGGGCTTTCCCGAGATGGTCTACGGCGAGAGCAAGAGCGTGGAGCAGATGGAACGGATCATCGGTTCCCTTGCCGAAAAGGGAAACAACGTCCTGGTAACCCGGCTTGACCAAGACAAGGCCCTGCGGATGCTGCACACCTTCCCTGACGCCAGCTACCACGCTGACGCCCGCTGCCTGACCATCGAGCGGAAACCGGTGGAGATGCTGGGAAAAGGGACGGTTCTCGTCGTTTCGGCCGGCACCTCGGACATTCCGGTTGCCGCCGAGGCAGTGGTAACGGCTCGGCTGATGGGGAACGAGGTGGAACAGCTTTACGACGTGGGGGTCTCCGGGATCCACCGTCTCCTGGGCCGGAAGGACCTCCTTTTCTCCGCATCGGTCCTGATCGTGGTGGCCGGCATGGAGGGGGCGCTTCCCTCGGTCGTCGGGGGGATGGTGAGCCGACCGGTGATAGCGGTACCCACCTCGGTCGGCTACGGCGCCTCCTTCGGCGGCATCGCGGCCCTGCTGGGGATGCTCAATTCCTGCGCCTCCGGGGTTACCGTGGTCAACATCGACAACGGCTTCGGCGCCGCATACGCGGCCAGCCTGATGAATCGGAAAGACTGAAAGGCGGGGGCTCGGGGGTGGAGATGCGTCTCGGGATTCAAGCCCCCAGCCCCCAGCCCCCAGTCCCTAGCCCCAAAGGTGGTGATGTGAAGATTCTCTACTTCGACTGCTACGCCGGCATCTCCGGCGATATGACCGTTGCCGCTCTCCTGGACCTGGGGGTGCCCCTCGATCTGCTGCGGGACACCCTCGCGGGACTTCCTCTCTCGGGCTACACCCTGTCCTCGGCAGAAACACGTCGGCGGGGCATCCGTGCGGTCTCGTTCAATGTCCTTGTCACGGAAGAACAGCCGCACCGCCATTACACCGACATCGCAGGAATGATTGAACAGGGTTCGCTCCCGGTGGAGGTGAAGGAAACGGCCGGGCGGATATTCCTGCGGCTCGCCGAAGCCGAGGCCAAGGTCCACGGCGTCGAGGTCGACCATGTTCATTTCCACGAGGTGGGGGCCGTTGATTCCATTGTGGATATCGTGGGAGCCGCCGTCTGTCTCCACAATCTGAAGGTTGACGGGATATGCGCGTCACCCCTTCCCATGGGCGGCGGTTTCGTGGAAACGTGCCACGGCAGGCTGCCGGTGCCCGCGCCCGCAACCGCGGAACTGCTGCGGGGACTTCCGGTGCATGGCGAACTGGGAAACGGAGAGCGGGTCACGCCCACCGGCGCCGCCATCGTGTCGGCCCTCGCAACCGGCTTTGAACGGCCGCCGGTATTTACCGTGGACAAGGTCGGCTGCGGCGCCGGCAACCGGGATTTCGGGGATGTGCCGAATGTGCTGCGCCTCTTCCTGGGCACGACGATGCCGTCCCCGGCAGAAGACGAGATCCGGGTTCTGGAGACCCACATGGACGACTGCAGTCCGGAGGTTCTCGGATTTCTCATGGATCGCCTCCTGGAGGCAGGGGCTCTCGATGTCGCGTTTTCGCCCGCGCAGATGAAGAAGAACCGGCCCGGCATGCGCCTCACGATCCTCTCCCCTCCGCACCTGCTCGACGCCCTTGCCCGCATGGTCCTGCTGGAGACCACCGCCATCGGGGTGCGATACTATACGGCCAGGCGGATGAAGCTGGAGCGTTCTCTGGAAGAACGGGAAACGAGCCTGGGGGCGGTGCGCGTCAAGGTCATTCGCGACCGGGGAAGCCTGGTGAGGATTGCGCCGGAGTTCGAGGAATGCAGCCGGATTGCCCGGGAGCGGGGCATCCCCCTGCGGGACGTATACGGTATCATCGAACGGGAGGCGGGGGCGGAATGAGGCGATTCATCATCCTGTTTGCGAGCTGGTTCGGCGCGGGCTTCAGCCCGGTCGCTTCCGGCACCGTCGGCACCCTGGCGGCCGTCCCCTGCCAGATCCTCCTGGCGTCCCTTCCCCTGCCGCTCTACCTCCTCACGCTCCTGGCATTCTTCTTTTTCTCCTGCTGGGTGTCGGGGCACGGGGAGATGGTTTTCGGGGAGAAGGATTCCGGGAAGATAGTCATCGACGAGGTCATCGGCTATTTCATTACCATGACCGCGGTTCCCTTGTCCTGGAAATCCGTGTTGGCGGGTTTTCTCCTGTTCCGCTTCTTTGATGTCACCAAGATTCCGCCGGCCCGCTTCTTCGACCGGCGGATGAAAAACGGCTACGGGGTGGTGCTCGACGACGTTGTTGCCGGGATCTACGCCTGTATCGCCCTCCATCTCCTGCTGAGGTTCCTATGAAGATTTCCACCCTTTCCATCGGCGACGAGGTCATCTTCGGCGAGATCACGGACACCAATGCCGCCCATATCGCCTCCCGCATCTACGATATCGGCTTCAAGGTCCGCCGGCACCTCTGCGTGGGCGACATCGAGCCGGATATCATGGATGCCGTAGAAACCCTGGCGCTGCACAACGACTTCGTTATCGCCAGCGGCGGGCTCGGCCCGACGGTGGACGACCTTACCGCCAGGGCCGTTGCCAAGGCGGTGGGACGCCGTCTCATCCTCAACGAGGAGGCACACCGCCACCTGAAGGAGCGCTACCGGCAGATGGGGCGCGAATTGCTCCCCGGCACCGAAAAGCAGGCCCTGCTGCCGGCCAAGATCAACCTGATACCGAACCCCGTGGGCACTGCCTGCGGTTTCATCGTCCCCCACAAGGGGTGTTTCCTGCTCTTTCTCCCGGGAGTGCCGGTGGAGATGAAACGGATGCTCGACGAGACGGTGATCCCGTTCATCCTGTCCCGTGCCAAGCGGATCACCTTCATCGAAACCAGGACCATGAGGGTTCTCGGCCTTTCGGAGACGTATATCGAGAGCCGCATCAAGGATCTGGCCCGTCCCCGCGAAGGGATGGACATCGCCTACTGCGTCAGTTTTCCCGAGGTGGAGGTGAAGCTTCGCGGTGAGGGTGACGACGAGGCCCGCGTGAAGAGGATCCTGGACACGACCGCGGAAAAGGTGCGGGAACGGCTGGCCGGGCACGTGGTCGCCGAAGGGGAGAAAACCATCGATACCGTGGTCGCGGAACTGTTCCGGAAAAAGGGCGTCACCGTCTCCCTTGCCGAGTCCTGCACCGGCGGACTCATTGCCAAGCGCATCACCGATATGGCCGGAAGTTCGGCCTATTTCCTGGAAGGGGCCGTGACCTACGGCAACGAGGCGAAGACCAGGAGGCTTCAGGTCCCGGCCGAACTCCTGGAAAGGGAAGGGGCGGTGAGCGCAGCTGTTGCCATGGCCATGGCTCGCGGCATGCGCGCGGCGAGCGGGAGCGATATCGCGCTTGCCGTCACCGGCATCGCCGGGCCGGACGGGGGCACGGAGGAAAAACCCGTGGGTACGGTTTTCCTGGCCTTTTCTTCCCGTACCGACTGTACGGCGAAGAAATACACTTTCACCGGCAGCCGGGAGCGGATCCGGACCGTAACCGCCTTTACCGCCATGGACTGGCTGCGCAGACACCTGCTGTCCCTGCCGGATACCGCGGCAACTCCGGGATCGGGAGATGACGCCGATTAATTCCAATGTGCAGTCGAGATTGCATGTTCCTGAACGGGCGGCCCTGCGCAGCCGCCTCTCCGTCCTACCCCGCGCTCTTATCTATTCCCGCAGGAATCCTTGATTCACACGGCACCTTTGTCTGGCAGAGCCCGCATCCTGTTTCCATGACGCCGTACCTTTCCCCGGCGGACTTCCGCAGCTCCCCGTACACGAATGTCTGGCACTTCTCCTTGTCGTGCCCCTGGCGTGAAATCGCGCCGACCGGACAGCGTTCGATGCAGAGACCGCAGCTTCCATTGCGGGAGAAGAGGCAGTTGCTCCAGGGGTCCCTGCAGGGCCTCTTCGTCGGTGTGATGGTTTCATTGATGATGATACTGCCGCAGCGGTGGGCCATCCCCTTTTCGGTTATGAAGCCGTCGTTCAGGCTGAAGGTCCCGAGGCCGGCGGCATAGGCCGCGTGGCGCTCGGACCAGGTGGAGGCCATCCCCACCCTTGGATCCAGTACCGGGCGCCACATCCCGGAGAGAAGCGGGGCCACGGCCTGCGTGCCCCACAACCCGAGCATTTCCACCAGGTGCATGCGGAGGCGGGTGTTGAAGTGTTCTCCATGGGCGCGGGTCAGCGCCCACTCCCGGGACGGCATTTTCTCTACCCTGCGGTTGCTTTCCCGGGTCGCTCCCGATATGGGCAGGATCCAGCAGACCACGGTTCGTGCCTCCCCGATTCCAACACCGTAGGTGTTTTCCATAATCTCCCCGGGAGTCAGGTGAAAGTCGCCGATGACCCTCTTGTATTCGCTGAAGAGAGGGTCATCGGCCGCGGCGAAGCCGATGAGGGGCTCCTCGAAATAGGGCCGGTCGCTGTCCGGGAACCGGTTGTCCGGGCTTTCGCGAACAAAGCGGAGAATTTCATCGAGGATAACTTTTTTCATAACCACTCCGAAAAACAACGGCTTATGGTGAGAATACACCTGTTCACTATACCATTCTTTTCATACCGGCGGCTCTGATAAACACAAAAACGGCAGTTGAGGTCGTCCGAAGAGAACGTAGGATGACTTCACCTGCCGAATCGAGGATAAACGCTGTCGCAGGGAGAGGAGCGCATCCGTGGTAAGTCTGACGTCGCTTCGCCGTCCCGTTTCGTCACAGGCTCGTCGCGTATGGGGACGGAATCGTTCCTTCGACGATTGGTTTTCTCCGTGATTCAGTCTCGAGTTCCCCTGCCCGAATCGCGGCGAATATCAAAGATAAACTTGAAAAACCATAGAAAAATATGCTATTTCTGGGGGCATCGCCCCGTGGGGACAGGAACGTGTCGCCTCGGCAGGCGCTATCCGGAGATGACGGGACAGGAGGCAACTTGATGCTGGAAAGAGAAAAGGCTGTTGATCTCGCGGTGAGCCAGATCGAAAAACAGTTCGGCAAGGGCTCCATCATGCGGCTCGGCAATGATGAGCCGCTGCCGGATGTGGCGGCAATTCCCACCGGGTCCATTTCCCTTGATATGGCCCTCGGCGTGGGAGGAGTTCCGCGGGGTCGCGTTATCGAGATATTCGGTCCCGAATCGTCCGGAAAGACGACCCTTGCGCTCCATATCGTGGCCGAAGCCCAGAAGCTGGGCGGAATCGCGGCCTTCGTGGATGCCGAACACGCGCTGGATATCGGCTACGCCAGAAAACTCGGCGTTCGGACCGACGACCTCCTCGTCTCCCAGCCGGACACGGGTGAACAGGCCCTGGAGATTGCCGAGATGCTGGTGCGGAGCGGCGCCATCGACGTGCTGGTGATCGATTCGGTGGCGGCGCTGGTGCCCAAGGCGGAGATCGAAGGAGACATGGGGGATTCCCACATGGGGCTGCAGGCGCGCCTCATGTCCCAGGCGCTGCGCAAACTGACCGCCATCATCGCCAAGTCCAACTGCTGCGTCATCTTCATCAACCAGATACGGATGAAGATAGGCGTCATGTTCGGCAACCCGGAAACCACCACCGGCGGCAACGCGCTCAAGTTCTACGCCTCGGTGCGTCTCGACATCAGGAAGATCGCTTCCCTGAAACAGGGGAACGACGTCATCGGTTCCCGCACCAAGGTGAAAGTGGTCAAGAACAAGGTCGCTCCCCCGTTCCGCGAGGTGGAATTCGACATCCTCTACGGCGAAGGGATCTCGAGAATCGGGGATATCCTGGACCTGGCGGTGGACCGCGGGATCATCGACAAGAGCGGCGCCTGGTTTTCGTACGGCAATGACCGGATCGGCCAGGGACGGGAAAATTCGCGGATATTTCTGAAGGAACACCCGGAGATCGTGGCAGAGGTCGAGGCAAAGTTACTGGAACAGGCCGGCCTTGCCGTTGCCAAGGCCCCGGAAGAAAAGGTATAGCACATGGATCTGAATGATATTCTCACCATCGCGGTCAAGGCAAAGGGCTCCGACATCCATATCAAGGCGGGGCTGCAGCCGATAGTGCGCATCGACGGCAGACTTCGGCCGATCCCCAATGCGCCGCGCATGTCCGCCGACGTAATTCGCGAAATGGCCTACACCATGATGAACGAGAAACAGAGAAAGCATTTCGAGGAGTTTTTCGAAGTGGATCTGTCCTACGGGATTCCCGGCCTGAGCCGTTTCCGCGTCAGCGCGTACTCCCAGCGCGGCTCCGTTGCCATGGTGTTCCGTATCATCGCCTTCGGCGTTCCTTCCTTCGCCAACCTGAATATGCCGTCAATCCTGGAAAAGCTCAGTATGGAGGAGCGCGGCCTGATCCTGGTCACCGGCACCACCGGCAGCGGCAAGTCAACGACCCTGGCCGCCATGATCGACTACATCAACGAGAACCGGACCTGCAACATCATAACCGTCGAGGACCCGGTCGAATACCTGCACAAGGACAAGAAGAGCATCATCAGCCAGCGGGAGATAGGCTTCGATACCCTCACCTTCGCCAACGCCCTGAAGAGCGCCCTTCGCCAAGACCCGGACGTGATCCTCGTTGGCGAGATGCGCGACCTGGAGACCATCGAGACGGCCCTCACGGCCGCGGAGACCGGCCATCTGGTCATGTCCACCCTGCACACCCTTGACGCAGCCGAGACGATCAACCGTATTATCTCGGTCTTCCCCCCCTACCACCAGCGTCAGGTCAGGATGCAGCTCTCCGGCGTCATCAAGGGTGTTATTTCCCAGCGTCTGGTGCCGAAAGCCGACGGCAAGGGCCGTGTCCCGGCGGTCGAGGTAATGATCGGCACCGCCCGGGTCAGGGAATGCATCGACGATAAGGAAAAGACGAAGCAACTCACCGACGCCATCGCACAGGGGGTCACCGCCTACGGGATGCAGACCTTTGACCAGTCTCTCATGAGCCTGTACACGAGGAAGCTCATTACCTACGAAGAGGCCTTGCGCCAGTCGTCCAATCCGGACGACTTCGCCCTGAAGATCTCCGGGATATCGTCCACCTCCGACCTTTCCTGGGACCAGTTCGAATACAAGGAAAAACCGGAGGAAGAGGCTCCGAAGATGACCGTCGACCGCTTCGGCGATGGATGATACGAAAAAGGCCTTCGGTATCGCCCTGAAGGCGCTCTCCCGACGCGACCACAGCGAAGCGGAGATCAGGCGCGCGCTTCACCGGAGAGGCATCTCTTCAGGCGCCGTTGATCACGTTGTCGCCGGACTCCTGGAGGCGGGATACCTGGACGATGCCCGCTTCGCCCGGACCTTTGCCGAATCCTCCCTCCGCAACGGCAGGGGATACGGGTACCGTATCCGTTTCGACCTGCTCCGCAGGGGGGTTGCGGAGAATATCATTGAGGACTCCCTGGGAACGCTGGGCGCCGAGTATGAAGAGTCCGCCCTGATCCGGGATCTTCTGGCAAAAAGATATCCTGATTTCGATCCGCGGGTGGCGGATGACCGTCAGAAACGCCGGGTTGCAGGCTTCTTTCAGCGGAGAGGGTTCTCGTCGGCGGCAATCGTCCGGGTCCTCCGCGACAGGGAGGAGTAGCCGGATCCCCCCTTATAAAAGAGCTTGTTCGTTCATACGCATTCCGGGAGCGAAGACTCGGAACGACATGTTCGAACAAGCTCTTATTGTCCGGATGGGATACGCGTCCATCCGTATTTCGAAGACTATGTTTACTGCATTGCGCCTGAACATTTGGGAGAATACATGACTGGAAAAGAACTGCGGGAGAAATTCCTTACCTATTTCGCGGACAGGGGGCATACCATCGTTCCCAGTTCAAACCTCATTCCGAAGAACGATCCTACACTGCTTTTTACGAATGCGGGCATGAACCAGTTCAAGGACCTGTTTCTGGGGCTGGAAAAGCGTGACTATATCCGCGCGTGCAGTTCCCAGAAGTGCGTCCGGGCAGGCGGCAAGCACAACGACCTGGAAAACGTCGGCCGCACGGCCCGCCACCACACCTTCTTCGAGATGCTGGGAAATTTCTCCTTTGGCGATTATTTCAAGAAAGAGGCCATCGCCTTTGCCTGGGAATTTCTCACCAGGGAACTGAAGCTGGACAAGAACCGGCTCTATGTCAGTGTCTACAAGGATGACGACGAGGCCGCCGAAATCTGGCACAAGCAGGAAGGTGTGCCGTTGGAGCGGATCTACCGCTTCGACGAGGACAACTTCTGGTCCATGGGGGATACCGGCCCGTGCGGACCCTGCACCGAGATCTTCTGGGACAACGGTCCGGAGACCGGCTGCGGCAACCCCGACTGCGCCGTAGGGTGCGACTGCGACCGCTACATGGAGATATGGAACAACGTCTTCATGCAGTTCAACCGTGACGAAAATGGGGTCATGACCCCGCTCCCCAAGCCGTCGGTGGATACCGGCATGGGCCTGGAGCGTATCGCTACGGTGATGCAGGGAGTAACCTCCAACTACGACACCGACCTCATCCAGGGTATCATCCGCCACGTGGAAAAGCTGTCCGGCAAGCGTTACCGCCGGGATGAGAAAGACGACGTTTCCATGCGCGTCATCGCCGACCACTCACGAGCCATTACCTTCCTTATCTGCGATGGGGTGCTTCCCAGCAACGAGGGGAGGGGATACGTGCTGCGCCGCATCATGCGGCGGGCCGCGCGCCACGCCAAGATGCTCGGCTTCTCCGACCCTGTCCTGTACCGCATGGTGGATGCGGTTTCCGAGGTCATGGGCGATGCCTATCCCGACCTCCTCCAGAGGGAGGACTACATCAGGAAGGTTGTCCGGGCCGAGGAGGAGCGCTTTGCCGAGACCCTGGACAACGGTCTCAGAATCCTCAACGATGAAGTGGCGTCCCTGAAGAATCAGGGGTGCACGGTCATCCCCGGCGAGGTGGTCTTCCGGCTCTACGACACCTACGGTTTCCCCATGGACCTCACCGCCGATATCGTGCAGGGCGATGGATTTACCATCGACGAGGCGGGATTCGATGCATGCATGGAGCGGCAGCGTGAGATGGCCCGGGAACACTGGAAAGGTTCGGGCGAGGAAAAGGTCTCCGCCGTGTACAAGACGCTCCATGGTCAGGGACTGCGCACCGTATTCACGGGATACGACGAACGGACCGCCTATTCGGCCGTCACCGCCCTGCTCAGGGACGGCGAGCCGGTCCGGTCGGCGGATGCCGGCGACGAGGTGGATGTAATCACCGAGACGACACCCTTCTACGGAGAGAGCGGCGGACAGGCCGGGGACAGCGGCGAGATCTCGACGGGCGCCGCGCATCTGGAGGTGTTGGACACCCTGCGTCCCCTGCCGGACCTGATCGTCCACCGTGCGCGGGTGAAGGAAGGCACGGTCCGTGTCGGCGAAACGGCGGACCTCAGGGTCGCGGGAGATACGCGGAGCGCCACGGCGCGCAACCATACCGCAACCCACCTGCTCCAGGCTGCCCTTCGGGAGGTGCTCGGCGACCACGTGAAGCAATCGGGCTCCCTGGTGAACAACGATCATCTCCGCTTCGATTTCACCCACTTCTCCGCCATGACACACGAGGAACTGGAGCGGGTGGAAGAGCTGGTCAACCGCCACATCATGGACAACGCCGACGTGGCGGTGCTCGAAATGGGGATTGAGCAGGCCATGGAGAGCGGCGCAACGGCCCTGTTCGACGAGAAATACGGCGACACGGTGCGGGTGGTGAAGGTGGGCGATGTCAGCGCCGAGCTCTGCGGCGGCACCCATGTGCGCGCCTCCGGCGACATCGGCCTGTTCAAGATCGTCTCGGAATCGGGCATCGCCGCCGGTGTGCGGCGCATCGAAGCCCTGACCGGGCTGGGGGCGCTTCGCTATGCCCGGCGCCTGGAGGAAGACAGCAGGAAAATCGCCTCACTGGTCAAGGCCGAAGGGGGCGATACTGTCGAGAAGGTGGTCCGCCTCATCAGCCGCCAGAAGGAGATGCAGCGAGAGATTGATACGCTCCAGAGCCGCCTCAATGCCTCCGCTTCGGCGGATCTCCTGGCAGGTGCGCGGAAGATCGGCGGCGTGAAGGCCCTGGCCGTGAAGGTTGACGTGGCCGATGTGAAAGGGCTCCGGGAGCTGTCAGACACCCTCAAGGACCGTCTCGGTTCCGGGGTCATCGCCATCGGAACGGAGATAGACGGCAAGGCGACCCTGCTGGTGGCAGTTAGCAAGGACCTCACCTCACGCTTCCGGGCCGGCGACCTGATAAAGGGAATGGCCCCCATCGTCGGCGGCAGCGGCGGCGGCAAGCCGGAGCTGGCCCAGGCGGGCGGCGGCAAGCCGGAAATGCTGGCCGAGGCGCTGGACAAGCTGTACGAGCTGGTGGCGTGAGGTCGCCAAGCCCGAGGCAAAAGAAAAAAGGGTTATTTGTTTCGGCGCCGGGGCGTACCAGCGGAAAACGTCCTGCCGACATTCATTGGTTCTACTGAAATAATGCTTCAAGGGGTTTTCCTTGTGCCTTTTGCCCTGTGCCTTGTGCCTGGCAAAACCTTCGCATCACCCGGTTTGAAGGGTATATGTTTTACGGGTAGAGAAATTTCCAACGGAGCACCCACATGCAAAAACTCATAGAAAAAGCCAACACCCTGCTGGAGGCGCTTCCCTATATCCGGCGCTTCAGCGGCAAGACCATCGTCATAAAGTACGGCGGCCACGCCATGGCCGACGAGGCCCTGAAGCGGTCCTTCGCGCTGGACATCATCCTGCTCAAGTACATCGGCATCAACCCGGTCATCGTCCATGGGGGCGGTCCCCAGATCAACGAAACCCTCAAGCGATACGGCATCGTGTCCGAGTTCGTACGCGGCATGCGGGTCACCGACGCCGCGACCATGCGCGTTGTGGAGATGGTGCTCACCGGCCAGGTGAACCGGGAAGTGGTGGGTTACATAAACCAGCACGGCGGCAAGGCAGTGGGGCTGTCGGGCAAGGACGGCGGTCTGCTCCTGTGCGAGAAGCTCCTCCAGGAAATGGTCGGAGAAGACGGCACGACCGAAAGCATCGATATGGGTTTCGTGGGACGGATCATGAGAGTTGACCCGACCATCATCGAGACCCTGGAAAAGGAGCGTTTCATCCCGGTTATCGCGCCGGTCGGGGTGGGGACGGGAGGCGAAAGCTACAATATCAACGCCGACCTGGTGGCGGGAAAGATAGCGGGGGCGCTCAAGGCCGAAAAGCTTATCCTTCTCACCGACGTGGCGGGTGTGAAGGATAAGGAAGGGAACCTCCTTACCAGCATACACATGCCCGAGGTTCCCCGCCTCATCGACGGCGCAGTGATCACCGGCGGCATGATCCCCAAGGTGACGTGCTGCGTGGAGGCCCTTCAGGACGGGATCGGCAAGGCCCACATCATCGACGGCCGGGTGGAGCACGCCGTGCTGCTCGAAATATTCACCGACGTGGGAATAGGAACGGAGATCAGATCATGAATTCCCGGGAATGGATGGAAAAGGCGGACAAATATATCGTCAAGAATTACGGCAGATACCCCATCGTCGCGGCCCGCGGCAAGGGATGCCGGCTGTGGGACGCCGACGGCAAGGAGTATCTGGATTTTCTTGCAGGCATCGCGGTGAACAACCTCGGGCACTGCCATCCACGGGTGGTGGAGGCGCTCCGGAAACAGGCCGGGGAGCTGATCCACTGCTCCAACCTCTACCATATCCCCCCCCAGATCGAGTTGGCGGAGCTTCTCTGCGAAAATTCCTTCGCGGAAAAGGCCTTTTTCTGCAACAGCGGGGCCGAGGCCAACGAGGCCGCCATCAAGCTGGCGCGCAAGTACAGCCGGGAAAAATACGGGCCGGAGCGTTTCGAGATCATAACCGCCTCCGAATCGTTCCACGGCCGCACCATGGCGACCTTGTCAGCCACCGGCCAGGAGAAGATCCAGCGCTTTTTCGATCCGCTCCTGCACGGTTTCACCCACGTGCCATATAACGACGCGGAAGCCCTGGAAAAGGCCATCACCTCGCGCACCTGCGCGGTCATGCTGGAGCCGATCCAGGGAGAGAGCGGGGTGAACGTCCCGTCTTCGGACTATTTCCGCGAGATACGCCGCATCTGCGACAAGAATTCCGTTCTGCTGATTTTCGACGAAGTCCAGGTGGGCATGGGAAGAACGGGACATCTGTTCGCCTATGAACATTTCGGGGTCGAACCCGACATCATGACCCTTGCCAAAGCCCTGGCAGGCGGCGCGCCCATCGGCGCCATGCTCACCAGGGACGAATACGCGGCAGCCTTCACCCCCGGCAGCCACGGCTCCACCTTCGGCGGGAATCCGCTGGTTACGGCCGCCGCCGTAGCGGCGGTAAAGACCATTACAGAGGACGGATTCCTTGGCCACGTCCTTGAGATGGGGGACTATCTGCGAAGCAGGCTGGGGGAACTGGTGGGGAGATACCCCTTCATCACCGAGGTGCGGGGCATCGGGCTCATGGTGGGCATGGGGCTCTCCATACCGGGCGCCGACATTATCCGGAAGGGGCATGAGCGAGGGCTGCTGCTGAACTGCACCCACGATACCGTGCTCCGCTTCGTCCCGCCGCTGGTGGTGACCAAGGACGAAATTGACGAGATGATGTTGATCCTTGACGGGATTCTCGTGGAAATCTGACCTGATTGATTCTCCGGTCGCAATGTGCCTGCCCGGAGCTGTTTCTCATTCCTGATATCAGGGCGCGCGCCGCGCGCCCCTACATTGCCGAAAAAAGAGGGATACCATATGAAAAAGGATTTTCTGGCGCTCAATGCATTTTCCAAAAAGGAACTGGACGGCCTCTTCGATCTGGCGCTCGACCTGAAGAAAAAACAGAAGAACGGCGACAAGCACCGCATCCTCAAGGGAAAGACCCTGGCAATGATCTTCGAGAAGTCTTCCACCAGGACCCGGGTATCCTTCGAGGTGGGGATCTACCAACTGGGCGGCCATGGACTTTTCATTTCCTCCGCAACCTCCCAGATGGGGCGCGGCGAGCCCATCAAGGACACGGCCCGCACACTGTCGCGCTACTGCGACGGGATCATGGTGCGCACCTACGGCCAGGAGATCGTGGAGGAACTGGCGCACTATGCCACGATTCCCGTCATCAACGGCCTCACCGACCTGTTTCACCCCTGCCAGGTCATGGCGGACCTCATGACCGTCATCGAGCACAAGGGGGGCTACAAGGGGCTGAAGTTCTCCTGGGTCGGCGACGGCAACAACATGGCCAACACCTGGATCGAGGCAGCCGCCATCTTCGGTTTCGACCTGGCTCTCGCCTGCCCGAAGGGGTACCAGCCGGACGGAAAGGTCCTGGAATGGGCGCGCGCCCACGGCAAGTCATCCATCGTGCTGACGGACGATCCCGGGGAAGCGGTGAAAGGCGCGGACGTCCTCAATACCGACGTCTGGGCCAGCATGGGACAGGAAGAGGAGCAGAAGGCCAGGGAGAAGGCATTCGCCGGATTCCAGCTCAACGCCGAAACCGTGAAGCCGGCGAAAAAGGACTGCATCGTGATGCACTGCCTCCCGGCCCACCGGGACGAGGAGATCACCGACGATGTCATCGAGGGGCCCCATTCCGTGGTTTGGGACGAGGCGGAGAACCGGCTCCACATCCAGAAGGCCATCATGGCCCGGCTCATGGGCGGGGCGTAGAGGTCGCGCACGTCATGTCCGACCAGAAAAGGGCACTCCTTGAACGCATTGCACGCACAAGTTCGCCCTTGAAGCGGCAGCTGCTGATGCTGGCGGGCATTACACGAGAGTTGCGGCAGCGGGGAAAACCGGCTCCGATACTGATCGGCGGTTGTGCTCTCGCCTATTATTCACGCGAGGTTTATTTCACTGCGGACATCGACGTTGCCTACCCTGACCGGGAAGCGCTCGGCGAGGTCCTTCAGGAGCTTGGTTTCGTAGTTGAGGGGAGATACTGGGTCCAGCATGAACTGAAACTCGTGGTGGAAGTTCCAGCCTCATCACTCCCTGGAGAAGATGCTCCGTTGGAGATAGTGGAGTTTGAAGACGGCCTGGAATGCACTATTATCGGGATCGAAGACCTGCTCATTTATCGGATGAATGCCTGCAAACACTGGAAATCCACAAGCGACTGCGAGATGGTCGAATTGCTGGTCAGGCAATTTTCGGAAGAGATAGACTGGGAGTATCTCATCTCGCGTGCGGCTCTGGCTGATAACACGACCGCTGAAGAGTTCCGTGAACTGAAGGAGCGCATTGTTGCCAATCCGTCGCAGAAGATTCAGTGATGAATCTCCCATACCGCGGTTGCTTGAACGTGAACGGCTGGCCATGGGACGCTACCGGAAAACGAGGGAGCGCGATCCGGAGGAGCGGCGTTTGTTGCTGGAACTGGCGCTGGAACGGATACGGGAGGCGGAACGGACGGACTATCTTCCCGTGGGATTTCGCAGGCGGCGGGTTGTTTGCTGAGGAGCGGAACCTGCATCGATTTCTGTTTGAAAAATACGAACCCTGAACAAAAGGAGAACCCTATGGCCAAGAAAGAAGTGAAAAAGATAGTCCTCGCCTATTCCGGCGGTCTCGATACCTCCATCATCCTCAAGTGGCTGAAGAACGAGTACGGCTGCAAGGTGGTGGCCTTCGCCGCCGACCTGGGCCAGGGGGACGAGCTGACCCCCATCCGGGACAAGGCCATCGCCACCGGCGCGGACAAGGTCTACATCGACGACCTGCGGGAAGAGTTCGTAAAGGACTTCGTGTTCCCCATGTTCCGGGCCAACGCCATTTACGAGGGACAGTACCTGCTCGGCACCTCCATCGCCCGGCCCCTCATCGCCAAGCGGCAGATGGAGATCGCGAAGCTGGAGAAGGCCGATGCCGTGGCCCACGGCGCCACCGGCAAGGGGAACGACCAGGTGCGCTTCGAGCTGGCCTGCTACCATTTCAACCCGGCCATCACCATCATCGCCCCGTGGAGGACCTGGGATCTTAACAGCCGCCAGGCCCTGCTGGACTACGCAAAGAAAAACGGCATCCCGGTGCCGGTCACCAAGAAGCGCCCCTGGTCATCCGACCGGAACCTGCTGCATATCTCCTTCGAAGGCGGAATCCTGGAAGACCCCTTCGCGGAGGCCCCGGAGGAGATGTACGTGCTGACCAAGTCCCCGGAAAAGGCCCCCAATAAGCCCCAGTACATCGAGATCGAGTTCAGGAACGGCAACGCGGTGGCCGTGGACGGCGAGAAGATGACCCCGGCCCAGCTCCTGGCACACCTGAACTTCCTGGGAGGCCAGCACGGCATCGGCCGCGTAGACCTGATGGAGAACCGCTTCGTGGGGATGAAGTCCCGCGGCGTCTACGAGACGCCGGGCGGGACCATCCTGCGCGAGGCCCACATGGCGGTGGAGCAGATCACCATGGACCGCGAGGTGATGCACATCCGCGACTCCCTCATCCCCCGTTACGCCGAGATGGTCTACTACGGTTTCTGGTTCGCGCCGGAGCGGGAGATGCTCCAGGCCATGATCGACGAGTCCCAGAAGACGGTGAACGGCGTCGCCAGGGTGAAGCTCTACAAGGGGCTGTGCCGCACCGTGGGCCGCAAGTCCGACACCGACTCCCTGTTCAATCAGGATTTCGCCACCTTCGAGGCCGATGAGGTTTACAACCAGCAGGACGCCGAAGGCTTCATCCGGCTCAACGCGCTCAGGTTGCGGATTCGGTCGCTGATGAAGGCGAACAAGAAATAAAACCACGTACGGGCGAACAAGAAAACCAAGGGGTCAGGTCTTGACATTTGACATCGCCTAAGCGATGTCAAATGTCAAGACCTGACCCCTCTACAGCAGGAGATTGCATGTCCAAGGACAAACTCTGGGGAGGACGTTTTTCCCAGCCCACCGACACTTTCGTGGAGGAATTCACCGCCTCCATCGATTTCGACAAGCGCCTCTACCGCCAGGACATCCGCGGTTCCATTGCCCATGCCCGGATGCTGGGGAGACAGAAGATTATACCCATGGCCGACGTGGACGCCATCATTTCCGGACTGGAGGAGATCCTGGCGCGCATCGAGGCAGGGGAATTCGACTTCTCCGTTTCCCTGGAAGATATCCACATGAATATCGAGGCGCGGCTGTCGGCGGCCATCGGCGAGGCGGGAAAACGGCTCCACACCGGCCGTTCCCGCAACGATCAGGTGGCGGTGGATATCCGCCTCTACCTGCGTGACGAGATTGCAGAGGTTGTACGGTACCTGGATCTCCTGTCGGACGCGCTCCTGTTTCAGGCGGAACAAAACCTGGGCGTTATCATGCCCGGCTACACCCATCTCCAGGTGGCCCAGCCCATCCTGTTCTCCCACCACATGCTGGCCTACGTGGAGATGTTCCGACGCGATCGGGGGCGCATGGAGGATTGCGCAAAACGCTTCAACGTGCTTCCTCTCGGCGCCGGCGCGCTGGCGGGAACAACCTTCCCCATCGACCGGGAATATGTCGCCGAACAGCTGGAGTTTGCCGATGTGACCCGCAACTCCCTCGATTCGGTCTCCGATCGCGATTTTGCCCTGGAGTTCCTGTCCGCTTCGTCCATCCTGATGATGCATCTGTCCCGCTTCTCCGAGGAACTGATCCTCTGGTCCACCAGCGAGTTCGACTTCATCGAGCTTTCCGACTCCTTCTGCACCGGCTCGTCCATCATGCCCCAGAAGAAGAACCCGGACGTGCCGGAGCTGGTGCGGGGCAAGACCGGCCGGGTCTACGGCAACCTCATGGCCCTCCTGACCGTCATGAAGTCGTTGCCGCTGGCCTACAACAAGGACATGCAGGAGGACAAGGAGCCGTTGTTCGACACGGTCGACACGGTCAAGGGGAGCCTGAAGATCTTTGCCGACATGGTGCGCGAGATGAAGGTGAAGGCCGAGATCATGCGGGAGGCCGCGGCCCGCGGCTTCTCCAACGCCACCGATGTGGCCGATTACCTGGTCCGCACCGGGATGCCGTTCCGCGAGGCCCACGAGGTGGTGGGAAAATCGGTCCGCTACTGCATCGAGCACGGCAAGAGGCTGGAAGAGCTTTCCATGGACCAATGGCAGTCTTTCTCCGATCGCATCGGCGCGGATATCTACGACGCCATCACCCTGGAGGCGAGCGTGAATGCCCGGCGCGCCACCGGCGGTACCGCCCTGGAACGGGTGAAGGCGGAAATCGAGCGGTTGAAGAGGGATCGGCAAAAGGGATAGAAAACCGAGAAACGAGGTTCAAGACCTGCCAGGTTTTCAAAACCTGGCAGGTCTCCGAAATTCGGAACAACCATTAGCCTGACCCGGAGCTGCAATGAAAAAGATACTCTTCCTGTTCCTGGTTTTCCTCCTTGCCGCCTGCGGAAAGCGGGGCCCGCTGGTGCCGCCCGAGGCGCTGGTGCCGGCGCCAATCAAGGATCTGAGCGTCGAACAGAAGGGGGACAGCTTTCTGGTGTGCTGGTCCGGGCCCGGCAAGCAGGAATGGGGGGGACCATTGGACAGCCTGGCCGGTTTCAGGGTTTTCAGGCGGATAGTGCTTCCCCCCTCAGAGGATTGCGAGGAATGCCCCACCGCCTATCGAACCGTGAAAACCGTCGACCCGGAGTACCTCCAGGATGTGCGGCGCAGCGGCTCCCGGTTCTGCTTTTTCGACGGGGATCTGAGCGACGGTACCACCTACCAGTACAAGGCGATCTCCTTCCAGAAGGATGGCGCAGTCAGCCACGACTCCAACAAGGCGCGCGGAAAGAAAGCTTCGCCGCCGGCGCCCCCGCGGCTAACGGCTGTTTCCACGCCCGACGGCGTCACCCTCCAGTGGAAGCCGGTCATGGTTCCGCCGGGCGGGGCGTTGGAAGGATACGCCGTGTACCGGAAACAGGCGGAAGAGGTGATGCCTCTGACACCCCTTGCCCTTCTTCCGGCCGATGCCGCACGTTTCGCCGACCCCCATATGGAATATGGCATGAGATACCTGTATGGGGTGAGGAGCGTGGTCAGGATCGACGGTGAACGGGTGGAAAGCGATCTTTCCAACGAAGTGGAGGGCAGGTTCTCCCTTACGGAAGAATAGAAATTCAACCTCGCCCGACCTTAAAGACGGACAACGGACAACGTTTTTTGACATTTTCCGGACCCTATGGTACAAAAAACTCCTTTTTTCATGAATCCGGCGAACCCCGCCGGGATATTTTCCGGAGGATTCTATGCATCATTTTCAGTATAAGGACATTGAACTGTACGCCGAAGAGGTGGCGGTACGGGAGATCGCGGAAAAAGTCGGCACACCGGTCTATATTTACTCCCACGCGACACTGGAACGCCACTACCGCGCAATGGACGAGGCCTTCGCCGCTGTGCCCCACACCATCTGCTACTCCATGAAGGCAAACTCCAACCTGGCGGTGCTGAAAACCTTCTTCAACCTGGGAGGAGGAGTCGACATCGTATCAGGGGGCGAGCTCTACCGCGCCCTCGCGGCCGGAGTCGAGCCGCTGAAGGTCGTCTACTCCGGCGTCGGAAAGAAAGACGAAGAAATCGAGTATGCCCTGAACACGGGCATCCTGATGTTCAACGTTGAATCGGAAGATGAGCTGGACCGCATCGACCAGGTCGCCGGGCGTCTCGGCAAGAAGGCCGGCATTGCCATCCGGGTGAATCCCGACGTGGACCCGGAGACGCACCCCTACATTACCACCGGACTGAAAAAGGCGAAGTTCGGCATCAACATCGAGCGCTCCCTGGAGCAGTACAAGCGGGCCGCACGGATGTCCAATCTCGACGTTATCGGCATCGATTGCCACATCGGAAGCCAGTTGACCAAGGTAACTCCCTTTGTCGATACCATCAAGAAACTGAAGCGCCTCATCGAAGGGCTGAAGGAGTCCGGAATCACCCTCCGCTACTTCGACCTGGGGGGCGGCCTGGGCATTACATACAGCGACGAGGCCCCGCCGCTGCCGGCGGAATACGGTTCGGCCATCACGGCGGAAACGAAGGATCTGGGACTCCACCTCCTGTTCGAGCCGGGCAGAAACCTCGTGGGCAACGCGGGCATCATGGTCGGGAAATGCCTCTACACCAAGCGGGGAGAGGAAAAGAATTTCGTGATCGTGGACGCGGCCATGAACGACCTGGCCCGCCCATCCCTGTACGGCTCGTACCATGGGGTGCAGGCGGTGCGTAAAGACCAGGACGGCGCCATAGTGGCGGATATCGTCGGTCCCATCTGCGAATCCGGCGACTTCCTTGCCAAGGATCGGGAGATGCCCGCCTTCAGGCAGGGTGACCTGATTGCCTTCATGTCCGCCGGGGCCTACGGTTTCGCCATGAGCAGCAACTACAACAGCCGCCCCCGCGCCGCCGAAGTGATGGTGAAGGGCGACGCATACCAGGTGGTTCGAGAGCGGGAAAAGGTCGAGGACCTGGTCCGGGGAGAAAAACTACCGTCTTTTCTGTAAGGAAGAAAGCATGGGGTCAGGTCTTGACATTCAACACTGTTTTGCAGTGTCAAATGTCAAGACCTGACCCTTTAACGGCACACCCACCGGGAAGGAGTACACCATGTTCAAGGGGAGTATCGTCGCCATCGTGACCCCGTTCAAAAACGGGAAAATAGATGAGGAAAGCCTGCGGGAACTGGTCGAGTTTCAGATCGAGAACGGCACGGACGGCATTGTCCCGTGCGGAACCACCGGCGAGGCATCCACGCTCGACTACGAGGAGCATGATCGGGTCATCGAGATCGTGGTGCAGCAGACGAAAAAACGGGTACCGGTCATTGCCGGCACAGGGTCCAACTCCACCGCGGAAGCCATCGAGATAACCGAGCATGCGAAGCGCGTGGGCGCGGACGGAGCGCTCCTCGTGACACCCTACTACAACAAGCCGACCCAGGAAGGGCTGTACCGCCACTACAAGACCGTCGCCGAGGAGGTTGCCCTCCCGCAGGTCCTCTACAACGTGCCGGGACGCACCGGCGTGAACATGCTCCCGTCAACGGTGGCCCGGCTCGCCGATATCCCCAACATCGTGGGCATCAAGGAGGCAACCGGCTCGCTCCAGCAGGCATCCGAAATCCTGTCCCTCTGCGGAGACAAAATCGACGTCCTGTCGGGCGACGATTTCGTTACCTTTCCCATGATGGCCTGTGGAGGCGTGGGAGTCATCTCGGTGACCGCCAACATCATGCCGAAGGAGATCTCCTCGATGATCGACGCCTTCACCTCCGGTGACCTGGAAGAGGCCCGGCGACTCCACCTGAAGCTCCTGAAGATCAACAATGCCATGTTCATCGAGACCAATCCGACTCCGGTCAAGACGGCACTGGCCCTCATGGGAAAATGCGACGACGAGCTCAGGCTGCCGCTGGCGCCCATGTCCGAGGCGAACAGAAACAAGCTGGCCGGCATCATGAAGGAATACCATTTAATTTAAATCCGGCAAAGGGCACGGGGCAAAAGGCAAAGGGAGAGCAGCCTCGTGCCTTGAACCTGCTTTTGGAGGCATATCATGATTAAAGTAGCTGTCAGCGGAGCTGCCGGACGAATGGGCGGACGTGTCATAACCGCGGTGAAAGAAGACGATCTCCTGGAATTGTCCGGGGCGTTGGAACGGCCCCTCCACCCCTCCCTCGGGCTGGACGCGGGGCTCTCCGCCGGGTGCGGAGCCTTGGGCGTGCCGATCATCGACGATCTGAACGAGCTGGTGAAGGGATGCGATGTTCTCATTGACTTCTCGGCGCCGAAGGTATCCCTGAAAAACCTGGAAATATGCGGCCTGAACGGCAAGGCGATGGTCATCGGCTCTACGGGATTCGGCGCCGATGAGAAGGCGCTGGCCCTGGAACTGGCGCGAAACGTCCCGGTTGTGCTCGCACCCAACATGTCGGTGGGCGTGAACGTGGTGTTCAAGGTGCTCGCGGACGTTGCGAAGATCCTGGGGGACGACTTCGACGTTGAGATTGTCGAGGCACACCATAAAATGAAGAAGGATTCCCCATCCGGGACCGCCGTGCGCATGGGCGAGGTGGTTGCGACCGCCCTCGGCCGCGACTACGCCAAGGTAGCCAACTTCCACCGCGAGGGAATCTGCGGCGAGAGGACGAAAGAAGAGATCGGCATGCAGACGATTCGCGGCGGCGATATCGTGGGCGATCACACCGTCTATTTCATCGGCATGGGGGAGCGCATCGAGATCACCCACCGCGCCCACACCAGGGACATGTTCTCCCACGGAGCGGCCCGGGCGGCCAAGTGGGTGGTGAAGCAGCAGCCGGGGCTATACGATATGCAGGACATCCTCGGCCTTCGGTAGGGGAACGCCGCTTTTGGGCAATCTCGGCGTTGCCTTCGTCATCGCTTGTGCGACGTAGCGCTGCTACGTCTCCGCGCTCTTCCTCGGCGCCTTGACCTTGCCGCAAAATCGGCGTTCCTGTTCGTTCGGTGGTATTTCCGGAAATTCGGTTCCGGTCCGGGAGGGGGCTTTCACGGCGCCTCTCGTACGGCTTTCATGCAGGAAGGCGGATCGAAGGAAAGCAGCGGAGTCCGGCAGGTTGCTTGATTAGCATGGAGGCTGGTGACCGATTACGAGAGGCTTCGGGGAAGTCCCGTCCCAGCTCCCTGCGTCGCATTCCGGATAAAAACAGCAGATAGCATGTCATGCCGCTCAGTGCGGCATTTCCTTTATCAAACCCATGGGAGGTTTTACGGAAATGGCTCTTATCAACGATAATTACCTGAAACTGAAGGCTGGCTACCTGTTTCCCGAGATAGGCCGTCGCGTGCGTGCCTTCGCGGAGGCCAACCCCCAGGCCAAGGTGATACGCCTCGGCATCGGCGACGTCACCCGTCCACTTCCCCCCGCGATTCTCCAGGCGTTCCACGATGCCGTGGACGACCTGTCCCGCGTGGAGACCTTTGCCGGGTACGGACCCGAACAGGGATACGACTGGCTGATCAACGCCGTCATCGAGAAATCCTACAAGCCCCTCGGCGTATCCCTGGCAACTGACGAGATGTTCGTTTCCGACGGATCCAAATGTGACTGCGCCAACATCCTCGATATTTTCTCCCTGGAGAACAGGGTTGCCATCGGCGACCCGGTCTATCCGGTGTACAACGACACCAATGTCATGATCGGCCGTACCGGCGATGCGGACGAGAAGGGCTACTACGGTGGGGTCGTCTATCTTCCCTGCACCGAGGCCAACCATTTCATCCCGGCGCTGCCCGCGGAGAAGGTGGATATCATCTACCTCTGCTTCCCCAACAACCCCACAGGCGCGGTTGCCACGAAGCAAGAGCTGAAGAAATGGGTCGATTACGCCCTGGCCAACGACGCCGTCATCTTCTTTGACGCAGCCTATGAGGCATTCATAACCGACCCCTCCATCCCGCATTCCATCTACGAGATAGAAGGCGCGAAGAAGTGCGCCATCGAGTTCCGCTCCTTCTCCAAGACCGCCGGGTTCACCGGTGTCCGCTGCGGACTGGTGGTCGTCCCCCGGGAACTGGAAGGAACGACCTCCACCGGCGAAAAGTACAGCTTCAACAAGCTCTGGCTGCGCCGCACCACCACCAAGTTCAACGGCGCGTCCTATCCGGTGCAGCGGGCCGCGGCGGCCGTGTATACCGATGAAGGATGGAAGCAGACCAGGGAGATCATCGACTACTACATGGAAAACGCCCGCATCATTCGCGAAGGGCTTGCGGGAGCCGGCCTCACGGTCTACGGCGGTGTCAACGCGCCCTACATCTGGCTCAAGACGCCGGGAGGCATGAGTTCCTGGCAATTCTTCGACAAGCTTCTGACGGAATGCAACGTGGTCGGCACCCCCGGCAGCGGCTTCGGGCCGTCGGGAGAAGGCTTTTTCCGCCTCTCCGCCTTCGGTAACCGGGACAATGTGGAAGAAGCGATCGCGCGCATCGGAAAGAACCTGAAGTAGACGGAAGCGGGAAAGGACTCTCTCAACGGCGTCCTTTCCCGCACCTCTCCAAATGGCGATTTCGCCCTCTTTCCGCTATCCGGTTTCCACTACGGTACCCGAATGAAAACTATCCACTTCATCATTACCTGGCTTCTCCTGGCGGGCCTTGCGGCCCCTATGCCGTGCTTCGCCCAGGAATTGTTCTGCATCGGCGATTACAAGGGGAGGGGGGCTGACCAGGGCTTCTACTGGTTTTTCGTCGATCTCAAAATGAACGACTCCGTTGTGGAAAAGCTGTCGTGGGAAACATCCTACGCAAGCGATCGGGCGCACACCGGACGTTCCTGTAAGGTGGATACAACCGGGTTTCTGCAGACACGGCAAAAGGACCACTCCATTCTTCTCGTGGATCCCCGATCAAAGTGCTCCATTTCCCTAACGCCGAAGAAAAACGAACGGAATACGTTTCTCCTGGAGTCGGAGGGGTGTAGTGAGATGTTTTGCACGGACAAGGGGGTCCTCACTCCCCTTACCGTCCACATGGCTTCGAGGAAGTGCGTTCCGCAGCACGTGATGAAGAAATTACTGCCCTGAAAGGGTTCTTTTTCCTTTCATTTTCCCGCCCGTATTCGTCAGCCTCGAAAACAAATATCAGCCGGAGGGTTGCCCATGAAGAGATCCCGTTCATTACTGCTGTTGGCCGCTTGCCTGCCGATGTTGCTTGCCGCGCCTGGCGTCTCCCGGGCCGATGCGGCACGGAACATCATCTTCATGGTTCCGGACGGCATGGGCTTGGCGGACGTTACCGCCGCCCGCATCTTCAAGAACGGCCACAATGGAGCGCCCCTCGCTTTCGAGACGCTGCGCCACATCGGCTACCAGCGAACCCATTCCGCGGACAGCGCCGTTACCGATTCCGCGGCTGCCGCCTCGGCCTGGGCGTGCGGGGAGAAATTCAACAACGGCGAGATCTGCTTTCACCGTGACGGGCGAACCAACCGGCCGAGCCTTCTCGAACTGGCGAAAAAGAAAGGGAAGGCAACCGGCCTGGTAGCCACCTCCGTCATAACCGATGCGACGCCCGCAGCCTTCGGCGCCCACGTCCCCTTTCGCGGCTGCCACCAGGAAATCGCCCGCCAGTACCTGACGGTTACGGGGGTTGACGTGCTGCTGGGAGGCGGAACGGAAAAATTCGCGTCGGAGAAAGCGGACCGTTGCGGGGCAAAGGGAAATTTCATCGAGGTCGCCCGGAACAAGGGGTATGCCGTCGTGTATGGCGCTGATGACTTGAACAAGGCGTGCGACGCCGGGTCCCCGAAGATCCTGGGGCTTTTCGCCAAATCGAAACTGACGCCCGAGTACCTGCGCACTTCCGCCGCAAGCGAGCCGCGGTTGGCGGACATGACCACGGCGGCTCTCAAGGTCCTGGAAAGGGACCCGGACGGATTCTTTCTCGTGGTGGAAAGCTCCCAGGTGGACTGGGGGAACCATGCGAACGACCTCGCCTGGCAGACGTCGGAAGTGCTCGCGCTGGATGAAGCGGTCACGGTTGTCCGCGACTGGATCAAGGCCGTGCCGGGGCGCGCCGAAAATACCCTTCTGGTTGTCGTGGCGGATCATGAAACAGGCGGTTTTGCCGTTCAAGGTCCGAAACCGGGTCTCCTTACAGCGGGGAATAGCGTGGAGGCCGCCTGGACCGGAAAGGAACACACCGCGGTCGACACGATTATCTGGAGTGAAGGACCCGGCAGCGAAGGCCTGGCAAAGGCGCTGGACAATACCGATGTCTATCGTGTGCTGGTCAGGGCGATGAAATAGTTCTGAAACGGCAGGTGAAGTCGCCCGAAGTGAACGAAGGACGACTCCGACTGCCGAATCCTTCACGTATTTCTGTCGGCCGATCGGTGTGAAAGGCTTTCCTTGATAATGAACGGCTTCCTCCGGCGTTACGGACTGTTTCTTCTCCTCTGCCTGACAGGGTTCGCCACCTTTTTCTGTTCCTACCTGCGCATCCCGGTGCTGCCGCTGTATGCCGCCTCGCTTGGCGCCGGACCGGCGCAGGTTGGGATGATCAACGGCGCGTTCATGCTCACCGCGGGCATGTTCTCCATTCCGGGCGGGCTCCTTGCGGATCGCCTGGGACGCAGGCGTCCGGCTGTCTGCGGCATCCTGGCAATCGCCGCGTCATCCTTTCTGATTACGCAATGCGGCACCCCCGGACAGATGGCCGCCGCCTACCTCCTCTTCGGTGCGGGCCTTGCCGCCTTTGTCCCGAGCATGCTCTCCCAGATCGCGGACTCCCTTCCCCCGGAGCGATTGGGGCAGGCATACGGCTGGTATTCCACCGGGACCTACGCGGCCATGACTCTCGGCCCGGCAGCAGGGGGATACCTGGGAAAATCCCTCGGCCTGCCCCATGTCTTTTATCTCTCCGCGGCGCTGCTTCTCCTGCCCGCGCTCGCCGCAGGAACCATACTTCCGTCTTCTCCTGCGGCACGAAAAACAAATCCCCGCGACCTGGTGGCCGCAAGCGTTTCCCTGCTCCATAACCGGACGTTGCTTGCCTGTCTCGTAGCAACCCTGGGAGCCTCGATTTGTTTCGGCGCCTTTCTTTCCTTTCTGCCCCTGTACGCGAAAGGAAAAGGGCTGGACTCAGCCCAGGTCGGCCTGGTATTTGCCGCACAGGCCCTCACCAACGTCGTGAGCAGGATTCCGGTCGGATTCGTTGCCGACCGGACGGACCGCCGCGGGCTTGTGTCCGCGGGCCTCCTCTGCCTTGCCGTCGGCCTTTCGGCGCTTGGCGGATTCGATTCACCATCGGCGCTCGCGGTATGCGCCATTGTATTGGGCATGGGAATGGCGCTCTCCTTCACGGCCATCGGCGCCCTGATTGCGGAGGCGGTCTCTCCCTTTCGGCGGGGGCTCGCCATGGGGATGTTCAACAGCTGCGTCTATCTGGGCATGATGGGAGGGTCGCTTTCGCTGGGTTCCCTGATCCGTATCATCGGCTATCCTTCCGGCTTTACTGCCGGCGGCGCGGCCGCGATCGCGACCGTGCTTCTCTTTTTCAGGTTGATGGGAAACCGTTCGCGCGAGCAGGCCTGATCCCGGCGCGACGGCAGCGCTGCCGTAGTAGAGAATCGCCGCCAACTCTATGGGTGACGGTGCTGAGGACATGCTCCGGATGTCCCACAGCGCAAGGGGAGGAACCTTCACCAGCGCGAAGGAGATGAGTATTGCGGTGTTGAACGTGACGGCGAGTACCGGACTATGAAACTTCGAATCAAAAATCACGAATCAGGAAACCGTGACGCCTACTTCCTGATAAATTCCATCTCCAGGATGATCTTCACCTCATCTCCCACCAGGACTCCGCCGGCCTCGATGACCTTGTTCCAGGTCAGCCCGAAATCCCTGCGGTTGATTGCCGCCGTTGCGCTTGCGCCGCGCCTTGTTTTTCCCCACGGGTCCCTGTACGCCGCGGTCGGCCCCTCCACGTCCAGGACAACCGGCCTCGTTACCCCGCGCAGGGTCAGGTCGCCATATACCTTCAGCCTGTCCTTGCCGCTCTTCTCGACCTTTTTCGAGACATAGGTCATCGTCGGATAGCGCGCCGTGTCGAAGAAGTCGGCGCTCCGCAGGTGCTCGTCCCGTTTGGCCACTCCGGTGTTGATGGAGGCGGCGTCGATGGTCACGGAGACTTTCGACCCGGCAATGTCCTTTTCATCCACCTCGACGGTCCCGCTGAACGTTCCGAAGCTCCCCTTGACGTTGGAGACCATCATGTGCCGCACCGTGAAACCGACGCTGGAGTGATCGGCATCGATGCTCCAGGTTTCCGCCGCGGCCAGGGCCGGAAGGGCCAGGAGAGCCAGCACCGCGACAGCGTGCATGATTCGTTTCATGCTTTTGTTCTCCTTTCAGATGTCCGGGTTCAAGCATACGAGAAACTATACCGCACTTTTTCCGGATGGAAATCGAAGCGTCCGTTCACGCGAGGGGAACTGCAGGAGAGCCGGGATGCGCCGGACATCACTCCGCCCCGTTCCTTTCGTTGATGACCTCCTGCACCTCCTTCAGCACCAGGTCCAGGAGAAACGATGCCATGGCCGGATCGAGCATTCCCGATCCCCCGAGGATATGGTTCAGCTGGTAGTACGTCCTGCCGTCCCTGATCAGCAGCCTCCCGTAGAACGGCTCGTCGCGGGAATAGAGGTCGTAGGCGATAGAGGCCACGTTGGCGAGTATCTCCACATCGTCCGGGCATTCGATCATCAGATCGACTATGAAGAACAGACTGTTGTTCTTGTAGAGGACACCGGCGGTCAGGTCCTCCTGTTCCTCGTCCACATCCGCCAGGATGGTGTAGTCGATAAAGGCGCCGTCTACCTCCCGGCTCCGGACAAACCTCCTGGATAGCTCTTCCCGGACCAGGGTGAGCGGGCTCTTCCCGATGCCTTCCCATGCATATGCCATCCGGCCGTCCTTTCTTCTCACGCCGTGTATTTTTCGAGTACCTTGCTCGACTATTGCACATCCACCTTCTGAGTAAAGGTCGCGGACGCGTTTGCGACCAGATCGGTCACCTCGTATTTTTGCGTATAGGTGCCCATGGGTCCGGTTGAAGGGAGATTAACCGTGGAGGAGAGCGGAACGTAGAAACCGGGTGGATGGTATTCGACGGACTCGTTGAGCATGATGAAGTCGGGCTTGTCGATGAGCACCTCTCCCTGGGGATCGATAAGCTGGAATGCCACACGCACCTGAACCCTGTCCGCGGAAAACTGCATTCCCGCGATCTTTGCATTCAGATACACCGTAGTCCCCGGACTCACGGCTCCCGTCACCGGCGGCCCGCCATCGGACAGGGAGAGCTGCATGTCCCGCAGATCGAGGCTGGATGAAAACACCGGTTGCGGGGCATCAACGGTGAAAACCGTTATCTGCTCCGCGACCTTGTTCCGCGCATCGTCCCGCACGGTCATCCGTATGCGGTACGTGCCGGGAGGCACGTAGGGGAGCAGGGTGAAATTGAACCATCCCTGTGCCGATTCATCATCCGCCAGCTTCCGGTTCAGGTTGCCCTGCCACTGCGCCACGGTGAGCGAATTGGGATCGGTGACGGCTATGGTAATCCTTAGATTCACCCGTCCCTGGTCGTCGGTTTCGTACCCGGAGAGGGTGTACCGGGTAAACAGCTTGTCGCCGGGACGATAGACGGCCGAGGCGCGAACCGCGCCATCCCTTTTCTCGAGGAATTCGAATTTGGCCACTTTCAGGCCGTCGCTCGCGACCGCGGACGACGGCGGCGCGTTTCGATGCAGGAACCAGGCAAAGACGATACCGCCTCCCACGAGGACAAGCCAGAGGACCGCAAAGACGACGCGGAGTCCCTTTCCCCCCTGCTTATCCACCACCACCGTTTTCGCGGCGTGGTCGCCGATGCGCTGCCGCTGCTTGGAGCAAAGGGCGACCACAAAGCCGACAAGATAGAAAAACAGGCCGTCGATGATGCGGAGCAGGGTGCGGATCAGCGCACGCTTCATCCCGCACCGCTGCCCTGATACAGCGGTTATCCGGATGCCGAGGATCATCTTCCCGAGAGTGGCCCCGAACAGCCCTTCCATTAGCCAGTGGTAGAATATTCCGAACAGCGTGGTGGCCAGAAAGGCAATCACGGCAGGGGTCCCCACCAGCGAGAAACCGTGCTTCGTCACACCGCCCCATGTGGCGGCGGCCCACATCCCCGACACGACAAATGCGGCAATAATGAGGATGCTGTCAAGGATGAGCGCCAGCAGTCGATCCCCCATGCGGGCAATCGTGACGGCTGGGCTCGGCGGCCCTTCCGGGCCGGGGGCCGGAGGCTCCGGCGAAAGGATAGGCGGAGGTTCCGGCGGCGCCTGATCGGATGGAGCCTGCGCAGGGCCCTCCCCTTCCGGTTGCGGTGGCGGCGGAACCGGCTGCTCCGGAGGCTGAATCGGCGGCGTTTGCGGGGGGGCAGGCTCGGGCGGGGCGGTCCGCGTCAAGGCGGCCCCGCAGGATGAGCAGAAACGGCTGGTATCGGGATTGTTCGTACCGCAGTCCGGACAGAGCATGATGTCCTCCTTCGTCGTTTATGTAGTACATTTTCCGACACACGGGTGTTCTTTGCAACCGGGACGGGGGATACCGGTACGGGAGGGGCATTCGTTCGCCCGTTGTTTTTCCTGTACTAGCGCCTTTTTCTTGAATAATCAATAATGAATTGCTGTTTGAGCGTTCATTTGGTATGAATCGGGAGAAAATGAGAGGAAGGAGTACCGTCATGAAAATTGCGCGAATGCTTGTTCCGACCCTTCTGCTGTTCCTGTCCCTTGCCGCGGGGTGATTGCATGCAGACCCTGATCAAGGTAGCCGTCAGCGTGGGGATTATCCTTCTGGCCACGACCATTGCAAAGAGATTCCCGTCGGCAGCGGGGCTTGTGGGCGTCATGCCGCTTACCGGCGCGCTGGTGCTGGTTTGGGTCTATCTGGAGAACAGGGGCGATCTTGCCGTCATGAAGCATTTTACAGAAGGCGCCCTGTGGGGCATGCTCCCCACCGTCCTTTTCTTTCTGGTTGCTTTTTTCTGCTTCAGGAAGGAATTCGCTTTGCCCACGGTACTGCTGTTCAGTTTCGCTGCCTGGTTTGCGGCAGCCTGCATCCACCAGTGGGTCCTGAAATGACAGCTGTTCGATCCCGAACAAGAAGGCAGACGAGGGAGAGAGAGCCGTACAATACGGCGGTCGGTTCTGCGCGGCAGATTTTCAACAGCCTGTCAGAACGCGGTCATTCCCCATCCCCGGGGATAGAGGGCCGGCAGCTCAACCGGCAGCAACCCCCCGGGGAGCTGGTTGCCGGTCAGGAGCCCTGCCAGGGTCTGCATGGCCACCGGACGGTCGCTGTACACCGCCAGGTACGTGGAAACGTTCGGGATCCGGATCAGGTCGTAGGGTGAGCGCACCGCGGCGACCACCAGGTTCTCTGCGCCGAGGGACAGGATCAGGTCACGCCATCCCGTGTTGCTGCTCAGGTTGTAGCTCCCCACCAGGATTGCCGACGCGCCCCGCACCGTCTCCAGAACCCGCGCCGTATCCTCCGGCGCCGGCTGCAGGGGAGCATAGCAGGGGACCAGCCAGGGAAGTTCGGCAAGGAGCGGCTGGAGATAACTCTTCATTTCCGTTGGCCAGAGAACGGGGATCGGGGCCGTCCCGGACAGGGGAAGGAGCTTTTGGTTGTTGCGCACCAGGGTAACTCCCAGGTCCGCAACCCGGCGCGCCACGGCCACGTGTTCCGCCGAGGCGAGAGATGTCTGCCACTTCACCTTCGGGAACGGATCGTCGAGGATGCCGTACTCTTTCTTGACGGTCAGGATCCTCCGCACCGACGCGTCCAGCCGCTCCATGGGAATGCGGCCGCTTTTTACCGCCGCCGTCAGGGCCTTGTGAATCCCGTCCTGCTCGCCCGGCTCATGCCCCTTGTCAGCGCCGAACAGAAGGATGTCGGTCCCTGCCAGAAAGGAGAGGATGGAAGCCTCCTCCAACCCCCATCCCTGGACGATGGCGCCCATGCCCATGGAGTCGGTGATGATCAGGCCGTCAAATCCCATTTCCTCCCGCAGCACGCCGAGGATCGGGGCGGACAGGGTTCCGGGCAGGCCCGAGGGGTCGAGGGCCGGCACCTCCACATGGGCGGTCATCACCGCCGGGACCCCTGCCGTGACCATGGCCTTGAAAGGATAGAGTTCGACCGCGTCGAGCCTGGCCCGATCGTGGCGCACGATGGGAAGCCCCAGATGGGAATCCACATCCGTGTCGCCGTGGCCCGGGAAGTGTTTTGCCACGCACAGCACCCCCGCGTCACGGTAGGGATCGATCTGGGCCGTGCCCAGCCGCGCCACATCCTCCGGCGACGACCCGAAGGAGCGGACGCCGATGATGGGGTTGGCGGGGTTGCTGTTCACGTCAACCACCGGAGCGTAGTTCATGGTAATGCCGAGGGCCCGCAGCTCCCGCGCCATGATGTCCGCCGAATGCGCCGACAATTCGCTGCTCCCCCCTGCGCCGAGCGCCATGTTTCCCGGAAAGACCGCGACCCCCTGGGTGATCCGGCAGATCCAGCCCCCCTCCTGGTCGATGGAGACGAAGAGCGGCATTCCCCCGGCGTCGCGGGCCGTGTTCTGGATGGATGTGACAAGGTCGGCCACCTGGGTGGTGTTCTCGATATTTCCGGTGCTGCTGTAGAGCACCACTCCCCCCAGGTGCAGGTCGCGAATACGCTGCTGCTGCTCCGCGGACAGTGTCGCTCCCCGGAAAAAGCCCACCATGATCTGGCCGACCTTCTCCTCCACTGACATGCTCTTCAGGAGCTTGTCCACCCGGCTTTCCTGCTCGGTGGAGTCGGATCCGCAGCCCGACAGCAGAACCACCAGCAGAAGGAACGGAATGAAACAGAAAACGGCAGGTGGAGCCGTCCGAAGAGAACGAAGGATGACTCCACCTGCCGAATCCAGGATGAAAAACACGCGCTTGAAAATGCTCATGGGAATACTCCTTTCCCGGATATCATGGGTGTCCCTGCACGAAGGGACGCATGGTACGGATGTCAGTCGGGCTTCCTGCCCGTCATGAGAAACACGCTGAAACGCCCCCGTGCCCCGGTGCGGTCCGGTTTGACGATCTCCGCTGCCGTGGTGTCGCGAACATCCCGGAATCCGGCCTCCATGAAGACCCGGCGCAGTGTCTCCCTGTCGAAGCCGGGATGAAACACCCCATCGCCGTCCCCGTGAAACATCCCGCCCTCGAAATCCAGATCGGCAACGGCCAGGTATCCGCCGGGAGTGATGCTGCGATGAAAAAGGGCCAGGAGAGGCTCGATGTCCGGTACATGGTGGAGGGTCATGCTGCTGGTGATGAGGTGGTAGGGGCCGGGAAGGGTGTCTATCGCGTCGGGATCAAGGTGAAGGGTGCGGACAGTTGCGAGGTCGAGCCGCTCTATCTTGGCCGACAGGATATCCAGCATGCCCCGGGAACTGTCGGCGCCGGTCACGGAGCGGACGAACGGTTGCAGCCGGAGCGTTACCAGGCCTGTGCCGCAGCCGAAGTCCAGGACATCCATGTCACGGGTCAGCGAGATCTCCGAGCGGATGGCGTCCGCCACATCGTTTGCAAGCCTGACCCGTTCGGGTTTCTCGTCCCAGGAGGCCGCAACGCTGTCAAAATCCTTCCTTTCCGTGCTCACAAGCGTCCCTCCTCTATCAGGATTGGTACATGAGATAGCATGTTATTCTCTGTTTTTGAAGAAAAAAGGCGACGGCCACGGCGTGCGGCTGGAAAGTATCGCCGCGGGGGCCGGGCCGGAACTTTCCCGGAACCTCTCGTAATCGGTCACCGTCCTTCACACTGTTCATCCGTCTGCCGGATTCAACTGCATTCCCTGGACCGACATCCTGCATGAAAGCCGTACGAGAGTCTCCGGGAAAGCCCCGACCCGGCCCTGACAGGCATTTTTCAGGGTACTACAGAAATAGATGTTTGAAACAAGGCTGCAAAGTGACCGGCTCTGTGATAGCATTGGCCTCATGAAGGTACTCTATGGGGCTTTTGACGCCTATCCGGGCCGCAAGGGCGCGCAGGCCCATATCAGGACGAATCTGCGGGCGCTGGCGGCCCGCGGCGGAGAGGCAACCCTTCTCTGCCTCGGCACGGGCGGCAGTTTCCGGGACCCGGACAGTGGCGCGATGGTGCATGCCTTTGCCGCGGACGAGCGGAACATGCTGCGCAGGAGCGAGCTTTTCGGCCGTTTCATCGCGGAGAAAGCGGATGCCATGGCGGCGGATCCGCCCGCGGTTATCCATTTCCGGGACATCTGGAGCGGTTTTCCGCTCCTTTTCCATCCCCTCTCGCGCGGAAGGGGGATTGTCTTCGAGGTCAACGGGCTCCCTTCGGTGGAGCTGCCGAGCCGGTATCCTCGCCTATCAGAGAACGGGTCCCTGCCGGCGCGACTGCGCCGGATGGAGGATGAATGCCTGGGGCGCGCCGACCGGGTGATCACGATTTCGCGCCGCACGGCCCGCTACCTGGCGGAGCGCGGCTGCGACGCGGGAAAGATTGTCGTCATTCCCAATGCGGCCGACCCGCCGGGGCCTTCCACCTCTCTTTCCGAAGAGTTCGAGGATCCGGAAAAAGCGGCGTGTCAGGGAAGGAAAGTGATCCTGTATGCGGGGACGCTCTCTTGCTGGCAGGGTCTGCACACCCTGCTGGAGGCAGCGGCCCTCCTCGGCCACCGGCGCGATTTTCATCTCGTCGTTGCCGCTTCGACCGGAAAAGGGATTCACCGGCTCGGGAAGCATGCCGTCGCCAGGGGACTGGACGATCGGTTGACGGTCCTGGGGGGCGTTCACCAACATGCAATGACGGACCTGTACACGCGGGCATACCTCTCCGCGGCTCCCCTGGCGCGCGGCGCGAGAAACGAGCTGCAGGGGTGCTGTCCGCTGAAAATCGTCGAATCCATGGCCTGCGGCACGCCGGTGGTGGCGTCCGACCTGCCCGCGGTGCGGGAGCTGATCGATTCCGGCTCCGACGGCATGCTGGTATCTCCCGGTTCTTCCCGTGCCCTGGCCTTCGCTCTGGAGAAGCTGCTGGACAATGGCGCCCTGCGTGACCGCCTGGCTCTTGGAGCCCGCGATCGGGCGCGACGGGATTTCGGGACAAGGCTGTATGGGGAACGGCTGTATGAGGTATATGACGAGGTGAAAGGAGGGAACGGGCGGTGATGGATCTTGTTCGGGAAGGAAAGGAATTGTTCGGCGCCGGGCGTCTGCACGGCGTATGGCCCGCGAAAGAGCTGCTTCTCAAGGTTGCGGCCCTCGAAGCATGGAGAACATCGCTTCCGGGCAAGCGCAAGAGGATGTGGCTCCTGCTGCTCGGCGGCATTGCCGCCGCAATCGTCTTCACTATCCTGCGCGCCGTATTCCCCAACGCGGGAGCATTCGACGTGCTCTGCTCTCTGGCGCAGCTCTCCGGAGTGATCGCGGTTGTCGTCTCCATCGTGATGCTGATTCGACTGTATCGACTGAAGGGGGACGAAGATGCCGCGGCGGTGCTGGGCCCTCTTGTCCGCTGCATCGGCCCGGACCTGGCCAAGGGAGGGCTGCTCAAGGTAAACGCGAGCCTCCTGGCTCCGACACATTCCGATCTGCTGGTGCGGACGGGAGAAAAATACGCCACCGAACGCTACCCGGAGTGCATCGACCGGTTTTTCAAGCGGGAGATCCTGGACCTGGAGTGCCGTCTCCGCGACGGGACCCGGTTGCAGGCGGGCATGGTGGAACATACCGTTGAGAAGATCCACAAGAAGAAAAATCCCCGCGGCAAGTGGAAGACAAAGAGGAAGTACCGTAGAAAGATAGACTACAGGGCGCGCCTGCTGCTGGACGACAGCCGGTACAGGCTCACGGGATCCCCCCGGCTCCCGGCCGGCACATCGCTGCGGGTCGGAAAACATCCGCGCGGCGCCGTGATCTTTCTCTCGCTGCGGAAGTATCCGGCCGAAAAGGATCGCGTTGATGCGGGGCCGCTGCTGGCCCTTCTGTCCGGCGCCTATGGGGCGATTACCCCGGCGCCGCCGACTGAGCCTATTCCCACGGGAGGTACACAATGACCGGATGCGCCCAACGGACTGGATTTTTAACATTGACCACCTGCGGCGAGCCAGTCGCGGCCGCCTGCGCCATGTGCGGCAAGGCCATCTGCGCCGGCCATATCCACCACACGCAATCGGGGATCCTCTGCCCCGATTGCGCGGTGCTGGGTCTTGACGCTGACGAGGCATCCCGGCGCGGCCTGGACTCCTCCTACTACCGTCATTCCGCGGACAGCGACACCTGCATGGTGACCTACGGTTCCTCCGACTACGAGAACTTCGATACATTCGAGGGAGAGGGCGGGGAGATGGGCGGAGGCGGCGCGGGCGGCGAATGGGACGAGGGGGAAGCCGCCGAGGAATCCGGCTCCGAGAGCGCCGATGAAGGGGACTTCGGGGCTGCGGACGAAGGAGACTCCGGAAGCTCCGACGATTTCCAGGACAGCTGAGCCCCATGGCCCGCATCGTCTGGATCACGGAGCGCCACGGCCCCGACGGCGGGGGCATGGCGGTCTCCTCCACCCGCCTGGTGAACGCCCTGCGCGACCGGGGCCACTCCCTGACCGTCCTGCACCTGTCGAAAGGGTCTCCTGAAACCGTTGACGCCGCCTTCCGCCTCCGGGACAGGGAGGGCCACTGGCGGGCCGAGGGGTGGCAGGGCGAACTGGAACGGCTGTTCTTCCTGAAGCGCCGCAGCCTGGAGGGATGTCTGCCGGTGGGTTTCGGCGGCGGAATTCCCGGCTACCTGGCCACCCTGTGGGGGACGTGGCTGGGAACCCCCAGCGTGGCCATGTTCCGCGGCAACGACCTGGACCGGTTGAGCCACGATCCGGGCCGGGGATGGATGGTCCACCATACCGTCGGCCGGGCCGATCTCGTGTGCGCCGTTTCCAGTGAAATGCGATCCAGGATCGCGGCAATGCGGGAAGGGCCGGTCCTGTTCACGCCGGTCGGCATCATTCCGGAAGAGTGGATATCCTTCCCCTCCGACCTGGAGGCGGCCGCCGCCCTGCGCACCCGGCATGCGCCCGACGGTCGGCCCCTGGTCGGGATCTTCGGCCGGCTGAAGTACAAGAAGGGACTCTCCACCGCCATCCGGGTGTTCCGCGACTACGGCATGGGAAGCCGTGCCCGGCTGCTTACCGTGGGAGACGTTCCGATGGAGGAGCGGAGCGAGCTTGAGGAAACATGCGCCTGTTTCTGGAGCTCCGAGCCTTTTGGCCCCCGAAAAAACCTGATCCCCCGGTACCTGGCCTGCGACATCGTCTTCATTCCCTCCCTGTACGACGGCATGCCCAATGTCCTGCTGGAGGCCATGGCGTGCGGTGTTCCGGTGGTGGCCTCCCGTGCCGGAGGGATGCCGGATGTGATACGCCACGGCGTCGACGGATTCCTGTTCGATGCCGGGGACGCGGTTGCCGCGGCCGACACCCTGGCCCGAGCGCTTTCCTTCGCCCCTCAGGCGCGCCGCAATATCGGGGAAGCGGGCCGCACCACCGTCACGACACGGTTTACCGGCGTCCACGAGGCCGATATCCTGGAATCCGCCCTGCTGCGGTTGAGCGGGGGGTAGTATGGACTTTCGCGCAGCCGTCAGCTCCCATCCCGCCATCCTCCCTGCCCTGGCGCGGCTCTCCCATGAACCGTGCCCCGACCTTCCGGTCCTTACCGCAAAGGTGAAGCTGCTGTGGCAGTGCAACCTGTCCTGCGTCTTCTGCCGCTTGCCCGAAGCCGGTGTTGTCATGTCACGCCCAACCGCGTCGGCCCTGGGGCGCGAGCTTGCTGGCCAGGGCCTGCGCAAGGTCCATTTTTCCGGTGGCGAGGTGCTGCTGCACCCCGACTGTTATACCATCTTCGCCGACTGGGCCGGCCTGGGCATCCAGGTCAACCTCACCAGCAACGGTCTCCTGATGGGGAAGGAAGATGTACGTCGGCTGGAAGATTCGGGGGTCCATTCGGTTTCCCTCTCCGTCGATTCCGCGGACCGCAAGGTCCATGACCGGCTGCGCGGCCTGAAAGGCTCGCACAAGGCCGTGGTGCGCGCGGCGGAGCGCATCGCGGCACGGGGAAGGATCCGGCTGCGCATCAATACGGTGGTCACCTCCAGGACGGCCCGGGGGCTCGACGGCCTGAGGGAACTGGTCAGCGGGCTCGGGCCGGAGGTCACCTGGAAACTGATACCGGTGGACCCGGTCGCGCCCGGCCTCCTTCCCTCCCGAGCGGCCGTTGAGAGAGCCTCCGCGGCGGCGGCCCGCTGGGAGGAACTGGAAGAGAGAGCGCCCTTCGGCTCGACTCCCGAACACTTTCGGGAAACGGCGGCGGGCCGGCACGGCTTTCGAGGAATCCCCTGCCATGTGCCGTGGTTCCATCTGTTTTTCTCGCCGGACGGCTCCTGCCATCCCTGCTGCATGGCCCGCGGATCCACGGCGCCCTTGGGACGGTTCCCGGATCAGTCGGTGAGACAGATCCTGGAGGGTGAACCCATGCGGATGCTCAAGACCCTCATGGCATCCGGAGATCGCCTGGATGCCTGCGCACGCTGCGACGATTTCCTGAGCGAGAGAAACGTTATCGCATCCCTTTTGGCTGAGTACCCATGATCCTCTACTATGCCCTGGGCGGCGGGCTGGGCCATATCTCCCGATCGCTTGCGCTCCTGGCCCATGCTCCGCAACCGCTCCTGCAGAGCGTCCGGTTGCTCGTCTCCAGCAGGAGTGCCGAGGTTGCCCGCCCCATCTCACCCTGCCCCATGGACCTGGTCCCGGAACGGGCCATGGCCGACCGGCGTCTCTATGCCCGCTTCCTGGACGAGTATCTACACAGGCACGACGTCTCCTGCATCGTGGTGGACACCTTTCCCTTCGGCCTGCTGGGGGAGTTGAGATACAGGGCTCCTCGCCTCCCCCGCGTGCTGGTGGGCCGCTACCTGCGCTGGGACGCCTACCGGGAGCGGTGCGGCGACCTGGCCGGAGCTGTCTGGCCGAGGGTGTCGATTCTGATCGAAGATCAGGAAGAAGCCTGCCGGGAGGAGGCGGCACGGCACGGTCGCGTGGTCACGGCTCCCTGGCCAGTCTCCCTTGCCCGTCCCATGGATGGCGTGGCGGGCATTCGGCCGGCCTGCTGCATCGTGCACAGCGGATCTCCGGAGGAGATGGATCGGTTGATGCTGGAGGCGCGCCGCATCATGGCTGAGAGGGAGATGGAGGGGGCTCCTGAAATATTCACCCCGGACAGGGGGCTTTTTCCCGTGGAGCGCAGCCTGGTGCGCTTCACCGACGTTGTTTCCGGGGCAGGGTACGCCGGCTGCTCCGCCGCCGCGGTCATGAAGGGTCGGGTACGCTACCACCTGCACCCCTTCCCGCGCAGGTTCGATGATCAGGCCCTCAGGCTGCGCCGCTTGAATGAAGGGACGTGGGGGGACGTCTCGGCCGGTGATGCCGCCCGCACGGCGGCCGTCCTGTGGGGTGAGGTCGCCTGCCTGAAGCTGCCGTTTTCGGGTTGAAACGTCCCATTTTTGGGAGTAGTATCCCCCGATGTATTCCAGCGGTAACCCTTCCGCAACACGTATATCTGAAAACGGCAGGTGGAGTCGTCCTGCGTTCACTCCGGCCGGCCTGCTTCTGCTGCTCTAGGCTCATTTCGCTACAGCCGATAAACTCACCCGCCTTCGCTGAAGCTACGGCGGGTTCGGACACTATCGGCTGTTGACGCTCCATTTCGCCAAGAGCAGCAACGAATCAGG
>CALABV010000170.1 GCA_937886325.1 uncultured Geobacter sp.
GAGATATATCAGTGTGACTGGAGTTCAGACGTGTGCTCTTCCGATCTCACGCCCCAACGACCAGCAGGATGAGAACCAGACCTGCGTGCTTCCGTTTGCTGCCGTTTTTCCCAGGCGCGGGCGCTTCATTTTCCCGGGCGGTCCCGGCGGTGGTGTGTTCTTCAGTCATCTACATCCTCCATATCACGCATGTAACGGGCTACAGCTCACCCTTTGCTTTCTGTATCCGGGCAACGGCGACCTGATAGTCGAAGATTGCCCGGTAGTATTCGGTCCTCGTCTTGGTAAGGAGGGTCTGCGCATCGATCACGTCGGTGGCCGTGCCCACGTGTTCCTGATACCGATCCTTGTTGATGCGCAGGTTTTCCTCTCCCTGCTTTACCGCCGTCTCCGCCGTCGTTATCCGCTCCGCGGCGATGCGGGCGTCATTGAGCGCCATGTCGTACTCCAGGCGGATCTGCTCTTTCAGTGTAGAGAGTTTCTCTTCGCTCTGCGCCCGGGACTGTACAGCCTGCCGGTAGCGCGAGGTGGTGGCGAGGCCGTCGAAGAAATTGATCCGCAGGCCCACGGTCGCATAGAAGATTGTCTGCTCCTGGACCATATCGTTCTGCACGTATTCGGCTCCGACCCGGGCGAACAATTCAGGGAAATAGAAGCTCCTGCTTTCCTTGATGGTAAGTTCGTCGGCAAGGATGCCCTTCCGCAGCGCCTTTACTTCAGCCCTGACGTTGGGGTCGAAGCCGGTCACGTTCCCTTCGTCGGAAGATGTCTCCTTCATGACGGCCTCCTCCAGGTCGGCACGGAAGGCCGGCGGCTGCCCAATCAGGTAGTTGAGGTAGAGGCGGCCGTTCGAGACCCGGTTTGCCTCCATGAGGCGTTGCTGCCTGCTGGCTGCCAATTGCACCTCGGCCTGGAGCAGATCGTTGCGCGTCACCACTCCCTGCTGAAAGAGATTTTTCGCCACGCGCAGGTGGTCGGTCATCTGCGCCACCTCTTCCTCCGCGGACTGGAGAAGCTTTTCGTATTCCAGGATTCCATAGTAGGCCTGGACCACCTGGAGGAAGATATCCTTTTCGTGGGCGGTATAGCTGAAGGCCGCCGCATCCCGGACGGCCTTCGACCGTTCGAAGCGGGCGGATGTCCGTCCAAAGTCGTAGATGGTCTGTTCGGCGGCAACGGAGAAGAAACCGTAATCTTCCTGCTGGGTTCTCAAAGTCTGGCCCTGCATGGTAAAAGCCTGGGGATCCTGCTGGACAGTGTAACCGCCTCGGAAGTCCAGACGCGGCAGGTATCCGCTCCGGGCGATTCCGATACCTTCGGCAGCTACCTTTTCGTCAAAGGCGGTCACTTTCAGCTCGGGGTTGGCCGACGCTGCCCTGCGCAGGCAGTCCCGCAGCGTCAGCCTTTCCGCATGCGCGGCGCCTGCCAGCAGGATTGCGGCGCAGATGGTGGTGAGGATGATTCGTGCCATTAAGTATCTCCCTGTCTGTCCGCCCGGTGTCAGGAGGACGGCTCGCTGTATCGGGGTTCATTACTATCGAAGTGGGGGTATGTTGTCAACATGGTACTTCTTTCCCTCCCGGATTTTCCTTTCACCCTTTGCCGTTCGCCCTTTGCCCCGTGCCTGCCTTCAGGGCGCATATCGAGGCCTCCGGAGGAAGTGGAGGAAGGGGATGATGACCAGGAACGCAATGCCGAGAACCCAGAAGATGTAGGTGTAGGCGAGCAGGCCGGATTCCCTTTCCACGACCCGGTAGAGGATTCCCAGGGCGGCCTTTTGTGCCGATACGGCATCGAGGCCGCGTGCCGCGGCGGCTTCCGCCAGTTCCCTGAACCGTGACTGCAACAGCGGGTTGTACGGATTGACGTGCCCGACCAGGTTTGCCTGATAGAACTGGGCAAGCCGGGTCAGCATGGTGGCGGACAGGGCAATGCCGACGCTGCCGCCGATGTTTCGCAGCAGGTTGTACATGCCGGTGGCGTTTCCCATCTCGACCCGGGGGATGTTGGCCAGGGTGAGCCGTGTCATGGGCGGAAAGATCATGCCCAGTGCCGCTCCGAGCATGACGCGCGGCCACACGAAATCCCGGTAGGAGGCCTCCAGGGTGAAGCCCCGCATGAAAAACAGGGAGATCGCGCCCAGCACCAGTCCGGCGAAGATGATTCTTCTGCCGCTGCGGCGCTTGATATAAGCGCCCACGACGGGCATGACGATGACCGACGCCACTCCTCCCGGAGCCATGACCAGACCGGCGTTGGTTGCGCTGTACCCCATCATGGTCTGGAGAAAGAGCGGCAGCATCACTACCGAGCCGTAGAGGCAGAAACCGACCATGAACATGATGAAGTTGCCGGACGCGAACGCCGGATCCTTGAACAGCCGCAGGTTGACGATGGGGTGCTCGTGTTTCAGTTCCGCGTATACGAACAGGATCAGCGAGACTACGGATACGATGGAAAAGGTGATGATGAAGGACGAGTTGAACCAGTCGTCCTGCTGCCCCTTGTCCAGCACCACCTGCAGCGATCCGATGCTCAGGGTCAGGAGCGCCAGCCCCCAGTAGTCGATGCTCGCCTTGTGGCGTTTCAGGTAGGACGGGTCGAAGATGAAGTATTTGGCCATGAGGACGGCGATAACGCCGACCGGGATATTGATGTAGAAGATCCAGCGCCACGACATGTTGTCCGTGATCCATCCGCCCAGCGTCGGCCCGACCACCGGGCCGAACATGGCGCCGATACCGAAGATGGCCATGGCCATCCCCCCCTCCTGGGGGGGGAAGGACTCCATCATGATGGCCTGGCTCATGGGGATCAGCGCTCCGCCGGCCGCTCCCTGCAGAATCCGGAAGAAGACAAGCGCCCCGAGATTGGGGGCCATGCCGCACAGAAAAGAGGAAAACGTGAACATGATGATGCAGGAGATGAGGAATCTCTTTCTGCCGAACATGCGCGCCAGCCAGCCTGTCATGGGCATGATCACCGCATTGCTGATGAGGTAGGAGGTGAGGACCCAGGTGACCTCGTCGGTCCCGGCGTTGAGGTTGCCCTGCATGTGGGGAAGCGCCACGTTGGCGATGGAGGTGTCCACTATCTCCATGAAGGCGGGGATCATGACCGTAAGGGTGATCAGCCACTTGTTTACGGGTTGGATTCTCTCACCTTTCATTCCGAACCTTTTCAGCGCGTGTCCGCTTGCGGTTCAGTTCCGCACGCAGTCCGTCCAGGGCATGCAGGCTGAAGGAAAGAATCTGACCGGATATAGTGTCGATGTCCGTCTGATCGAACTGGTGCTCCGACGACATCCGGGTGATGACGGACCTGCTGAAAAGGTAGAAGAGGCATTGGCTCATCACGCTTCGGCTGCAGGCAAGCACCGTCTCTTCATCGGCGGTTTCCCCCATGAGCGATCGCACGATGTCCACCAACTGGCCGAACAAAGAACGGATCCCTTCGTCCACCATCATATCGAGCGCGCTGGTCGGCTCCACCATCTCCCGCATCACCAGCGTACCGAAGCGCAGGTTTCGTTCATCGAAGGCCGTGCGGAGCAGAAAGGAGCGGATGAAGGCGAGCAGTTTCTCTTCCGGGGATGCGCCGGGCGACAGGTCGTAGGTGGTGGGATACCTGTCGTACGCCTGTCGGCGGAGGTAGCGGATCGTCTCGCTGTAGAGACCTTCCTTGTTTCCGAAGTGATAGTTGACGGCGGCCAGGTTTACCCGTGCGAGCCCGCAGATCATGCGGATGGTGGTCGCGGCGAACCCGTGCTCGGCGAATATTGATGCCGCCGCTTCCAGGATACGCGTCCTGGTTTCCGACAATTCCGTGTTCATTGCTGAATGGCGCCTCCCAAGGGAGTGGTATGCAAACGCTTGTATCAAACATATGTTTTAAACGCAACAAAAAAATCCCGCCCCGGTTTCGGGCGGGATACAGTATGTCCTGAATCCGCGGCGCCTTCACGCCTTCGCTGAACGCCTCGGTTTCTTGCATTGGCGTGGGTTGAACCAGCCCGGCGAAGGTCACCCGGCGTAACCGGCGTTAACGACGTTCAAACCCCGGCATTCCGCTCGTCTCGGCGTTCAGTCGCCGTGGATTCAGGCATGAGATACACTTAATTCGTCGGAATTTGAGAAGGAGTCGCCGGGGAAGCCGTAGTGGCTGATGAATACTCTCTCTGCGCTTCGGAGGAGGCGTGTACGACTTCCGTGTTCGCTTTCACCGGGCCGTAGAGGCGGCGGTAGACCTCCGCCGCCGCCATGACCTTTTTCACGTATTCGCGGGTTTCGGGGTAGGGGATGCTTTCGATGAATTCGTCCTCGCGAAGGGACGGGCGCCTCTTGCGCCAGCGCTGGACCGGCCCCGAACCCGCATTGTAGGCGGCAACGGCCGAAACCACGTTGCCGTTGAAGCGGGCAAGGAGCTGCTTCAGGTAGCGTGTCCCGATCTTTACGTTCAGGTCCGGGTGGTGGAGGCGGGAAACGGTGACGACCTCGTCCATCCCTTGTGCAGTCTCCCGTGCCGTTGCCGGCATCAGCTGCATCAGCCCGACCGCGCCCACGGGAGACAGCGCTTCGGTTGAAAAATTGCTTTCGGCCCGAATGAGGGCAAAGGTCAGGTGGTCGCTGATTCCGGCAGCCGACGCATGGCGGGAAACAGATTCCCTGAACCCCGCGGGATAGAGGATGGCCCAGGTATAGTGCGTCTTGGGGGCCTGATTTCGGGGAGACTCCATGGCGAATAGCCCCATGGCGTATTTGTAATCGTCCATGGCAAGGTAAAGGGCCGCGACGTCCAGTGACCCCCTGAACGCGGCGCCTTTTCGCTTCTTGATGGAGGCGAGTTCCATCCGCGCTTCTTCCCGGAGGCCGAGCGAAATGAGCGTGCGCGCCCGTTCAAATCCCGACGGCAGGGGGAGAGTGGAGAGTATGGCGGGACTGATGGAAGGCATGAGACCGTTGCGGGTTCCGGTTTCCTTTTCAATGCTCAGGGTGTAAAACCCGGCAGGGAATTCCTCCCGCAGAATGGCATAGGCCTCCCGGGCCGCGTCCCGGGAACCAGCCTTGTCATGGGAGCGGCCCATCCAGTATAGGGCTTTTTCCCGGTATTCAGGGTTTTCGGCGAGCTTCCGGAAGGCGTCGGCGGCAGGAGGGTATTCTCCGCTCAGGTAGAGGCTCCAGCCCATCTCCCATTGCACGCGGGGGGCGTTGGGCGACGTGGGGTACTCGTCCAGGAGCTTTCTGTAGGTAGAGAGCGCCTCACGGTGTTCACCGGACTGTTTCCTGATGAGTGCCGCCTGGAGCAGCGCATCGTCGGCCAGTTCCGATTGGGGCCGGGTTTCCGCCAGTCTCTGAAAGATTACCAGCGCCTCCTTTTCCCTGCCGACCCGGTCCAGGAGATTGGCATACCAGTACGAGGCTTCTTCCCGGTATTCCGGGTAGGGAGAATCCGCGGAAGAGAGCCGGGCGAGGGCCTGTTCCGCCTCACGGTTTTTTTTCAACCGGTACAGCGCCAGCGCATTCCTGAACGCCAGTTTGCCCCGCAGGTTTTCCGGCAGGGATTCAACCGATAGCAGGGAAAAGGTCGAAAGGGCTTCCCGGTATTTCTTCAGATCGAAGAGGGTGCATCCCCGCTTGAAGAGCTCTTCGCCGCTGTAGGGCGCGACCGGAACACCCTCCGTCCGCAATCTTGTGAGGTCTGCCTCAGCGGTGGACGCAATCTCCTTTCCCGGATAGGTGAGCCAGATTCCCCGCAGGTCCCGCGCCGCGCCTTCGCGATCGCCGAGCCTTTCACGGCAGAGAACGGCCTGATACCGTGCCCGCAGGGCATCGTTCCCCGAGGCATAGGTTTCCACGCAGCGGAGATAGGCGTCCAGCGCGCCCCGGAAATCCTCTTTCCGGAACAGGATCTCCGCGGTGAGGAAATCGCTGGAACGAACCAGCGGGCTCTGGGGGTAGTCCTTGTGCAACCGCTGGAGCAGGGGCAGGGCCTCGTCGAAACGGGACAGCTGCATGAGAGACCGTGCCCGGTAGAAAAGCGCGAAATCTCCCAGAAGGGGGAACGCATCCGCGCTCCCCGTCAGCACGCGTTCCGCTTCGTCCCATCTTTCCAGGCGGTAGGATGCGACGCCGAGCACGAAGTCCCGCGCCGGGCCGGTCGGGGTCTGGAGGGCCGACTCGCGGGCGCCGGCATACTCCCGGCGCGCCATCTTGTCCGCCGTAACGCGCAGGGCCTCGTCATCGGAGGGAAGCAGGGATGCCCGTGAGACGGAGATTGAGAGCAGCAGTATGATTATGAACAAAGGGATGTGACGGTACAACGGATTGTCTCCTCTGATTGCGCCGTTCCTCCACGGACAGGCACGAAAGCCCTGAAACACGCCACGGCACTCGGGACTGTCGGGAGTCCCGCACCATTTTCGTGAGATTTTCATTGTATACAATACCATCCGTCACGGCAACCCGGAAATGGCGCCCGGACATGGAACCGTGTGCACACACGGCACCCGAGGAATGATGGCGGCCTTTTCGAGCCGGGAAATGTCAGTGGAGTCAACCCTTACTGCTGTTCCTTTTCGCGGCAGGCGAAACCGAGGGAGGTGATGCCTTCCTTGAGGTCACGCAACGCCGCTTCAATCAGCGTTTCCAGCGACTCCCTGTGCTCTCCCACGGCGGTAAGGGTTATATCCAGCTGCGGCGTTTCTCCGGGCATGGTCGCGAGCAGCTTGATGTACACACCCGGATGGGCGGGAACGACCCTGCTCAGGACCGGCTCCAGGATGGACTCGTCGTTGCAGTACACGGTCATGGTCCGCATGACGGCGCTGCCGCCGCGGAAGGTCTCCTGCAGGAACGGCTGCAGCGAACTGTTGAAAATCCCGTACAGTTCCTTGGGTATACCGGGCAGGCAGATGATGGCGGCGTTGCCGGCGTGCAGCAGCGAGCAGGGCGCGGTGCCCACGGTGTTGTAGAGCGGTATGGTCCCTTCGGGGAGCCAGGCCATTTTCTCCCGGGCCGGGGTCAGGCCGCCCTGATCGAGAATTCCCTTTTCGTACAGCGTGTCATAGCTTTCCCTGATCATGTCGCGCGCCTGCTCATTGAGGCGAAGTTCCTTGCCCACACTCCTTGCAACCGCGGCCAGGGTCAGATCGTCCGCGGTCGGTCCAAGGCCGCCGGAGGTGATGATGACCCTGGTCCCCCGCTCCAGCGCAGCGCGCAGCGCCGCCGCAATGCCGTCCAGATCGTCGCGCAGCGCCGTCTGCCGAACAACAAGCCCGCCCATGCCGGTAATCTCCCTGCACAGCCAATGGCTGTTCGTGTCCTGGATCTCTCCGTTAAGGATTTCGTTGCCGATGATGAAAATTTCTACCGTAACCGGCTCGTGCATGCATTGCTCCTTTCGGACAACGTGATCGTTCTTCATGTGTGTAAGTATACACGCCTTGCGGGGCCGCGTGTAATTGTTGCGTCGGGATCGCTTGCCGGCAGTGATAGTGCCCTCTGTGGGAGAACATGGATATGATTTTCGACGGTCAGGTAGTGTGTAGCAGTGTGTCCCCAGGATTTTCCCTATTGAACTTGTAGGGCAAAAAACGTAGGATCTTCCATCCTGAAGGCGTGATCCGGACCGGAGCGAACCGTTCGCGACCGCCACGAAACTCCATGAACCGAGGTTTTACCGGCATGATTATCCGCTTGCTTTCCCCGAACCAGTCCAACGTCCGCAACGGCAACGCCGTCACCAGCGAGCGCTGGCGCTCGTTTTTCGAAGACCTGGGACACCGTGTCGTAACAGGTCCGGAGTCGGCCGGCGAACCGTGCGACCTCCTTGTGGCATTCAACGCTTACAAGAACCTGGATGCGATTCGGCACGCCGTGAATTCGGCGGCTGCGCCGCGCATCGTCATCTGCCTGACCGGAACGGACCTCTACCAGGACCTGAAGGATGACCCCTCGGCTGAATACGTGCTGCGCCATGCCGACCAACTGGTTGTGCTGCACCCTTTGGCGCTTGATGATGTGCCCGCGGACGTTCGGGAAAAGGCGATGGTTATCTTTCAGTCGGCTGTTCCGCCTGCGCTACATTCCGTAAGGGAAACGGAGCATTTCGATGTCTGCGTGATCGCCCATCTGCGGGAGGTGAAGGATCCGCTGCGGGCCGCCTACGCGGCCCGTCTACTGCCTCCCGAATCGAGGATACGGGTGTCCCTTGTCGGAAAGGCCCTTTCTGATGAGCTCGGGGATGAGGCGGAACGGGAGGTTGCCGCGAACCTCCGTTTCCGCCGGCTCGGTGAAAAGTCCGCGGAGGGTACCGCCGAGATCCTCCTGAAGAGCCGGCTGCTGGTTGTCTCGTCCCTGTTCGAGGGGGGCGCCAACGTAGTGTCCGAGGCGGTCGTCTCCGGTGTTCCCGTTATCGGTACCGACATGGCGTGCATGCGGGGGCTGCTGGGCGCCGACTATCCCGGGCTCTTTCCCGTGGGGGATACCCGGCGTCTGGCCGACCTGCTCATGCGGGCTGAAACGGATCACGGGTTTTACGATGAACTGGTGGAACGATGCCGTCGCGAGTCGTATAAATTCGAACCGGCCCTGGAGAGAGAAAGCCTGAGGACTCTTGTCGAACGGGCATGCGCGTTAGTGTAAAGGCGAGGCGGTTCGCCCGCGGGAGCGAAAAGGGAGGAGATGCATGGTCAGTCACAGGGCCTCAATACCTCGCCAAAAGAAGGATGCCCCATACGACTGGGAGCGGTTTTGTGTGCATTTCGCCTGTGGAGCCCTGTTCGGCGCCCTCTGCGGATTTCTTTTCTGGTTTTCCAATTGGACGCCCGGCCTTTCTCCCTGGCTCTGCATCGGAATCGCATCCCTCGCCATTGCCCTGCTTGGCGGCGTGTTCGGTGACCGTTTCTGGTATGCCTTTCTGAAGTGGATTGGACGGCTGTGGTAGTATGTGCCGGAGAATTGGGATTCGTGCGCTTGCATGAAGTCCGTTGCGGCTGTGCACCGCCCGGTCCTGCGCAAAATCAACCAGCGTATGGGTGACGTGAAACGAATGCGCTGTAACTTGCTGTCTATCCCGTCAAATCCCCTGATTGAAGTTACATGAGGCATATAAACACCTGTTTTATTACGGTGAGGCTACGCTTCCATGAATTTTTCTCATCGTGAAACCTGTTGACTCGAAACGGAAAAATTTCGTACTATCAGCGGAATATCCTCCTTGAAGGTTTATGAGTGAATAACGCCAAAAAGCTCTACATAGAAACGTTCGGCTGCCAGATGAACGTCAACGATTCGGAGACGATGGTCTCGCTCCTGAAGGATCTGGCGTACGAGCCGACCGACAGCCCGTCTTCGGCCGATCTGATAATCCTCAATACCTGCTGCATCCGGGCCAAGGCCGAGCAGAAGGTCTACAGCGAACTGGGACGACTCAAGGGGCTGAAACGGGGCGGGCGTCGGTTGATCCTCGGCGTGGGGGGGTGCATTGCCCAGCAGGAGGGGGATCGCCTCTTCAAACGGGTCCCGTACCTGGACCTTGTTTTCGGCACCCATTCTCTGCATCTCCTGCCCGAAATGGTACGCGCCGCGGAGAGGGGCGAACGCCTTTCCCGGAACGATTTCCTCGATCCGGAGACGCGGCTCGACCTGTTTCCCCGCAGGGACGCGGACGGCGGCGTCACGCGGTTCGTGACCGTGATGCAGGGGTGCGACAATTTCTGTTCCTACTGCATCGTTCCCTACGTGCGGGGCCGCGAGGTCAGCAGGCGTTCCGTGGATATCCTGGGGGAGATCCGGGGAATGGCCGAATCGGGTGTGCGGGAGGTGACCCTTCTGGGGCAGAACGTGAACTCCTACGGCCTGAAAAGTCCCGGTGAGCCCGACTTCGCCGGTCTCCTGCGGAGCGTGGCCGAGATTGACGGTATCGAACGGATCCGCTTCACCACCTCCCATCCCAAGGACATATCACCGTCGCTTATCGAATGTTTTTCCGACCTCAAAAAGCTTTGCGGACACATCCACCTCCCCGCCCAGTCGGGGAGCGACCGCATCCTGGAGCGGATGAACCGCGGCTACACCCGCCAAGAGTACCAGGGAAAGATTGCTGCCCTGAAGCAGGCCCGGCCGGATATCACCATCACCGGAGACATGATCGTGGGGTTCCCGGGAGAGACGGAAGACGATTTTATCCAGACACTCTCCCTTATGGAGGAGGTGGGGTACGCGGACCTGTTTTCCTTCGTCTTTTCCGCGCGGCGGGAGACCGCGGCGGCCAAGTACCCGGACGAACTCACCCGCCGCGAGAAACAGGAGCGGCTGGATAGGCTCCAGAAGTTTCAGGACCGCCTGAGCGTGGCGCGCAACGAAAGTCTGGTGGGGACCTGTCAGGAGGTGCTAGTGGAAGGAGCGAGCAAGCGCTCCGACCAGATATTCGGCCGTACCGGAGGCAACCGGATTGTTAACTTTGCCGCGGACCCCGGTCTGACGGGAAGTATCGTGCCGGTCAGGGTTATCCGCGCTTTCAGGAATTCCCTTCTTGGAGAACGGCTATGACCGCCCCGCGACGAGCCGGGAAAAAGACCGCGTACCGCGAAATGACCGTCCAGGGTTTCGCCCTTGATTCCCTGTCCCAGGCGCCCATGGTGCTCCTGAAGAACGACGACGCAGACAGTACCTTCCCGATCTGGCTCACCACCCTGGAGTCTGTCGCCATCGCAGCTGAATTGATTAACCGCGATGCCGTCGCGGAACGGGGATGCGGCGACCTGATTACCTGCCTCTTCGAGCAGATGCAGGTGAAGGTTCAATCCATCAGCTTTGATGCGCTGGAAGGAAGCGTTCTCGATGCCGTCGTGATCCTGTCCGGAGAAAGGGGGGAGATGCGGGTGAAGGTGCGCGCCTGCGAGGCGATTGTCATGGCCATCAAGTATTCTCTTCCTATCCGCGTCGCCGAGGAAGTTCTCAACCGGGCTTCTATCCTGGATGTGGATGACGAAGAGGGTATCAGGGAGAAAGATGCCGGGCGGTTTGTCCGGCTCCTGGAAGAGCTGGATCCGAAGGATATGGGAAAATACCCCATGTAACGGATAGAGAAGAAATGAATCATGCAAGGGCGGGCCGCGAACCCGCCCTTGCCGCAAGGAGATATCATCATCATGCGCGAAGAATCATTCCGGTTTCTCACATCCCTCGTAGAGGCGCCGAGCCCCTCAGGTTTCGAGCAGCCCGCCCAGCGGGTGTTCCGCGATTACGTGAACCCCTTTGCCCCGGTATCCGGCGATGTGATGGGCAATTCCATCGCCCGGATCGCGGGAGGAGGCGAGGGCGCCACCAGGGTGATGCTCGTGGGACATTCCGACGAGATAGGACTTCTGGTAAAATTCATCGATGACAACGGTTTTCTCTTCTTCGGCGCCATCGGCGGCATCGACCCCCAGATCACGCAGGGAATGCGGGTGCTGGTGCACGGAAGAGGCGGCGCCGTTCCCGGCGTTATCGGCAAGAAGCCGATTCATCTCATTGAGCCGAAGGATCGGGAAACGGTCGTGAAGATGGAGACCCAGTACATCGATATCGGGGCGTCGAGCCGCAAAGAGGCGGAAGAGCTGGTTCGCATCGGCGACCCGGTAACCTTCCGCGTCGGACTCCAGAAGCTGCACGGCGACCGGATCGCCGGACGCGGTTTCGACGACAAGGCTGGAAGTTTCGTGGTCGCCGAGGTGCTCCGGGAGGTCGCCCTGTCCGGAAAAGAGCTGCCGGTGGATCTGTACGGTGTGTCGTCGGTGCAGGAAGAAGTGGGGTTGCGGGGCGGAACCACCAGCAGCTATTCGGTCAGGCCGGACGTGGGTATCTGCGTGGAGGTGGATTTCGCCACGGACCAGCCCGACCTGGACAAGAAGCAGAACGGCGACGTGGGACTGGGCAAGGGGCCCATCGTGCCCCGCGGCGCCAATATCAACCCGGCCCTGTTCGACCTCATCATTGATACGGCCGAGCGGGAAAAGATTCCGGTGCAGGTAACCGGCATCCCCCGTGCGACCGGCACCGACGCCAACGTCATGCAGATAAGCCGCGGCGGCGTGGCCACCGCGCTGGTGAAGATCCCCCTGCGCTACATGCACACGCCCGTGGAGGTCATCTCCCTGACAGACCTGAAAAACGCCGTCCGCCTCATCACGGCGACGCTCTACCGGATCGGGGCGAAAGAGGCGTTTATCCCTTCATAGGGAGGGGCGACCATTATACCCGGGCAATCACCATTCCCAATTGTTGGAGGCTTTTCCCTTGACATCGCCAAATAGCTGTAATATTTATAAAAATCACTTTTTTACGACAAAAAGGAGGTCGTGATGATAGAAGATACCATTCATGAGGCTCTTACCTTTGACGACGTCCTTCTCGTCCCCGCCTATTCGGACGTGCTGCCGCTGGACGTGGACCTTTCATCATTCATCTCGCGGAACATCCCCCTGAACATACCGCTTATAAGCGCGGCCATGGATACCGTCACCGAGGCACGGACCGCCATCTGCATGGCGCGGGAGGGGGGGATGGGGATCATCCACAAGAACCTTTCCATCGAGGCACAGGCCCTGGAGGTGGACAAGGTGAAGAAGAGCGAATCCGGGATGATTGTCGACCCCATTACCATGCGGCCGAACCAGAAGATCCGCGAGGCCCTTGATATGATGGAGCAGTACCGGATCTCGGGCGTGCCCATCATCAAGAGCAACGGCAAGCTGGTGGGGATCCTTACCAATCGCGACCTCCGTTTCGAGACGGACCTGGACCTTCCCATATCGGCGCGAATGACGAAGCGGAATCTGGTTACCGTCCCGGTGGGAACCACCCTGGAAGAGGCCAAGGAGCACCTGAAGCATACCCGGGTGGAAAAGCTTCTGGTGGTCGACGATGAGCGGAACCTGAAGGGACTGATAACCATCAAGGACATTGAGAAGGTCAGAAAATACCCCAATGCCTGCAAGGACAGCCTGGGCCGTCTTCGCGTCGGCGGGGCGGTCGGTCCGACGGCCGACATGGAGGCGCGGGTGGATGCCCTGTGCAAGGCCGGGGTCGACCTGGTGGTCATCGACACCGCCCACGGGTTCTCCCAGATGGTGCTCGATGCTGTGCGGACCATCAAGGAGAAATTCCCGGGCCTGGAGCTCATGGCCGGCAACATCGCAACCGCGGAGGCGGCGGAGGCCCTCATCACGGCCGGCGTTGACGCCATCAAGGTGGGCATCGGTCCCGGCTCCATCTGCACCACGCGGGTGGTGGCAGGCGTCGGGGTGCCGCAGATCACCGCCATAAGCGAATGCGCGCGGGTGGCGCGGCAGTACAATGTCCCGCTCATCGCCGACGGCGGGGTAAAGTACTCCGGTGACATCACCAAGGCCATCGCCGCGGGCGCGGACGTGGTGATGATCGGCTCCCTGTTCGCCGGTACCGAGGAATCGCCGGGAGACACCATCCTCTTCCAGGGACGCGCCTACAAGACATACCGCGGCATGGGCTCCATCGGCGCCATGAAGGAGGGCAGCAAGGATCGCTACTTCCAGACCGAGGTGGAATCGGAAACGAAACTGGTTCCCGAAGGGATCGAAGGGCGCGTTCCCATGCGCGGTCCCCTCTCAGCCACCATCCATCAGCTCATGGGCGGCCTCAGGGCGGGCATGGGGTACACCGGATGCCGCACCGTCAAGGAACTGCAGCAGAAGAGGCGGTTCGTGCGCATCACCGGAGCGGGTCTGAAGGAGTCCCACGTCCACGACGTCATCATTACCAAGGAAGCCCCCAATTACCGGGTTGAGAACTGACCATGACACACGATATCCATAGCGAAAAGATACTGATCCTCGATTTCGGCTCCCAGGTGACCCAGCTCATCGCGCGCCGCGTGCGCGAGCAGAGCGTCTACTGCGAGATCCACCCCTACAACATGACTCTCGAAAAAATACGGGAGTACCGTCCCAAGGGAATCATCCTCTCCGGCGGACCCTCCAGCGTCTATGACACGGACGCGCCCCACTCGGATACGGGCATCTACGGCCTCGGCGTGCCGGTGCTCGGCATCTGCTACGGGATGCAGCTCATGACCCATCAACTGGGCGGCACGGTGGAGCGATCGGAGAAGCGCGAATACGGCCGCGCAATGATGGAACTGGATGAAGGAAAGGACCTGTTTTCCGGGTTCGGCGACCGTGTCGAGGTCTGGATGTCCCACGGCGACCGCATCGAGGCCATGCCCGGGGGATTTGCGCGCATCGCCCATACCGAACACTGCCCGGTGGCTGCAATGAAGGACGCAACCCGCCGCTTCTACGGCGTCCAGTTCCATCCCGAGGTGGTCCACACCCCCCGCGGCGAGGAGATGCTCGGAAACTTCCTCTTCACTGTGTGCGAGTGCCGTCCCACCTGGACCATGGCCGGCTTCATCGAGACCGAGGTGGAGGAGATCCGCCGCAAGGTGGGTGACGGCCGGGTGATCTGCGGCCTGTCAGGAGGAGTCGACTCGTCGGTGGTGGCGGTGCTCATCCATCGGGCCATCGGCGACCAGCTCACCTGCGTATTCGTCAACAACGGCCTGCTGCGCAAGGGCGAGGCGGAAAAGGTGGTCAACCTTTTCAGCAAGCATTTCAAGATCAACCTGAAGTATGTGGACGCCGCCGACCGTTTCCTGGACAAGCTGGCAGGCGTCACCGATCCGGAACGGAAGCGGAAGATCATCGGCAACGAGTTCATCTACCTGTTCGAAGAAGAGGCGAAAAAACTCGGCAGGGTGGATTACCTGGCCCAGGGAACCCTCTACCCGGATGTCATCGAATCCGTATCCACCAAGGGGCCGTCGGCGGTCATCAAGAGCCACCACAACGTGGGCGGCCTGCCGGAAAAGATGAACCTGAAGCTGCTGGAGCCGGTGCGCGAGCTGTTCAAGGACGAGGTCAGGCTCCTGGGCCGCGAACTGGGCATGCCCGACGAGGTGATCCACCGCCAGCCGTTCCCCGGTCCCGGCCTGGCCATCCGCTGCATCGGCGAGATAGACGCCGAACGTCTCGAGATCCTGCGCGAGGCGGATGCGGTCGTCCTGGACGAGATCCGCAAGGCAGGCCTCTACCGGGAGATCTGGCAGTCTTTCGCCGTGCTCCTGCCGGTCAGGACCGTGGGGGTCATGGGCGATGCGCGCACCTACGATTACACAATCGCATTGCGCGCGGTCAACTCCCTGGACGGCATGACCGCCGACTGGGTCAAGCTTCCCTACGAGGTGCTGGGCGCCATCTCCTCCCGCATCATCAACGAGGTGAAGGGGGTCAATCGGGTGGTGTACGACATCAGCCAGAAACCGCCCTCAACCATTGAGTGGGAGTGAAGAGTGAAGAGTGAAGAGTGAAAAGTGAAAAGTGAAAAGTGAAGGCGAAGGATGTCGCCTTCTCGTGGAAACCGCATGGATACCATTGACCTGATAATTTTCGATCTGGACGGCACCCTCATCGACTCCCTCGATGACTTGGCCGATGCGACCAACCACATGCTCACCTCTCTGGGGAGGAAGGCCGTGAGCCTGGATCAGGTTCGGGGCTACGTGGGGCAGGGGGCCCGCCGCCTGGTGGAAAAGGCGATGCCCGATGCGGTGGCGGAGGAGATCGAGATTGGTCTGTCCGTGTTTCTCGCCTACAACGAGGAGCATATCGTGGACAAGACACGCCTGTATCCCGGCGTCGAAGAAACGCTCTCGGCCCTGCGCGGCGCGGGAAAAACCCTGGCCGTGGTTTCCAACAAGAACGTGGCCCTGTGCCGCAAGGTGCTGACCACCCTGAAGGCGGACGGTTTTTTCGAATGCATCATCGGCGCCGATTCGCTCAAGGAGCGAAAACCTTCACCCGAACCGCTTTTCAGGGTCATGCGCGACCTCGGCTTCTCTCCGCGACAGACCGCCATCGTCGGTGACAGCATCAACGATATCGCGGCCGGAAAGGCGGCGGGCATCGCCGCCGTCGGCTGCACCTTCGGGTATGGGGACAGAGCGGAAGTCGCCGCCGCCGATTACCTCGTAGACACGGTGCCCGACCTGTTGGAACTCCCGATATTTGTCGGGAAGTAGTCAATCAAGGCGCCGATGTCGGCGCATTTCTCCCCTCCCGTACATTCCTTCCCGGAGCCGCTTCCTTCGACCCGCCGCACGGGGCCGGGCGGACCGTTATCCTTCGGAGCAGATTCATGAGACAGATCGTGCTGGCATCCACCTCCCCCTATCGACGCGAACTCCTGGAGCGGCTCGGCTTGCCGTTCACGGTCGCCGAACCGCTGTTCGAGGAACGGATCGACCAGGATGTGGAACCGGCGGAACTGGTGCGGAACTTCGCCTTGGGTAAGGCTCTTTCGCTGGCCGCCGCCTTTCCCGACGCTGTGGTCATCGGTTCGGATCAGGTGTTCGTGGCCGGAGGAGAGATCGTCGGCAAGCCGGGCACGGCTGAGCGGGCCTTCGAGCAGCTGAAGCGCATGTCGGGAGGAACCCACACCTTTTATACCGGCCTTGCCGCAGTTGACACTGCCAGCGGTGAAAACCGCATATCATGCGTCCCCTTTTCCGTGACCCTTCGCGACCTCACCGACGACGAGATACGAAACTACATCCGCAGGGAAAATCCCCTCAACTGCGCCGGCGCCTTCATGATAGAGGGACTCGGCATCGCCCTCATGGAGAGGCTGGAAGGCGCCGACTTTACCGCCCTCATCGGCCTTCCCCTCATCGAACTCGTAACCATGCTGAGAATGCTCGGGATTAATCCCCTGGGATCGTAACGCGCCGCATGGGCACCCCCTTTGAAAGCATACGCGGAGATGGGCGCTTTCGGCTGATTGCGGAGCTTGCGGACCTTTTCGGGGTTCAGGCGTTTCTCGTCGGCGGCGGATTACGGGACGCGGTCATGGGGCGGGCCGTGCGGGATTACGATTTCGCCCTGAGCGGTGCCGAAGAAGAGTTGCCCACGGAACTGGCACGCCGCATCGGAGGGCACTTTTTCCGGCTCGACCGGGAACGGCGGCAGTCGCGGGTCGTAACCTCCGCGGAGGACGGGAGGTTTACCCTCGACTTCGCCCCGATACGGGGAAGGGATCTGGTGGAAGATCTCACCCTGCGGGATTTCACCGTAAACAGCCTTGCTCTTCCGGTCACAAAAGACATTTCACCTCTCGTCGATCCGCTCGATGGGATGAAAGACATTGTAGAGGGGAGGATACGGGTCTGTGGCGAAAGGTCCTTTGACGACGACCCGCTGCGTCTCCTGCGGGCGGTCCGGTTTGCCGCGACCCTGGGTTTCGGGATAGACGGCGGAACCTGGGCGGAGATGGTGAGGCGGCCCCATCTCCTTGCCGGTGTCGCAGGGGAACGGGTCCGTGAGGAGTTGTTTTTCATCCTGGAAGCGCCGGGCATTGCCCCGTCCCTGGAAATGCTCGGTAATTCCGGCCTTCTTGATATGATAATCCCTCTTGATTGTCATATGGAAGAGCCGTTCGGTGACTGTGGCGAGCGTATTGTCCGTGCCGCGGAAGTGGAGAGGATGATGGAAAATCTTTATCTCCATTTCCCCGACGACGGAAAAGAACTGGCGGATCATCTCCAGCGAAGAATCGAGGGAGGGATTTCGCTTTCGTCGCTCATAAAGCTGGCCGCGTTCCTTGCCGGAGAGGAAGCGGAAAGGCGCATCGTGCTGAGCCGCGATCGCCTGCGGCTGGGTACGAAGGCCGGGTCGGAGCTGCAATCCCTCTGCCGCTGCTCCTCCTCCTTTCCTCCTGCTGTGACAGAGAGGTCCGGGAATCGCGTTCTTTTCCGCTTTTTCAGGGATCGGGAGCCTGCCGGGCCGGAACTGCTGGTCCTGCCGCTTGCGAACAATGCCATTTCGCCGGGATTGGCCGTCAGACTGGTCTCCTACTACTTCCATTCCTACCGACCAGCGGAAGGGGATCTGCTGCTCACCGGCAACCAGGTGATGGCCCTCCTCGGGATCGGTCAAGGCCCGGCCCTCGGCGGGATCCTGGAGGCGCTGAGGGAGGCGGAAGGCTCCGGCCATGTGACCACGGAAGCGGAAGCGCGGGATTTCCTTCTGAAAAAGCAGTTGACAAAAGAGGAACCGATGGGATAAATAAACAGTCTCACGCGGGAATAACTCAGTGGTAGAGTGTCAGCTTCCCAAGCTGAAGGTCGCGGGTTCGAATCCCGTTTCCCGCTCCAATAAAATCAAGAAGGGGTCAGGTCGAAGGACCTGACCCCTTCTTTCATGGTTTGACAGCCAGGGTTTTCCGGAGGGGAAGCTGCGGGCGGTCTACGAGATCAAGGTGAACGGACTGGAAAATCTCTTCACGCCGCTACGGCAACGATGACGTTCTTGAATCAGGTTCGGCCAGCAGCAGCCGGTTCTGGGGGGTGATGTCCTCCGGGATCAGCTGCGTAACGACCCGGTACCCCCGGGAGCGCAGGCGCGCGACCCTTTCGACATCCATGGCCAGCGGACCGTCCAGCCACCCCTGCAGCCCGCCCAGGTCGGCGCCGGCAAGGTCGTGACAGCAGGGGAGCAGTGCCAGCCGCGCCCCGGCTGCCGAGGCCCGATCGATGACCAGATCGGTCAGGTCGCCGCATGCGTGCACGGAGACTACCAGGTCGTCGCGCCGAAGCTTCACCTCCTCCAGGTCGGATTCCACGAAGTGCACCCGGCCCCCCAGCCGCGGCCAGGCATCCGTCAGGGATCCGGCAAGTGTGCCCGCGCTTCCCGGCATGCGCCGGTCAACAGCCAGGGCCTCGGGCGAGCTGTCGTCAAGCAGCAGGAGGATAATGGCCAGCAGTCCGTGGCCGCATGCCAGGTCCACGACCCTGCCGCCCCGGAACCGGCGACGGACCCGCCGCGCAACCTCCCACGCCTCGTACAGCTCCTTGCGCGGCAGGCAGCCGGCCCGGCAGACCGCCCGTGCGATTGCATCGAACAGCGCGTCTCCGGCGAACCGGGGCAGGAGCCTTTCCGTAAGCCGGTTTCGTGACGACCTGTCGAGGGTGGTCATGCTATGCACGCTCCTGAAGCAGGACTCTGCAGGATGGCATGGACTCTGCCGACCCGGCCGTCCGCCAGCCTGACCTTGATTCCGCGCGAGTGGAAGGGTGCGCTGGTGAGGATGTCCTTGACTATCCCTTCCGTAAGCCTTCCGGTCCGCTGGTCTTTCTTGAGCACGATGGCAACCGAGAGGCCCGGATGGATGTCTTTCCTGTTCTGGCCGTTCATTGTTTCTCCGTGCGGCAGGATCGTTTTGTTGTCTCCACGGGATTTCGCTCGTTGCACGCCGATTCCCGCAAAAGTGCCTTGTCCGTGCGGGACATCGCCTTGATGGCGGCTTCCCGCTTTCCCGCGGAGCTTCGGGTGTGCCCGCTTTCCAGGTACACCACCTCCACGGGCGCGCGGCACCTGAAATACCGGGCGCCTCGCCCCTCACCATGCTGGCGGAAACGCCGGTCGATATCCTTGGTAATTCCCGTGTAGAGAGAGCCGTCGGAACAGAGGATCATGTAGACCTGCCAGTTCATTTCAGGGGCTTTCCGGACGGGGGAGGCGGGGCCCCTTTTTCTTCGTTCGGCCCCTTCCTCCCCACGACGCCTTCAATCCACCGGGAAAGGGCCTTGCCGGTCCGCAGGGTCTCCTCGGGGATGACCAGCCCGTTTTTAGCCGCCAGGTCGTTGGCGTACTTCAGCTGGGCCTCGCTCGGGCCGCCCCCCGCCACCCGTTCCGGAGGAGTGGAGAACCCCATCTTGGCATGCACCCCCCTGCAGAAGCGCTGCCAGGTCTCCTTCTGATCGACGATCAGGTCGAGAAATCCTTCCATCTTGCGGGTGAGGTCGTAATCGATCACCCAGGGATGCTTCTCCCTCAGATAGTCGATCAGGGTCTCACCCGGCTGCAGCGGGACCACCTTTCCCTTTTCCTCTTTCACATAGGACCGGTCGATGATGTTCTTGGTGATGGCGGCATAGGTGGACGGCCGGCCGATGCCGAGCCGCTCCAGCTCCTTGACCAGGGAGCCGAGGGTAAACCTTCCGGGCGGCTTGGTCTTTTTCTCCTCCAGGGTTTCCTTCACCTTCGGAACCAGCTCGCCGACCTCCACCGGGGGGAGCAGCTGCAGCCTCTCCTCGTCCCCCTTCTTCTCCTTCTCCTCGTCGACCTCGGCATAGACCTTGAGAAAGCCGTCGAATTTCAGCACCCTCCCGGAGGCCTTGAACTTCTCTCCGGCCACCTCGAAGATCATGGTGGTGGAGTCGTAGCGGGCCGGGGCCATCTGGCTTGCCACGGCCCGCCTGAATATCAGCTCGTAGAGCCGGGCATGATCGGCGGTAAGCCCTTCCTTCCTGACGATGGCGGCGATGTCCGCGGCCGAATGCATGTGCGTTGGGCGGATCCCTTCATGGGCATCGGCCTGGGTGTTTTTCGATGTGTGCCGGATTGGTTTTGCCGGGAGATACTCCGCACCGAGCGCCTTTCCCAGGAACTCGCGTATCTCGGCGATGAATGCCTCGTCCATGCGCACCGAGTCGGTGCGGTGATAGGTCGTCAGCCCGTGGTCGAACAGCCCCTGCGCCAGCTTCATGGTCTGCTCCGGGGTGAACTTCAGGCGCACGGCGGCGGCCGCCTGCAGGTCCACCGTGGTGAACGGCGGTTTCGGCGACTGGCGGGTTTCCTTCCTGTCCACCTTGACGGCCAAGGCGTGGGTTTCCTTTTGAACGGCTTCGACGATCGCCTGGGCGTCGGCCCGTTTCCCGAATTTTCCTTTCACATGGCGGGCGAGGAAGAGCGTCCCCTCCTTGTCCAGCTGGATGTCGAGCACCCAGTACGGGGAGGGGACAAAGTCCCGGATCTCCCGCTCCCGGTCCACTACCAGGCGCACGGCGGGGGACTGGACCCGGCCGACGCTGTACTTCCCCCGGAGGCTCCTGCTCGCCAGGGGAGAGAGGATATAGCCCACCAGCCGGTCGCCGATCCTCCTGCCGAGGAATGCGTGGTACAGGCCCGCGTTGGTCTCCTCGAAGGGGACCGCCCTGGCCAGGGACTCCTTCAGCCCTTTCTCGGTGACCTCGAACACCTCCATGCGCAGGCATTCCCTGGCGACCGACTTCACCTCCTCGTGGATGTGGCAGCTGATGGCGTACCCTTCCCGGTCCGGGTCGCCGGCGAGCATGACGGTTTCGCCCCTGGCCGCGGACCGGAGCTCGTCGGGCAGGTTCTTTTTTTTCCCGTGGTAGACGAAGGTCGGTTCATAGCTCTTCAGGTCCACTCCCATGTGGGAATCGGGAAGGTCCTTGAAGTGTCCGACCGTGGACATGGTTTTCACTTTGAGGATGGACTGTATCTTCTTCGCCTTGGTCGGCGATTCGACGATGATGAGCATGGAGCGGGATACCTTGTCGGGCTGCGGTGTCGTGTGATTCTGTCTGGCCGGCGCCAGCATACACGAAAAAGTCCCCCGGGCGCCATGATAAACCTGGATTCATCAGTAGAAGTCATCCTTCGTTCACTCCGGATGCCACCATCAGCCATCCCTTACCGGGAGTGGCCGCCCGTCCGCTTCTTTTTCTGATCCCGGCCCGCGGGATCGCATGCATCGGACATTCACGTCGCGATGCCGAGCCGCGGCAGGATCACGGTCTGCAGAAGAATCCACAAGGCTGCAACAGCAATGATGATAAGAATCCCTTTCATCGTTCCTCCCCTGAAGTTGTCATGCGAAACCGGTTTGTTTCACCGGTTGTCCATGGTGCCGGCCCGGCACCGCTCAGAATCGTCAACCGCCGCTGGTGCAGGATGCGCTCGACAGCGAGCCGGGCGAGGAAAAGGATGACAACTCCCTGGCGACCACGGACGACCCGCATTTCGGACAGGCAACGGTTTCCCCGCTCTCGTTCTTGTGGAGTTTTTCAAATCGGTGACAGCAGTGTCGGCACGAGTATTCGTAGATAGGCATGATCCACCTCCCGGCAACAATATTCAAAATTTCGAATATAATAATATTTATCATGCCCTGTGTCAACGGTTCAGTCGTCAATCCCGCGCAATGGGACCTGGACGAGAACAACCCGGTGGATGGCGCGGACATGCTGCAGGGGCGTACCGGCGTGCGGCCGGCAACCGGGGATGATTTGCCCGTAGGGGCGCCCCACTGGGTCGCCCGCCTTACCGGGAAAGCGACAACAGGGTCACAGGCAATCAGGGATAAAGAGACGATCGAAAGGATCCGGGCGGCAACGAGAATCCGGGCGACCCAGCGGGTCGCCCCTACGGGGACGGGGGCGATTCAGGCCAGGGAGCAGGGTGACTATGTGCTGAGTACTGCGTGGCGGTTGCAAACTCGGTTTGGTTCTGCACCTGCGCCGTGCCGCCTTCCTTTGTGTATTAATTGAAAAGAATTAAATGGTTTTGTGGTTTCGGTTCTGGTACAAAAGACGCGTTTCTTGTTTTCAGTTTTACGCACTTCCGGAGCGGTTCATGAACGTCGCCACGAGAAACCGGGAAGCAGGGGAGTTGGCACAAGCCGCCACGGCCGGATGATTCCGGGGGCGGTTTTTTTGTGCCATGCGGGGGGCAGGGCCCATGAATGCGGCAGGGGGAACAAGAAGAAGGGAAACGGCAGCCTGAACTGGCAAGGGAGTTCGGACAATGTCTTTCACCCCCGACATCCACCACCGTCTCTCCCGGCGACTGCACGGCTATGACTACCGAGGCGCCGGTGCGTATTTCCTGACGATCTGCGCCTTCCAGCGGGAATGCCTGTTCGGCGAGGTTGTGGAAGGGGAGGTGCGGCTGACCCGTTACGGGGAAATCGTCCGGGAAGAATGGGGGAA
>CALABV010000171.1 GCA_937886325.1 uncultured Geobacter sp.
ACCTCCAAGTTTCGTTAGGATATATGGTGTGTCCTCAAAAGCAAAGATAGATCAATATCCAATTCACCACACCCACACGGGGGTGAACATCTGAAACAAGGGTACCCACATGGGGGTGGACGTTTACAACAAGGGCACCCACACGGGGGTGCCCCTACGTTGGGTGACATAATGGACTGGTTCAAGACCATGACCACGAACGCATACATCCGTGGTGTCAAGGAACTCAATTGGCCGCCGTTCCCCGGCCGGTTGTGGCATCGTAACTACTTCGAACGCATCATCCGCGACGAGAGGGAATTGAACAACATCCGCGAATACATCATCAACAATCCGGCGCGATGGGAGGAGGACCCGGAAAACCGCCCGGAACAACAGCAATGAAGTTCGCCGATTCGTAGGGGCACCCCCGTGTGGGTGCCCTGCATATAATAGCGACCATAGGGGCGAACCTCGTGTTCGCCCAAGAATCATCGCGGTATCGGAAATGTTCGCCGTAGAGGCGCTGCGTGCCGCGCCCTCGCGCAAGGCCGGGGTTACCACGAACATATGAAAAATAAAGGCAAGCCAATTTCATAGAAGCGCTGGAATTATGAAACGTATCTTTTGGGGACAAAAAGCATGTGAAAGACCGGTTACGAAGGATTCAAGGCGAGTCAGTCATCTGAATACGAGAAAGCATTAAATTCAGATTCTTGAAAAAGCAATTTAAACACCCCTATTGTCGTTAATCGTAACCCAAACACGGGAGATCACGAATGGACTTATACGATCATTTCTTCAACGAACTGACGACCCATTGGCCACATGACTGGCAGAGGAAACTCGCCGAAAACGACTTTTGTTCGAATCGTCTCATCCGCATACCAACCGGATTCGGCAAGTCCCATGGTGTTCTGGCGGCTTGGATATGGCGGCGGGTCTTACTGAGGGAGGATGGGTGGCCCCGTCGCCTGGTCTGGTGCCTACCCATGCGGGTGCTTGTTGAACAGTTGGAGGCGGATGCCCGCATGTCCTTGGACCGTCTTGGATTACTCTGGGAGGGAACCTCATGCCATTCAGGCAAAGTCGGTGTACATGTCCTTATGGGTGGCGCCGACAGCGGCCATTGGCACTTGTATCCTGAAGAATGCGCCGTTCTGATAGGTACTCAGGACATGCTGTTATCACGCGCCATGAATCGGGGATACGGGTCACCACGGGCGCGTTGGCCGATGGAATTCGGCCTCCTGAATCACGATGCGCTCTGGGTTATGGACGAAGTGCAGTTGATGGATGTCGGGCTCGCCACCTCCGCCCAATTGCAGGCTTTCCGGGATGATGACGCTGCCGCAAGCCGCTTCAAACGCCCATGCCACACCTGGTGGATGAGCGCGACGTTGCAGCAGGATTGGCTTAACAACAGTCCTGATACGGAAAAAATGACAGGGGATTTGCCGTCCACCCTCAGAATTTCTGAAATGGGTCGCATCGGTCACCTGTGGGATGACGTGACCAAGTCATGCAGAGTTGAGCCGATTAAGAGCATGAAAGAACTGGCAACGCTCGTTACTGAAAAACATCTGGAAACGGGCCTGGATAGCCGCGGCCTTACACTTGTCGTTCTCAATACGGTAAAAAGCGCGGTTGATGTATTTGACGCGCTCGCAAAAGAGAAATCACTGAAGCAGACCGACATCCGGCTTGTTCACAGCAGGTTCCGGCCAAAAGAACGCGCGGGATGGCGGGACGGATTCCTCAACAGGGAAGCCTGCGCACCCGGCACGGACCGGATCATCGTCACCACACAGGTGGTTGAGGCCGGCGTTGACATCTCCGCGACATTACTCATCACCGAGATTGCACCGTGGGCGAGCCTGGTTCAACGCTTTGGCCGTTGCGCCCGATGGGGTGGAGCCGCCGAGGTAATAATCGTCGATCTTCCTGCCGGACAGTCGCGGGATGCCCTTGATAAGGCGCGTAAAGCTTTGGAAAAATCCAAAGGTACCGGCAGAAAGGAAATCGATGAGTCAGGCGTAATTGAAACCGCGGAGAGCAAGGCAGCGCTACCCTATTCGGTGGATGAAATACGGGCGGCTCGCGAAGCCTTATCCTTCCTCTCGGATGTTTCACCTCGAAACCTGGAGCAATTTGAGGAACAGCACCCTGAGCTTCTTTCCAGACTCTATCCTTACGACCCAAACAATCTGCTGCTGCGGCACGAGCTCGACGAACTCTTCGATACTGCCTCGGATCTTTCCGGTGCGGATATCGATATTAGCCGGTTTATCCGATCCGGTAGTGAACGCGATGTACAGGTGTTTTGGGCGGAATTCGACGTTAAGACCGGACCAAGCGAAGCATTACGGCCATGTCGGAAAGCTCTTTGTTCCGTCCCTTTTTTCGATGCAAGAACATGGCTGTGCGGGCCTGGCAAGAACCAGCGCTTGTTGAAGAAAAAAACCGCGTGGGTATGGGACTGGCTCGACAGCGGGTGGAGGGAGGCGGAAGGCCGTGACTTTTATCCCGGGCAGACGATACTGGTTGCCGCTTCTTATGGCGGATATGACGAGAACAGGGGATGGACGGGAAATCCCGACGACGGAAATTTCTCAACTGTCGGGCTCATCCCGCCGGATGCCGACGTAAGAGCTGATTCAGGACAGGATGACGAATCGCAAAGCCAGACGGCCAACTGGCAGACCATTGCCTACCACGGCCGGGAGGTAGGCCTGCTGACATCGGAAATGGCAAGGGTTCTGTGCCGTGATTATGCCGTGCTGTTCGCCCTTGCCGGGAGACTGCATGATATCGGTAAAACACTGCCCGTTTTCCAGAATCTGATTGTTTTCGAAGAGCGCCCCCAACGTCAAGACATCGCAAAGGCGCCGAAATCGGCGTGGTCTGGAAAGCGGGCGCATGGATACCGGCACGAACTGGGGACTGTTCTCGGCCTTTTCGCGGTGCTCCGGAGACATGTTCCTGATCATCCCGCCCTTCTCGGTCCATGGCGTGAATTGCTCACATTGGCGGGGATGAATCCGGAGATTCTTCCGCCATCAACCTCCCCGCCAACCCCCATAGAGGCCCAGCTCATAAACCTCACGGCTCATGATTTCAATCTTCTGGCCTATCTTGTTTGCGCGCACCACGGCAAGGTGCGTGTCTCATGGCACGCCTGCAAGGCCGACCGGGATGCTGCTGACGGGATAACGCGTATACGGGGGATTGAGGACGGCGCCGCCCTTCCCGCATTACCGCTTTGTGGCGCAGACGGGGATGTCTCATATGTACCGGAGGGAGTCCTTGACCTATCGCCTTCTTTCGCCGGTCTGAACAACAGGACAGGGCAGGGATGGACGGAACGTGTGCTTTCACTCCTTGCGATTCACGGTCCATTCGGCCTTGCCTGGATGGAGGCAATAATAAGGGCGGCGGACCAGCGTGCCTCAATGGCGGACGGCGAGGACCCACTGTTGAAGGAGGTGATTTCATGATTCACATTCACGATCTGAACGGCTGTGCGCCCATGCCTCTTGCCCATTACCTGAAAGCGCTCGGCATCCTTCGGCTTGTTTCCGAACAGGCCGACCAGGCGGCGAGAGGCTGGTGGGAGGGGGAAAAGTTTCGATTGGCGACCACGCTTGACCGGGCTGAAATTGAGAAATTTTTTCTAGAAAGTTATAAGCCAACACCGATGGTGGCGCCGTGGAACAAGGGATCAGGTTTCTTTTATGCTGATGACCCAGGTCTGTCCCCGATTGTTATTTCAACCGCAGAACGATGGAGTGACTTTCGAAGTGCAATTGCTGATGCACAAATTATGGTTGAGAAAATGTGTGGCGCTGATAGAACAATCAGGATTATCAAAGAGGAAACGAAAGTATCTCCCGAAGAGAGAGAAAGTTTGAAGAGAGAGCTGAACTTTCCGACTGACAACAAAATCAAACCAACTAACGTTCAAAAAGGAGAATTGAAGCGGAAAATCGATGCGCTAAAGAATCGAAAAAAAGCTCTGGCCAACTCTGAGGAATACAAAAAGCGGCTTTCTGTAGCAAACAAAGAGTTTGAGAAACTCAAGAGTGGAATGTTCCCCAATTGCCGAATGAAATGGCGAGGCCCGCACCGGGAATGGTTGGATGCCGCGATGGTCTTGGATGACAATAACGATCCTAAATTTCCGGCTCTTCTCGGGACAGGTGGCAACGACGGTCGTCTAGATTTTACGAATAATTTCATGCAGAGGCTAAACGAGATATACAACCTCGGCCATCAAGAAGGGGTAGCCCGAGAACACGCCTCAAAATGGTTTACTGGAGCATTGTGGGGGGAGATCATCAATGATTGCCAGAATGGTAGCGCTGTTGGGCAATATATGCCAGGCATGGCAGGGGGTGCCAATAATACAACCGGATCGTCTGGTGACAGCATTCTGAATCCGGCTGATTTTATCCTGATGCTTGAAGGTGCAATCCTCTTCATCGCACACGCTACACGTAAGCTGGCAAATGCGAAATCGTCGCGTGCTTCTGCGCCGTTTGTCGTCAACGCGCATGGAAGTGGTTACTTAAGCGCTTCAGATGCCGATGAAAGTGCACGCGGCGAACAATGGATGCCACTCTGGGGGCAACCGCTCACGCTAAATGAATTGCGACATCTTCTTTCCGAGGGACGTTCACAACTTGGGTACCATACTGTTGCAAACGAGCCTCTTGATTTTGCACGCGCCGTGGCGCAACTGGGCACGACTCGTGGCATCAATGAATTCCAACGATTTGGTTACATCGAACGTAACGGTCAGGCAAACTTGGCCGTCCCGCTCGGTCGCTTCCTCGTCCCGGACAAGGTCTCGCCGGCGCTGGCCTGCCTTGACGACCTTGACCGATTCCGGTGGCTGACCCAACTGCGACGGGAGGCGCGGGACAAGAAATCTCCTGCCCGGCTCGCCGCAGCTGAACGAAATCTGACTGATGCGCTGTTCACGGTCACTCAGCATCCGGAGAGCAGGTCGGAATGGCAGGACGTCCTGATAGCCTTGACGCAGGTGGAAGAGGTCATGGCAACGGGGAGCGGGTTCAGAGCCGGACCGGTGCCACCCTTGCGACCCGAATGGGTCACGGCCGCCGACGATGGTTCCCCCGAATTTCGCCTTGCCGTTGCCTTTGCCTTGCAGGCCGCGGCCTTTGGGAGAAATGAGATGAAAAGATGGCCCATTGACCCTGTGCGCCGGCATTGGCTTCCCCTCGATGAAAAGAAGCCGTGGCGCTTCGCCACCAGCGGGACGGGCTCACAGGCGCGTCTCGAATCCAGGTCGGATGTCGTCATCTTCGGCCGTAGCGGAATTGATGATGCAATTGCGCTGGTGAAACGCCGTCTTATCGAAGCCTCACAGAATGGCCGGCGACGGCTCCCCCTGACCTCTGCATTCAAGGCATTCTCTTCATCCGCCGATCTCGCAAACTTACTATCGGGCAATGTAGACATTGACCGCACGATTATTCTCGCACGCGCCCTCATGGCACTGGACGGTGAAAAATGGGCATCGAACCCCCTTCCGCCAAAATCCAACCTGGAAGAGACATATCCTGATGACGCATGGATTGCCATTCGACTAGCCATGCTGCCGTGGCCGCTTCCCGACAGAAGAAATATTGGAATCGACCCGGCCATTATCCGCAGACTGGAAAGTGGCGATGCCGCCACCGCCATTGAACTCGCACGGCGCCGCCTGATGGCCGCTGGTATCATTACGACCTTTCATTGCGGCATCGTCACGGCACAAGTTGCGCGCCGCTGGGCCGCAGCGCTTGCATTCCCGATTTCTCAGGCCGCCGCTGCCGATTCTATCCGCCGTCTCGATCCGAACGCCCAATAAACCAAGGAGGAACAAACATGTCCGTCGATCTCACCGCACTCGCCAACGTAAACCGCCTGCTCTTCTCCATCCCGCTTGAACCACTTCAGGGTCATCGCTTTCAGCCGACAGGCTTTCCGTCACTCGGCGCGGCCACCTTCCAGACAAAGCACGGGACATCCCTTCTTGTCGAAAGCGCCCAAAGCATGGCCAATCGACTGGAAATGACCATCTGGGATGAGGCCGCAAACGACCTCAAACCCGAATTAGCCGGTCTTTCCCATGTCCGCGTCAAGCGTAACGGGAATTTTCTCACCGACACCATCCTTGAATCTCACCGGCTTAACAGTCCATACATCCTGTCGGGGTCGGACAAATTTTTTGACACACTCAAAACCGAACTCGGTGTCATGGAAACGGGACCGGTCAACCGCGGAAGACTGGCTGAAGTTCTCCTGCGATATGACATTGGCTCGTTGCTGCATGGGATCTTTCTTGCCAAGAAAGAACTCGCGGGTGGACGGCTCAGGCTTTCCAGGGCAATTGAGGCATTCATCGAGGCAGATGGTGTAAAGACAGCCGCGTCAGGCGGAGTCAAGAACGACCACGTAAACCCCTCCGGCGACACCAAGACAGGATTCGGAAATGTACCCTTTGCGCGCGACGAGTACACCGCTGACGACATTACCCTCTATGTCAAGCTGGATCTTGCCCAGATTCGAGGATACGGACTTGGTGAAGAAGTGGAAAATCTGCTGATTCTTCTTGCCCTCCACAAGGTCCGCGCACTGGTTGAAGGTAATTTGCGGTTGCGAACCGCTTGTGATTTTCAAGTTGTCGATGGCGCAATTACCGCGACTTCACCGAAAGAATTCTCCCTGCCGGCAACGGCAGACCTTCTTGAAGCCCTGGGACCGGCCATCAACGCGTGTGAATCCAGAATGATTGTGACGGAGGTCAACTTTAACGATGAGTTAAAGAAGGTTAAAGAAACCAAAGAGAACGAGACAACATCTGAAAGCGATGCTGACAGCGAAAACAGCGAGGTCTAGCATGCCGACATTACTCATACGTTTCCCGGGTAGGCGTTACCATGCCACGCCGTGGGCTCATCACGTCAATGAAGGCATGATTGAATGGCCGCCTTCACCATGGCGTATTGTTAGAGCACTCCTCAGTGTCGGCTACGCCAAGTGTAAATGGGAGCCGGATAAATTGACTTCGCCGGCTCGATCCCTTCTGCTGAAACTGTGCGGAGCACTCCCCATATACAGCCTGCCACAGTCCATCGGTACGCACAGTCGTCATTACATGCCGCTGGCAAGGTTCAAAAACGGCACTGAGGAAAAAACCCTTGTATTCGACACCTGGGCGAGGATTGACAATGGAATCCTTGCCGTAACGTGGGATATCGAACTCAACAAAGAGGAGGGCGAATTGCTTGCCTCTCTTGCGGCGAAACTCGGTTATCTCGGCCGTTCCGAAAGCTGGGTTGATGCCCGGCTCGCCAATGAGGGAGAGCAACTACCCGAACCCAACTGTTTTCCTTCGGATATGCCCCCGACAAGAGGGTGGGAGCAGGTATCCCTGATTGCTCCGCTCGATCAAGGGAGCTTCGAGGACTGGCGGAAAAAAGCCTTGGCCGCGACATTGGCGGATTTGGACGAGGTGGACGAATCGAAAAAAAAGCTGAGCACGGCGGAAAAGAGACTTCTCGAACAGCGCAGAAAGGTGATGGAACCCTACCCCGCGGACCTGATAGACGCACTGCAGAAAGACACCAACTGGCTGCGGGACTTCGGCTGGAGTCAGCCGCCTGGAAGCCGCCGTGTCTTATATCATAGAAGATGTGAAGCTTTGAAGGTGGGAACGGTCTCCCACCGCACCGTGCGCACTGTCCCCAACGTCAAGGCAATGCTTCTTGCTATGGCGACCGCCACCGGCAACAAACATGCTCTGCCGCCCGTCATCTACACCTTGATGCATGGAGAACGTCTGCACAAGGCGTTAATCTGCAAGGCAGATACGCACAATACGGCACTTTCCGGTTGTGACGAGCACGGCGCGCCACTTAAAGGCCGCCATGAACACGCCCATATTCTCCCTCTCGATTTGGACGACGATGGGCATCTTGAACACATTCTGGTGTGGTCGCCCATGGGGCTGGACGATGTTGCGCAAAAGGCAGTGCGGGCCGTCAGAACGACATATGCAAAAGGAACGGATGCTTTGCGCATAGCGCTTGCCGCAAGCTGTGGTGAATTGACGGAATTTGATCAATTGCATGGACCGATAGGCGAACGGTTAGGCCTGCTACTCGGATTGAGGCCATCGATAAATTGGATTAGCCACACGCCGTTCATTCCTCCACGACATATCAAACCACGAGGCAAGAACAGTATTGAAGGACAGATTGTGGCGGAACTTGAATCACGAGGGCTTCCAGTGCCGGCTGAAATCAACGTGATTGACCCTCGTGAAATGCCTGAATATCTCCGTCACAGACATTTCAGGCGCATACGCAAGGATGGGCCGAGCCCACCGATTGACTGCGGATTTACCATTGCATTAAGGTTCGATGCGCCGGTTAAAGGGCCAATCTGTCTAGGTTATGGGAGTCACTTCGGCCTCGGGCTATTCATTCCGGCGGAGTGAGGCAGGATTTACGACGGACAACAAGGAAGGGTCAAAAACCCCGGGCGGCCACGCGGGGCCGCCCCTACTTGCTGGTTGGGCATGAAAATGCTGAGGTTGTGACAGTTGACGCGTCGATAGCCTTCTACCCGCCGCCTGCCCTCGCCTTCCAGCGCATCGGACTTCGCTTTACATGGAAAACGGCAAGTACAACAATACTTTTTTCTTCGGTCACGAAAAATATTTGGTAGGGAAATCGCCGTGTCAGTGCCCTGCGAATGTTCTTATGAACCACCGGAAACTGTCGGGGATTTCGAAGAATGGCGTGAAACGCGGCGTCTACGTTAAGCAAAAAGTCTGAACCGAGACCGCGTATCCTTTCCTCATACCAGTCAAAGGCTTCGCCCATATCCGTCTCGGCTTCGGGCCGAATCATTATTTCAGACGTCACTTCCGGCCCCGGATGCGCTCCCGCACCACATCCCACGGTGAACCTTTACCCGGATCATCGTGATAGCTGTCGAGTCGCCTGTCCAACTCCATTTTCTGTTCGTCGGACAGGCTCACGGTCTCCGGAACCTTGGCGATGCTGTCCCAGATGTCTTCCACGAGTTGAATGCGTTCGGACACGCTCAGCTCCATAATGTCTTTTTTGGCCAATCTGCTCATGGGACGCGACCTCTCGTATTGTTTTTTTGCGGAATAAGGGAATCTTAGCAGAAGGTTGAATTCTTTCCAACAGATTAAGCGGATTGGTAAAGGTATCATAAATGCGGCAAGCAGCACAGAAAACCAGGGCGCGGCAAGCGTTCGACTGAGCTCACGCAGAAGCCAGCGCCCATACGGCAAGAAATATAAGCGTCGAAAGGCATGAGCGATGAAGGAACTCCACGAAAATTCACCCCCCGACCTCCCCCTCATCCCGGTGCGAATGCTGAACGAATTCGTCTACTGCCCGCGACTGGCCTATCTCATGTGGGTGCAGAACGAGTTCGAGCACAACGAATACACGGTGGATGGAACGATTCGTCACCGCCGGGTGGATGCGGGAGGCGGAGCGCTTCCTCAAAGCCCGGACGAGAAGGTTGAGATACATGCCCGGTCGGTGAACCTCGGCTCCGATACCCTGGGAATAACCGCCAAGATCGACTTGGTGGAAGGTTTGGGCGAGGCGGTCACACCAGTGGACTACAAGCGGGGGAAACGGCCCCATGTGGCGGGCGGGGCCTATGAGCCGGAACGGGTGCAGGTCTGCGCCCAGGGGCTGCTGCTGAAGGAGCACGGTTTTGTATGTGAGGAGGGGGCCATCTACTTCGTGGCCTCCCGGGAGCGAGTGCCGGTGAAATTCGAGCAGCCGCTCATCGACAGAACCTTGACCGCCATCGACGATTTCAGGACGACCGCCGCCGCCGGCGTGATTCCCGCTCCGCTGGAGGACAGCCCGAAATGCTCCCGCTGTTCGCTCATGGGTGTGTGCCTGCCCGACGAAGTCCGTTTCCTCACCGGCGCAGGTCTTGAACCCAGGCCCATCATCCCCCGAGACGGCCGGGGACTGCCGCTCTACGTCCAATCACCGCGGGCCTATGTGCGTAAAGAAGGGGAAAGACTGGTAATAGAGGTGGAAAAGGAGAAAGTCGCGGAAGCCCTGCTGGGAGAAACGTCACAGGTAGTCCTGTTCGGAAGTTCAACCCTGACGACACCGGCCCTGCACGAATGCTTCCGCCGCGAGATACCGGTTACGTACATGAGCTACGGCGGCTGGTTCATCGGTCACAGCATAGGACTGGGACACCGCAACATCGAGACCAGGACGAACCAGTACCGCGCGAGTTTCGAGGCCGAGACCTGCCTCCGTCTCGCCCGCCGTCTCGTGGCGTCCAAAATCGCCAACTGCCGCACACTGCTCAGGAGAAACTGGAAAGGCGCGGAAGAGGAGGAGGCGAAAGCGCCGGCCGACCTTCTCGCGGCGCTCCGATGGGACATGTCACATGCCCTCCGCGCTGGGACAATCGACGAACTTCTCGGCGTAGAGGGAAGCGCGGCCGGTCGGTACTTCGCCAATTTCACCGGCATGATCAGGGGATGGGATGAACCGGATCACAACTTCGATTTCACGACCCGCAATCGCCGCCCTCCCAAGGACCCGGTGAACGCTCTGTTCTCCTTCGCCTATGCCATGCTGTCCAGAGAATGGACCGTCACCCTGGCCGCGGTGGGTCTCGACCCCTATCGAGGTTTCTATCACCAGCCCCGCTTCGGCCGCCCGGCGCTTGCTCTCGACATGATGGAGCCGTTTCGCCCTCTGATTGCTGACTCGACGGTACTCATGACGATCAATAACGGCGAGGTTCGTCCCGATGATTTCCTGCTTGCGGCGGGCGGATGCACGTTGAAAGACGCGGGCCGAAAAAGATTCATCTCCGCCTTTGAACGTAGGATGAACCAGGAAGTGACCCATCCCCTTTTCAAATACCGTCTCAGTTACCGAAGGCTGCTGGAAGTGCAGGCCCGCCTGCTGATCCGCTGGCTGTCAGGAGAAATACCGGCATATCCGTCGTTTATAACGAGATGAAAGGTCGTTGTCCGTTGTTGGAGCGTGAATGGAGCACCTGTATATCGTCAGTTATGATATCCGCGATCAGAGGCGTTGGCGGCGGGTCTTCAAGACCATGAAAGGGTACGGCCTTTGGCTTCAGCTCTCGGTGTTCCAATGCCGTCTCGGCAAAACGAGAATGCTGCAGCTAGAGGCGGCGCTTCGCGAAATCGTAAACCAGAAGGAAGACCATGTGCTGTTCCTTGATCTTGGTCCGGCTGATATGGTAAACCCGAAGGTGCGAAGCATCGGAAGGGCATTTTCACCGGTTGTGCGGGTCGCGGTTATCGTGTGATTGTTTTTTGCCTTGGCGGATCGAGAGGTCCGATGATGTAAATTTCCCAGGAAGCGCTCGCGAGGCGTAAGATCTTTGAAAATCAGGAGATTTTTCGGAATGTATCATCCAGGAGACATCTATGGCAGTTCATCGGTGCAGGTGAACACAAATCTCTCGCAAAAGCTCCCCGTATCCCGTGAATCAGAGGGTGCGGGAAAAGGACTATTTTCCGGAGCCGACGTGCTCCGGCCTCATTGAAGC
>CALABV010000172.1 GCA_937886325.1 uncultured Geobacter sp.
TGGCGCGCTCGGAGAGATTCGAACTCCCGACCTACGGATTCGTAGTCCGTTGCTCTATCCAGCTGAGCTACGAGCGCACGTTCAATTTACTCACCTTTGCAGGTGTTCCACGGGGTGAGTGCCAACTATCTTGTTGTCTGGCGGAGAGAGAGGGATTCGAACCCTCGATACCGGTTTCCCAGTATACTCGCTTAGCAGGCGAGCGCCTTCGACCTACTCGGCCATCTCTCCGAAAAAGCTTCAGGCGTTAGGTTTCAAGTGTTACGTGTTCAAGAAAACAGAAAACCTGAAACATAAAACCTGTTTTGTCATGGCGGAGGGAGTAGGATTTGAACCCACGGAACTTTCGTTCAACGGTTTTCAAGACCGCCGCCTTAAGCCACTCGGCCATCCCTCCGAATTCCTAACCGATCTTTTCCATTCCTCCCATATAGGGTCGGAGTGCCTCGGGGATGATAACCGTTCCGTCAGCCTGCTGATTGTTTTCCAGGATTGCAACCACTGTTCTGCCGACCGCAAGGCCGGAGCCGTTCAAGGTGTGGACAAATTCCAGTTTCGACTTTTCATTCTCCCGGAAGCGGATGGATGCCCTGCGCGCCTGGAAATCTTCAAAGTTGCTGCAGGATGATATCTCTCGATACGTGCCCTGTCCGGGAAGCCAGACCTCGATATCGTATGTCTTTGTCGCTGAAAAGCCGATATCTCCCGTACAGAGTTCGACTACCCGATAAGGAATTTCAAGGAGCTGCAAGACTTTTTCCGCGTCTGCCAGCAACAGTTCCAGTTCCTGGTATGACCGGTCGGGCCGGGTAAACTTTACCAGCTCAACCTTGTTGAACTGGTGCTGTCGTATGAGACCGCGGGTATCCTTGCCGTAGGAGCCGGCTTCCTTGCGGAAGCATGGAGTGTAAGCCGTGTAGCGGATCGGAAGATCTGACGCCTTGAGAATTTCACCGCGATGGATGTTGGTTACCGGAACTTCCGCGGTTGGAATCAGGAAATAATCGACGCCGTCCAGTCGGAACAGGTCTTCCTCGAACTTCGGCAACTGGCCGGTGCCGGTCATGCTTTCCCTGTTTACCATAAAGGGCGGAAGCATTTCAACATAATTGTGGCGTTCCGTATGGAGGTCGAGCATGAAGTTAATCAGCGCCCGTTCCAAGCGTGCGCCCGCCCCCCTGTAAAGGGTAAAGCGTGCGCCGGTCAGTCGTGCGCCTCGTTCAAAATCAAGGATATCGAGCCCTTCCCCGATTTCCCAATGGGGTTTTGGGATAAATGATAGTTCGGGAATCGTTCCCCATTTCCTGACTTCCACGTTGTCGGCTTCCGAAGCGCCGACAGGGGTTGTCGCATGGGGAATGTTGGGGATGGTGAGCAGATACCCCTGAAGTTCTTCCTCAATTCCCTTCAGATCGTCGTCGAGGGCCTTGATTCGCCGGGACACGTCGCGCATCTCGGTAATCCGATCCTGGGCCTGTGACTTGTCCTTGATTCGGCTGATCTCGTCCGAGACCTTGTTCCGCAACGCCTTCAGAGACTCACTTTCCAGGAGGAGTTCGCGACGTCTGGTGTCGCACAGGCGGAACCCGGAAAGATCCACGGTCTCTCCGCGGGTCTTGAGGCGCTGCTCCACAGCTTCAAGGTTTTCCCTGATGTATTTGGCGTCAAGCATGAAAAAGGCCTTTACAAGTAGTGAAAGAAAGCTATATTTTCTAGCACTTGGCGAACGAATAGTCAATCTTTTTCATGGCACGGGCCACTATGTTTCACAAAAATGTCATCTTTTTGATCACGGCACTGCTGTTTGCCGTTCCCCACGCAGCCTATGCACAAAAGATTGTTTTGACCGCTGTCGGCGATATCATGCTGGCGGGAAGCGGCACTACAACATTTGCCAGGAGGGGGTACGACTACCCTTTCTCGGTCACGGGTGGCGAACTGCGGCGGTCGGACATTACGGTCGGCAATCTGGAGGCGCCCCTTACCGGAAGAGGCACAGAGTTCACCGGCAAAAAATACCGTTTCAAGGTCAGTCCCAAAGCCGCCGCCGCCCTCAGAACGGCCGGTTTCTCCGTTGTCACACTTGCGAACAACCACATCATGGATTTCGGAGAGACGGGGCTTCGGGAGACCATGAAAAATCTTGCCTCCGAGAAGATCCTCCACGCGGGAGCGGGCGAGAACCTGTCCGCGGCACGCCGGCCGGCACTCATTGAGCGGAAAGGGAAGAAGATAGCCTTTCTTGCCTATTCCCTGACGCAGCCGTTGGAATATTTTGCCGGAGAAAACCGTGCCGGGACCGCGCCCGGCTATGTGCGGTTTTTCCGGGAAGATATCCGGCAGGCAAAATCGGCAGCGGATTATGTGGTGGTATCCTTTCACTGGGGAGCGGAGCTGGCCGTTTTTCCCAAGTCATACCAGGTGGATGCGGCCCGCCGTGCCATTGATGCCGGGGCAGACCTGATCATCGGTCACCACCCCCATGTTCTGCAGGGGGTTGAGCGTTACAGGGGGGGGCTTATCCTCTACAGCCTGGGAAACTTTGCCTTCGGCAGCATGAGCAGCCATGCTGATGCCAGCGTCATCGCCAGGATCACTCTGGATGGCGCTGTCAGGGAAGCGGAGTTCATACCCCTGAACGTGCTGAACAGCCAGGTGCGGTTCCGGCCGTCACCGCTGAGAGGCGCTCGGGCAAGGGCGGTAATATGCCGGCTGAATGAAATTTCCCGCCCGTGGAATACGGAGATTGTCGCGGAAGGGGAGCGCTACCTGGTGAAAATGAGTTCTTGCGACCGGCGTCCTGCCGTCCGTTGATGGGGCAGAAGCACGATTCGTCACCGGAGGAGAGTATGTACCGACTATTCGTCGCTGTTGATCTTTCGGAGAATGTGAGGGAAGCCGTATCCCGTATCTGTACCGGAATCCCTGGAGTGAGATGGGTCGATGGCGCTCACCTGCACCTGACCCTCCGTTTTATCGGCGATGCCGATGATTCGTTGTTCGGCAGAATTCGGAAGGAACTGGCAGGAGTTGCGGCGTCCTCCTTCCCCCTGGTTCTGCGGGGGGTCGGCTGCTTTCCTCCGAGAAGAGATCCGAGAGTGCTGTGGGTTGGTGTCGAGCGGAGCGATGACCTGTTGTGCCTCCAGCGTCGTATCGAGGAGGCCCTGGAGAGATGCGGCCTTGAGCCGGAGTCAAGGGAATTCTCCCCCCATATCACCCTTGCCCGACTGAAGGGTATGCCGTTTTCCGGGGTATCATCATTTCTGGAGAAGAATCGATTGTTCTCTGTCTCCCCCATCCAGATATACGAATTTCATCTTTACTCCAGCACCCTTGCTCCTCGAGGCGCGATTCATCGCCGTGAGGCTTCCTATCCGCTGAAGGGGGAGAGTGCCGGATAATGGCCGCCCCACTGTTTCTCCCCAATCGCACAGGGACGTGTTTTGTCCCCTGAGGCTTCGCGGGTGCATGGAAACGGCTTGATTTTTTTCCTTGGTTGTTTATAGTCGTAGAAAACTTTTTTGGATTGACGGAAAGAAGGAGAAGACGGTATGGCCAGTGAAAAGGTGTTCGCTTTTGGCGACGGAAATTTTGAGACGGAAGTGCTGCAATCGAATATACCCGTGCTTGTGGATTTCTGGGCATCGTGGTGCGCTCCCTGCAAGCAGATAGCCCCTCTTGTGGATGCTCTTGCCGAGGACTATGAAGGCAAGGTGAAGGTGGGCAAGGTAAATGTGGACGAAAATCCCGCCACACCGGCAAAGTACGGAATCCGGGGCATTCCAACCCTTATCCTTTTCAAGGATGGCAAGGTGGTGGATCAGGTGGTTGGCGCCGTTCCGAAGGCCCAGTTGGAGGCACTTCTCAAGAAGGCCCTGTAAGCACCCCGCGAAAGGATGAATTCGGAAAATGGCGCATTCCGGAAGTCATCAAGAAAGGATGAATGGATTTGCCGCAATTGAAGAAAATTCTATCAGGAGTCATCTTGGCCGGCGTCCTGACTGCTCCGGTCTCCGCCTTTGCCCTTCCGCAACCGGGAAAGCCGGTACCTCCCATTAATGTGGTTACCACGTCAGGGCAGAAGGTAACCCTCGCAAACTACAGGGGGCATGTCCTGGTACTGGAGTTTTTCGCTACCTGGTGCGACGGGTGCAATGAGTCGCTTCCTCACCTGATATCGCTTAACAGTCGCTACAACAGGCAGGGTCTCCAGATCCTCGGCCTCAACCCCGGCGTGCGAGGGGACACACTCGGCGTTGTGCAGCGTTTCATCAGGGACAAGAAGATCAATTTCCCGGTTGCTCTGGCCGATACCGACCTGCTTCTTGACTATGGAGTACAGCCGATTCCCGCTATTTTCGTCATCGACAAGAAAGGTGTCCTGGTCCAGAAGTTCGTGGGTTTCAACCCCCAGATTGTGGAGAAGATGGAAGCAACCATCAAAACTCTCCTTGCCCAGTAGCCGATTCCCTGAAACTTCGTGATACTGCGGCGGCGCCCGAAAGCGCCGCCGTTTTTCATGGCCGTTTCCGGTGAAAATGCTCCCGAACCGCTTCCGCGATTCGTCGGCTGATGCCTGGCATCTCCATTAACTCCTCCACGGTAGCTTCGCGCATCTTTTTCAGGCTGCCGAAATGCCGCAACAGCCCCTTCCAGCGCTTTTCGCCTATCCCCGGAATCTTTCCCTCCGAGGGTGCAAAGCTCTCCCTCGTCCGAAGTTTCGTATGGTAGGAAACGGCGAAACGGTGCGCCTCGTCGCGGATCCGGGCGAGCAGGAGAAGGGGCGCGGAGTTCTGACGCAGTACCACGGGATTTTTTCTGCCCGGCAGGAAGACCCTTTCGTCGCTTCGGCGGATTTCCTCCTCTCCAGCACCGCTTTCAACCCTGCTTTTGGCAAGAGCGGCCGTATCCGGCCCGGTAATGGCCAGGTCCTCCAGCACTCGAGTCAGCACATTCAACTGTCCCGTGCCTCCGTCCACAAGGAGCAGGTCGGGAAGCGGGTCTTTTTCCCTGTCGGCACAGCGACGGGAGAGCACCTCGTACATCATGCCGTAGTCGTCGGATCCCGACGCGTCCTTGATACGGTAACGCCGGTACTCCGTTTTCTCCGCCCGCCCGTCCCGGAAAACGACCCTGCTTCCCACCGCATGCCTTCCCTGGATGGTGGAGATATCGTAGCACTCGATGTGACGGGGAAGGTTCGCGAGATGGAGACGCTGACGCAATTCCGCAAGGGCCTGTTCAGCCCCCTGCCGGGAGCGCAGCGCCTCATCAGCGGCGGTCTCCGCGTTTCTGGCCGCCAGTCGCACAAGCTCCGCCTTTGTCCCCCGGCGGGGTAGGAGGATTTCGGCCCGTTTCCCCCTTTTTTCCGACAACAGCTCCGCCATGGCCGAAGATTCAGGGAGGCGGATCGGCACCAGGACCTGCGACGGAATGAAGACATCCCGGTTATAGTATTCGTTAAGGAATGAGGAAATGCCTTCCGCGTCTTCCAATTCCCAGGAGAACGTGTAGTTTCTGCCTCCCATGAGGCTGCCACCACGGATGAAGAGGAGTGCAATCTCCAGGCGGTCCTCCCTACGGGCGTATCCGAGAACGTCCAGATCCCCGTTTTCCGTAACCATTTTCTGCTTTTCCACGGTTATCTCGATGGAACGTATCAAATCACGAAAGCGGGCGGCCTCCTCGTAGCTTTCAGCGGCGGCGGCATTCGCCATTCTCTTTTTCAGGATCGTGAGCAGGTCCCGGTTTTTCCCTTCCAGGAACAGGGCGGCCCCTTCCGCGAGCGCCGCGTAGTCGTCTCGCGAAATCATGCCTTGACAGGGCGCCGAGCATTGGCCCAATTGGTGGTAGAGGCAGGGACGGCCCCGGCGTCGACAGGTTTCCATGGGGTAATGCCGCAGGGGAAAAAGGCGGTGGAGTTGCTTCAGAGCGTCGCGCGCGGCCGCCGCGGAGGAATAGGGACCGAAGTAGCGCGCCCCGTCCCTGGTCACCCGGCGGATGATGGTGAGGCGGGGAAATTCCTCCGCGGGGTCCATGCGGAGAGAAAAATAGGTTTTGTCATCCCTGAGGTTGATGTTGTATCGGGGCCGGTGTTGCTTGATGAGCGTATTTTCCAGGATGAGAGCTTCTTTTTCGGTGTCGGTAACGAGATAATCGATGTCCTGTACCCTGGCCATGAGGAACCGGATCTGGTAGCGGGTGTCCCTGGTTGGAGAGAAGTAGGAGCGGACCCGCGTCCGCAGGCTCTTAGCCTTGCCGACGTAGAGGATTCCTCCTGTGGCGCTCTTCATTATGTAGACCCCCGGCGCATCGGGGAGGGAAGGTATCCTGTCCGGTTCCATGGGCTGAGTATACGCGTAGAGGATTTCCCTGCCAAGTGTGGATTTGCCATGGATGAAAGGTCCATGCTTTCCTTTTTCTCATCCCCGGTCGGTTTTGAATATGCCGCGGAGAGAGCGGAATGGAAAAAATACCGCATAGTTACATGCAGGGCTCGATTTTTTTGAAAAATACGGTACTATGTTTTCACCGCCGGATACTTCATGAGAGGAGGGGATATGGAGCAGCACGTGGAGGAAATTTTCCGCAAGGGGCTTGATGCCTTGGAGAACGGGCATATCTACCTGGCGCTCTCCTGTTTCGAGCAGGCGGCCTGCCTCGAGAGAACGCCCCTCAACTGTTCCTATCTTGCCTTCTGCCTGGCAAAGGTCCGCTCCCAGTACCCCGAATCCATCTGCCTCTGCAAGGAGGCTCTGCGAATGGACCCCGACAATGCGATCCACTACCTCCACCTGGGGCGCATCCACCTCATGGCAGGGCAGAGGGCGAAGGCGTTGGGGGTTCTGCGGCGAGGGCTCCAGTGCGGGGATAACGGTGCCATCATGCGGGAGATCACCCTCATCGGCGAACGCAAGAATCCGGTAGTATCGAGCCTGGCCAGAAATCATCCCGTGAACAAATATCTCGGCATGTTGCTGAAAAAGCTCGGTATGCGCTGAGGCGTGGCGATACGAGCGTATTTGCGAGCGGTGACGATTCTTTCCGCGCTGATGCCTCATTGACCATGAATCCCGGCCCGTGATACATTTTTGCGATGCAGACGGTCGAATGTGAAGCCATCGTGCTTGCGGCCATGGACTACGGAGAGGCCGACAGGATTGTCACTCTCTTTACCCGTGAGTTCGGCAAGATTCGCGGGATAGCGCGCAATGCGAAAAAGAGCGTGAAGCGATTCGGCGCCGCCTTCGAGATCTTTGCCCGACTCCGGCTCCGCCTCGCCTTGAAGGAAGGGTTGTGCACCCTCCGCAATGCCGACATCATCACCGTTTTTCCCCGGATTCGGGCGGATCTTGCGAAAATAGGCTATGCGGGATATGCCTGCGAAGTTGTCGATCGATACATTCCCGAAGCCCAGTACAATCCAAGGCTCTTCCGTCTCCTTTCCGCGTATCTTGAACACCTGGACGCCTTCCCTCCCTGTGCCGATGATCGACGTTTCTTCGAGGTCAATCTGCTCAATATCGTCGGCTACCGCCTGTCCCTGGACCGCTGCGAGCGGTGCGGGGAGGGGGAGTCGTCCTCCCCGGCGGGCATTTCCCGAGCGACAACGGCGAAACCCGTATGCGACGCCTGCGGCAGGGTTTGGCTTCCTGTCAGTTCAGATACGCTCAGCATTCTCAAAAAAGCCATGGAAACCGGAAGGTTCGGGGTAATCCGGTTCTCTCCGACAACCCTGCATGAAGCGGGTGAGATCCTCGATACCGCCATAGCCGAGCACGTGAACCGTCCCCTCACGTCACTTCAATTTCTGCGGGATGTTCTGGTTGTTCACTGAAAGTAAACAAAACCCAATAATCCTTGACACAAAAGGGAGTTACGGGTAATCTAGCCACTCCCTCGCTTTTAGTAAGACTGAAAATTTCGCGCCGTGCGGCACACGCTCCGCGGCGCCCTGCGTCACGTTTTTATTAACCAACCGGAGGAAGTGTTTTGACCTTTCAAGACCTGATTCTCTCCCTGCAGGGGTACTGGGCAGGGCAGGGGTGCGTGATTCAGCAGCCCTATGATGTGGAAAAGGGCGCGGGCACCTTCAACCCCGCCACCTTCCTGCGCGTTCTCGGGCCCGAGCCCTGGAACGTCGCCTATGTGGAACCCTCCCGCCGTCCCACGGACGGCCGTTACGGGGAGAACCCCAACCGGCTTCAGCACTACTACCAGTTTCAGGTCATCATGAAGCCCTCACCCCTGAATATCCTCGACCTCTATATCAACTCCCTGAAGGCCTTCGGCATCAACCCCAACCAGCACGATATCCGTTTCGTGGAGGACGACTGGGAATCCCCCACTCTCGGCGCCTGGGGACTCGGCTGGGAGGTGTGGCTGGACGGCATGGAGATCACCCAGTTCACCTATTTCCAGCAGGCGGGAGGCATCGACCTGAAGCCGGTTTCTTCCGAGATAACCTACGGCTGCGAGAGGATCGCCATGTACCTGCAGGGCGTGGACAACGTCTACGACCTGGAATGGGTCAAGGGGGTCAAGTACGGAGACATCCACCATCAGAGCGAGGTGGAATTCTCCCGCTACAACTTTGAAGAGGCTGATATCGATATGCTTCTCCGGCTGTTTTCCATGTACGAACAGGAATGCATCCGCCTGGCGGAAGGCGGACTGGTGCTTCCCGCCTATGACTACGTCATGAAGTGCTCCCATGCCTTCAACCTCCTTGATGCGCGCGGCGCCATCTCGGTCACCGAGCGCGCATCCTACATCGGAAGGGTGAGAAACGTGGCCCGGCTCTGCGCCGAAGGGTACCTGGCGCTCCGGGAGCGGCTCGGCTTCCCCCTGCTGAAAGGAGGGACGCCGGCATGACCAAAGAACTGTTTCTGGAAATCGGCACCGAAGAGATCCCTGCAGGCTTCCTGCCAAAGGCCATGACGGACATGGAGGCTCTCATCCGTAAAGAGCTTGAGAATGCCCGACTTTCCCATGGCGAGGTACGTACGCTCGCCACTCCCCGCAGGCTTGCGCTTCTGGTGCGGGAACTGGTCGACAGGCAGCCCGACGCCGAGGTCACCGCTCTGGGGCCGGCCAAGAAAGTCGCCTTTGATGCGGACGGGAAGCCCACCAAGGCCGCCGAGGGGTTTGCCCGAGGCCAGGGGGTAGACGTGACGGCCCTTACCACGGCAACCACGGAAAAAGGTGAGTACGTTGCCGTCTCGAAGCGTATCGTCGGCCGGCCCACGGCGGAGATCCTTACCGAAATTCTGCCCGGAGTCATCGGCGCCATCCCATTCCGCAAGTCCATGCGCTGGGGGAATCTGGATGTCCGTTTCGCCCGGCCCATGCACTGGATCGTAGCCCTTTACGACGGGGTCGTGGTTCCCTTTTCCTTCGGCTCCATCACCAGCGGCAGCGCGTCCCGCGGACACCGTTTCATGGCCGACACGTCATTTCCGGTGCGTGATTTCGCCCATTACCTGGACGAATGCGAACGCCACTTCGTCATCCCCGAACCGGAGAAGCGGAAGGAGATCATCCGCCGGGAGGTGGAGCAGGCGGCCCGCGCCGCGGGAGGACGGGTACTTCCCGATGAGGACCTCCTGGAGCAGGTGACCTTCCTCGTTGAATATCCCAGTGTCGTTTGCGGGAGCTTCGAGCGGGAATTCCTCCAGGTGCCCAGGGAGGTGCTCATCACCTCCATGCGCGAACATCAGCGCTACTTTTCCCTTGTTGACGAGGCCGGCCGGCTCCTCCCCAATTTCATCACGGTGAACAATACCCTGGCCGACGATCCGACCGTGGTGGCGCGGGGAAACGAACGCGTTCTGCGCGCCCGTCTCTCCGATGCCCGCTTCTTCTTTGAGGAGGACAAGAAGGTCTCCCTGGAGGATCGGGTGGAGGATCTGAAGGGGGTCGTGTACCAGGCGAAGCTGGGCACCTCCCATGAGAAGATGGAGCGGTTCCGGAATCTGGCGGAGGGACTCGCTTCCCGGCTGTGCCCCGAAGTCGCAGCCAAGGTTTCCCGGGCGGCCTACCTGTGCAAGGCCGACCTGGTCACCGGCATGGTTGGCGAGTTCCCCGAGCTTCAGGGGATCATGGGCCGTGAATACGCCCTCCTGTCCGGTGAGGAACCGGATGTGGCGGTCGCCATTCATGAGCACTACCTGCCGACCCAGGCCGGCGGAGATCTGCCTTCGGGAGATGTCGGGGCCTTCGTCTCCATCGCCGACAAACTGGATACCATCTGCGGCTGCTTCGGCGTGGGGTTGATTCCCAGCGGCACCGCCGACCCGTACGCACTGCGCCGTTCCGCCCTGGGGATTATCGCGATTATTCTCGACCGGCGCTATGAACTCTCCCTGGCCGACCTTGTAGACTCATCCCTGGCGCTGTTGCGCGACAAGCTTACCCGTGACGAATCCCAGGTTCGCGCCGATGTGCTGGAATTCTTCCGCGGTCGCTACGTGAACCTCATGACCGGCCGCTATCCGTCCGATGTGGTGGAGGCGGTTGCAGCTGTTTCCTTTGACAACCTGAACGAGGCCACCTCTCGCATGGCCGCGCTGTCGGAATTCCGGGAACGGCCGGATTTCGAGCCCCTGGCCGTGGCCTTCAAGAGGGTCTGCAATATCGTGAAGGAAGGGACCGATATCCCCGTGGAAGCCGGGCTTTTCCTGGAAGACGCGGAGCGGGAGCTGTTCCGGGCCTTTGACGCAGTTGCTTCCATCGCTGGGGAGGAAATGGAAGGGAAAGACTATCTCGCGGCTCTTACGGAGATAGCCGGGCTGAAAGGCCCGGTTGACGCTTTCTTCGACGGCGTGATGGTAATGGCTGAGGACGAAAAGGTACGGAACAACCGGCTCGCCCTTCTCACCGGAATAGCGCGGCTGTTCGGTGGAATAGCCGATTTCTCGAAGATCTCGGCCTGAAAATTGGTGAAATCGAAAATGGTAAAGGGGTCGGAACCGGACCCCTCCAACTAACTTAGGAGGATTGGTATGGCGGCAAAGTATGTCTACTTCTTCGGTAACGGCACGGCTGACGGGACAACGGAGATGAAAGCCCTGCTCGGCGGCAAGGGCGCGAACCTGGCCGAGATGACGAGCATCGGGCTACCCGTACCCCCGGGGTTTACCATCACGACCGAGGTGTGTACCGAGTTTTATAAGAATGACAGAGCCTATCCTTCCTCGCTGAAGGACGAGGTGAACGCGAATATACGCAGGGTGGAAGAACTGGTGGGCAAGAAATTCGGCGACCCTGACAGTCCTCTGCTTGTTTCGGTGCGGTCGGGCGCGCGCGCTTCCATGCCCGGCATGATGGACACGGTTCTGAACCTGGGCCTGAACGATACTACGGTGCAGGGGATCATCAGGCAGAGCGGCGACGAGCGTTTCGCCTATGACGCCTACCGTCGTTTCGTCCAGATGTATTCCAACGTGGTCATGGGAATGGACGGCTCCCTTCTTGAAGAGATCCTGGAGCAGAAAAAGGAGGAGAAGGGCATCCATCTCGACACCGACCTGACCGCGGCGGACTGGAGAGAACTGGTGGGGAAATACAAGGCGAAGATCAAGGAGACGCTGGGCCAGGACTTCCCTGAGGATCCCGAAGAGCAGATCTGGGGCGCCATCGGCGCGGTGTTCGGCTCCTGGATGAACCAGCGCGCCATCACCTACCGCAGGCTGCATAACATCCCGGCGGACTGGGGAACGGCCGTCAACATCCAGGCCATGGTCTTCGGCAACATGGGGAGCGACTGCGCCACCGGCGTTGCCTTCACCCGCGACCCGTCCACCGGCGAAAACTACTTCTACGGCGAGTACCTGGTGAACGCCCAGGGCGAGGACGTGGTCGCCGGCATCCGCACCCCCCAGCCCATCAACCGCGCCAAGCACAAGGACGGAGACCTTCCCGCAATGGAGGACGTCCTCCCCGAGTGCTACCAGCAGCTGGTGAAGATCCGCGATATCCTGGAAAAACACTACAAGGACATGCAGGATATCGAGTTCACCATCGAAAAGGGAATCCTCTACATGCTCCAGACCCGCAACGGCAAACGCACGTCGCGGGCCTCCATCAAGATAGCCGTGGACATGGTGAAGGAAGGGCTCATCGATGAGAAGACCGCGGTGCTGCGCGTCTCCCCCGACCAGCTCGACCAGCTCCTCCACCCCTCCCTCGACCCCAAGGCGCCCCGCACCGTTGTGGCCAAGGGACTTCCCGCGTCCCCGGGCGCGGCCAGCGGCAGTGTCGTATTCAGCGCGGACGAGGCCGAGGCCGCGGCAAAGCTGGGTCTCAAGGTTATACTGGTACGGGTGGAGACCAGCCCTGAGGATATCCACGGCATGCACGCGGCCCAGGGAATCCTCACCGCCCGCGGCGGCATGACCTCCCACGCGGCGGTTGTCGCCCGCGGCATGGGCAAATGCTGCGTGGCAGGGTGCGGCGAGATCAAGGTCGACTATGCGGCAAACGAATTCACCGTGAACGGCAACGTCGTGAAGAAGGGCGACACCATCACCCTGGACGGCGGAACCGGCGAGGTGATGCTCGGCCAGGTGCCGACCGTCCCGCCCCAGCTCACCGGCGATTTCAAGACCATCATGGATTGGGTGGACAAATACCGGAAGCTCGGCGTGCGCGCAAATGCCGACACGCCCAAGGATGCCCGGACAGCCCGTGACTTCGGCGCCGAGGGTATCGGCCTGACCCGCACCGAGCACATGTTTTTCGAAGCGGACCGCATCGCCGCGGTGAGGGAGATGATCCTGGCCGAAGACGTGGAAGGGCGCAAGAAGGCGCTGTCCAAGATCCTCCCCATGCAGAAAGGGGACTTCATCGGCATCTTCCGCGAAATGAAAGACCTGCCGGTAACCATCCGCCTTCTCGACCCGCCGCTCCACGAGTTCCTTCCCCAAGAGGACAAGGACATCGAGGCCCTGTCCAAGACCATGGGCGTGAGCGCCGAGAAGCTGAAGCACAAGGTGGAGTACCTGCACGAATTCAACCCCATGCTCGGTCACCGCGGTTGCCGCCTCGGCGTCACCTTCCCGGAGATCTACGACATGCAGGTCCAGGCCATCATGGAAGCGGCCTGCGAACTGGTGAAGAACGAAGGATTCACCATCGTGCCGGAGATCATGATCCCGCTGGTGGCTGTCGTCGAGGAACTGAGCAGCCTCAGGGCAAATGCCGTGGCCGTCTGCGAAGAGGTGATGTCACGGTACGGCGTCACGGTTCAATACCTCATCGGAACCATGATCGAGTTGCCGCGGGCAGCGCTCGTGGCCAACGAAATAGCCCGCGAGGCGGAATTCTTCTCCTTCGGCACAAACGACCTCACTCAGACTACTTTCGGTCTTTCCCGGGACGACGCCGGCAAATTCCTTCCCCTGTACGTGGAAAAGGGGGTATTGCAGGAAGACCCGTTCGTCTCCATCGACCAGTCGGGTGTGGGTCTATTGGTGAAGATCGGCTGCGAGAAGGGTCGCTCAACCCGTGCCAATCTCAAAATCGGGATCTGCGGCGAGCATGGAGGCGATCCCGCATCGGTTATTTTCTGTCATCAGGTCGGCCTCAATTACGTATCCTGTTCCCCGTTCCGGGTTCCCATAGCCCGCCTTGCCGCGGCCCACGCCGCCCTGCAGGAGAGTCTCGGATCGGATCAGGCGACACGGACCGTCTGATAATCGTTATACAAGCAGAAAAGGCCGGAGCCCCGGCCATGCGACGGGCTCGGGAAGAGCCCGGAGGGAAACCGCGGAAGCAAATTACAGGAGGAAGTTGGAATGGCGAATGGTGTGGTGAAGTGGTTTAATGACAGCAAGGGTTTCGGTTTTATCGAGCAGGAAAACGGTGAAGACGTCTTTGTTCACTTCTCTTCCATCCAGGGAGAGGGATTCAAAACCCTCTCGGAAGGGCAGGCAGTGTCATTCGACGTCGTACAGGGCGCCAAGGGTCCCCAGGCGGCCAACGTGGTAAAGCTGTAGCAGGTATGTATACCGGTTGAAAGAGAGCCCCGGAGACATCCGGGGCTTTTTCGCAGGCGCAGGCTTTTGAAAAGGCCATCGTCCGAATACCCTTTCCACGGCACGAGATCAGGCATGGCAAAAGACAGATTCCCTGTTACCCCCGCAGTGCGGATGCTGCGGGAAGAGAAAGCGCAGTACACGCCCCACCTGTACGAGTATGAAGACAAGGGGGGTACGTCCGTCGGCGCGAGAGAGCTTGGTGTCGACGAGCATGCCGTTATCAAAACCCTGATCATGGAGGATGACGGAGGCAATCCGCTTATCGTCCTCATGCACGGCGATCGTCAGGTCTCCACCAAGGACTTTGCCCGTCAACTGAGTGTCAAGACTATCTCCCCCTGCTCCACTGACACCGCCCACCGCCTTACCGGATACCTGGTGGGAGGCACCTCTCCCTTCGGCACGCGACGCGTGCTGCCCGTCTATATGGAAAAAACCATCCTCGATCTGCCCGTCATCTATCTCAACGGCGGAAAGCGCGGCTTTCTTGTCGCCATCTCCCCCCGTGAAGCCGAACGAATCCTGAAGCCCATTCTTGTAAAAGTAGCAATAGAATAGCCGAGCAGCTTCTTCCCCATTTCTCGAACTCCCCCGCATCGCATTTTGCATCCATGGCATGGTTGACAATTATTCTTGATTCGGCGTATGGAGTCGTTCTCTTCGGACGACTCCATACGCCGTTTATCGGATTATCTCTGTCGGGCTTCATTCTCCATTCATGACTCAATAGTACACGTCATCTTTCAGGTAAACATCTCCCGCCAAGCATTTAGCCGGAAGGTGTAGTGCTGAAAACATAAAACGTATATTAATTAAAAAATAAAAAATAAAAAATATTGACATAATGCGACAGGTAGTGTACTAGAGTACCGCCAAAGTTTATTAAGTCTGATACACAAAATAATACATTATTTAAAAGATTGTATATTTTTGGAACGGTTCAATGCCCCAGCCTGCTCTCGTGCTTCTTACAGGGTGTAAAGGATGAAAAGACAGCTAACTATTATCGTCACCCTCGCCGTGGCCGCAACGTCTTGTTGCATGGGCGGCGGCAAGGTCGATTGGCAGTATCAAAAGAACGCAATCGCACTGGATCTGTCCGGTGATCCGAAGCTGAACCTCTACCAGCAGAAACCGCACTCTCTTCTTCTCTGCGTATATCACCTGAAAGACCTGAACGGATTCAACCAGATGGTTGACCAGAAGGGAGGATTGCCGATCCTGCTGGAGTGCGGCCGTTTTGACCCGAGCGTCACATACTCCAAGAGGCTGGTGCTTCAACCGAAGCAGAAGCTCGAAGAGCGCATGGATCGTACGGAAGGGGCCAAATATATCGGAATTGTTGCAGGGTATTACGATCTGAGGAAGGAAAATTCCACTCGGACCTTTCAGATACCCCTTTCCCTGCTGAACAATCCAAAAAAGGTGCGCATCAAACTTTCACTCGGGCCGAACGAGATGCAGGAGGTCAAGGACTAGCGTGCGAATGGAAAATCCTGCTTTTTAGACGTAATGTTACATCAGCCCCGGAACTCGGTAGCGGTGGAAAAAGGGTGCGCAGTGGCCCGTAATGGAGCCTCTCGCCCGAAGATAAGCAAGTCGAACTCATGGCAGTGGGGAGATAACCGCACATGCATCTCAGCGATTGTTTCATGGAAGTGTTCGCCTATGTCACCTATTTCCTCAGATCCGCTGAAGCGAAACAGCCGACCCATGAGCAGGTGAAGCAACACGTGAAACGTCTCCTCAAGGAGAGCGAGGGCATCATGGGACGGGGCGGTCTTTCCCGCGATGACTATGACATGGCGCGTTTCGCGGTGTACGCCTGGATTGATGAGGCGATTCTCAAATCATCGTGGGCGGAAAAGGGCCTCTGGCTGAAGGATCAGCTCCAGCGCCAGTACTACAATACAACCGATGCGGGCGAGGAGTTTTTCGATCGTCTGAATGCTCTCGGACTCCATCAGAGGGAGGTGCGTGAGGTCTATTACCTCTGTCTCGCTCTTGGTTTTTCCGGTCGCTACTGTCATCCCGGGGACGAGTATCAACTGGACCAGATCCGAACCTCCACCCTGAAGCTTCTGCTGGGGAGTTCGGTGGGCCTCCCATCCCTGGCGCGGGCGGATCTCTTTCCGGAGGCGTATCCCAACTGCTCAGCGGATCCGGCTGCTCGCGGCAGGAGGTTTCGATTCGACCTCGTAACCGTATTTTGCCTCTCCGCGCCCGTGATCCTGTTCGCCGTCCTGTATCTTGTCTACCGCTTCACCCTTAACGGCGTGGGCGAAAACTTCCTGCGAACGGTGGCCAACTGAAATGAAAGAGACGTATACGAAGGTCATCAAGGTGTTCCTGCTTGTTTCGGCGGTTGCGCTTCTTCTTCTGTTGATTTGCGGCGTCGTGCTCGTTCTGGACTGGCCCTGGTGGGTCGGGTTGTTTCTGGCGCTTCTCCTGGCAGGGTTCGTTCTCTCGATTGTGTTCATACGCAAAATCATGCTGCGAAGACGTGAACAGAACTTTGTCAGGGAGATCAGCGAAGAGGATGAGGCACGCGTCAAGGCCCTGTCCGCTTTTGAGAGGAGCGAGGCCAGGGAGCTGCAGGAGCGGTGGAAAAAAGCGGTTGAGACGCTCCGGAAATCCCACCTCAAAAAGCTCGGCAATCCCCTGTACGTCCTTCCCTGGTACATGGTCATCGGCGAGAGCGGTTCGGGCAAGACCACCTCTCTGAACAGTGCCCGCCTTGCCTCCCCCTTTGCCGACGCAGGCAGGATTCAGGGTGTTTCCGGAACCAGGCAATGCGACTGGTGGTTTTTCGAGCAGGCGGTTGTCATCGATACCGCGGGCCGCTATGCCGTACCCGTGAATGAGGCGCAGGACAAGGACGAGTGGCGGAAATTCCTGGGGCTTCTTCTGAAATACCGGCGGCGTGAGCCGCTCAACGGCCTCATCGTCACGATCGCGGCAGATGGACTTCTGAAAGCGGATTCGGGAGAGTTGGAGAGAATCGGCCGCACTATCCGGAGCCGTGTCGACGAGTTGATGAGGGCGCTCGGGATGCGGTTTCCCGTATACCTTCTGGTAACCAAGTGCGACCTGGTGCAGGGGGTGAACCGTTTCTGCGAGCTTATTCCCGAGAAAAGCCTTAATCAGGCCATGGGCATCATCAACCATGACCTCTCCCAGGACGTGAATTCGTTCGTGGAACATGCCGTCGCGACTATTGATGAAAGGTTGAGAAACCTGCGGCTCCAACTGCTGCATCAACCGGAAGCGAAAGATCCGGACCCCGCCCTTCTCCTCTTTCCCGAGGAATTCGAACGCATGAAGGATGGTATCGCCCTTTTTGTCAGAGGGGCGTTTCGCACAAATCCTTACCAGGAAACACCGGCGTTGCGAGGCATCTTCTTCAGCAGCGGCAGGCAGGAAGGAAACACTCTCTCCCATTTCACCCGTGCGGTGGGCGATATGGCGGAAAGCGAGTCCCTCCCCGGAACGAGCAAAGGACTCTTCCTGCACGACTTTTTCAGCAGGATTCTTCCATTGGACCGGTCACTCTTAGCGCCGACCCGACGCGCGCTCCGATGGCGTTCGTTTACGGGAAGCCTGGGATTGACTTCCTGGATTATCCTCGGAATCGCCTTTTGCGGTCTGTTGAGCTTCTCCTTTGTGAAAAACCTGAAAACGATACGGGACATCTCCCAGGAGTTCACCAAGCCGGTTCCACCGCAGGGTGAAACTGTAACCGATCCTGTCTCCCTGGACCGATTTCGCCGGGAGATACTGATTGTCGAGGAGCGGAACCGACACTGGTGGTTTCCGCGGTTCGGCCTCACCGAGAGTCTCAAGGTTGAGGCAGCCGTCAAGGAACGTTACTGTCGCAGGTTCCGCGATGGCCTCCTTGTCCCCTTTGACGGGAGGATGACGGAAGCCGTTGCATCCGTATCACCCGCCACCGGAGACGTTGTCTACGGTGATTACGTCGTTCACTTGGCCCGGCGAATCAATATCCTGAAATCCCGCCTGGGCGGCGTTGAGCCCGAGGCGCTGCGAAAAATGCCGCAGCCAGATTATCTTTTCTTCGACTCGGGGGGAGGGTCGGCTGACGGGCTGGATTCTCGACGGATGTTCGGACCTCTCTACCTCTCCTATCTGGACTGGCGAGCCGATCCGGATGCGATTGCCGGGGAAACGGCACAACTCCGTTCTCTCCTTACGCGGCTGTTTGCGGGGAGGGATGACGGCCTCCGATGGATGCCCGCCTGGATCAACGTCCGGGGAGCTCTTCCGGGAGTCACTCTCGGTGAGTTTTGGGGCGGAAGCCTGAACGTTGCTGGTGAAAAGAGCGTTCCCCCCGCTTTCACGCGGAAGGGAAAAGGGGCCATTGAATCTCTGATGAAGGAGATTGAGGTCGCGCTGGAAACCCCCGGAGTTCTCATTGCCCGGAAACCGGTCTTTCATGAGTGGTATCGCGGATCATGCCTGGCGGCCTGGCAGGGTTTTGCCGCCGATTTTCCGCGCGGAGCGGAGCGGCTGAACGGCATTACGGAGTGGAAGCAGGCGGCGGCGCGCATGGCTTCGGAGCAAGGCCCGTATTTCGCGCTGGTGAACAGAATTTCAACCGAACTTCAACCGGTTGCCGTGGAGTCGTCCATGCCCCCCTGGCTTCGCCAGATATACCAGTTCCAAAGAGTCAGAATCCAGGGAGCGGTACAGGCGTCCAACCCGGTTGTTCGGAGCGGATTGGGGGGGAGGAGAATCCTGGCAGGAATCAGAAGGAGTATCGGGCGGGAAGCGGCGGCACGCAGAATCGAGTCAAAAATGGCGCTCAGCGCCTCTTTTCAGCATTATCGGGATTCCCTTTCGGCCGTCTCGGCCGCGACTGCGTCCCGGAATCTGGCATTTCAATTGGCAGCTCAGACCTTCGGCGAAGACCCGGCCGCGGGCAAATCTCCCGTATACCTGGCGGCAAACGCCGCTACGGAACTGAAAACGAGCGCTGCTTCGGGTGTGGCGCCCGACCCCGTATTCGGACAGCTTGTTGCCGGACCGCTCGATTTCCTCTGGACCTTCATCAGAAGGGAAAGCGCCTGTCAGCTTCAGTCAATGTGGGAGGAGCAGGTTCTCGCGGGTACCATGGGTATGAGCCCCCAACAGGTTCTTCCGTACCTGGCGGGACCGGACGGACCTGCATGGCGTTTTGTCAAGGGCCCTGCTGCGCCTTTTGTCGCTCCCCACCCTTCGGGCTATCGTCCGAGAGTGGCGTTCGGGGGATCGATTCCCATGGACAGCGCACTGTTCGGCTTTCTGTCAAAAGGCGCGAAGGCTCAGGCCACGGTGATGGAGGCCGGGAAACAGCAGAACCTTAATGTGGGAATCAGGGGACTTCCCACGGATGCCAATGCCGAAGCCTCCATCAAACCCCATGCAACCCGCCTGGAAGTGCAGTGCGGAGGGAACAGCCAGATCCTGGTCAATAACAACTATCCGGTGGGAAAAACCTTTACCTGGTCACCCGAATCCTGCGGCGACGTCATTTTCCAGGTTGAGGTGGGCGACGTTACCCTGACTCGTCATTACAGCGGAGCCGACGCATTCCCCGATTTTCTCAGGGATATGCGCGGCGGCCGCAGAACGTTTACAGTGCGCGAGTTCCCTGGTGAGAAGGCTGCCCTGGAACGAATGGGGATCACCAGCATGACGGTCAATTATCGTTTCATCGGCAGCGGTTCGGTCCTGCGAAGGACCGCCGCCGTAACGGGCCATGCGCCAAGGAGCATAGCACAGTGCTGGGCACGATAGAAACCTTACAGGACTGGCAATGGATCGCTTTCGGCAAACATCCGGCCGCAAAGGATTACTTCCGGATCGGTAGGACGACGCCTTTCAGTGAAGGGCTGTTCGAATGGGTGGAACAAGGGTACCGGCTTCTGTCCGCTGATGCGACTACTTCTCCTGATTTCTGTTCCTGGCGTTTCTGCGCCCGCGAAGCAGGCAGGGATTCCCTGGTATGCGGGCTCATTCGTCTGAGCAGCGACAGTTTCGGACGGGCTTACCCTCTTGTTATCATGGGCTCCGGGACCTTGCGCGGTTGGCGGGAGAACTGGGATCTGCTTCCCTTTGCCTGTGAAAAGACATGGCGTCAGATCGAACATCTGGCCGCGAATCTCTATTCCACTTTCAACAGGCTTGAGGAGGAAATACAGTCGATCAGGCCACCAAAAGGTGATTGGCTTGGACTTGCGGAGAAAAGGAGGGAACTCAATGCGTACGGTTCGTCTCTCGATCCTTACGCCACATTTCTCGACCTCGGCGATCTGAAACAACTCGCCGCGTCAGGCAAGAACCGTCCCGAGATGTTCGTCAGTCTGGATCGTGGTCCGTGTTCCGACAAGATTCTGCATGTCAGTCTCTGGCACCTTCTTCTCAAGGAGACGCTTCCGGCCTTTCCGAATATCCTGTTCATGGGAGGGACGCTGGACAAGGCGCTGCTGGTGCTTTTTCAGCGACCTTTGAAGCATGCTGATTTTTCGCTCCTCTGGTCGATATCGTCGGGCGGCCTCTGGAAAGACATGATTGGAACGGAGTACTCCATGGATATATCCCAAGCGGGCAGACAGCCCATCAGCGCCGACAGGCCGGCTGGTTCGGATATCCGCTACGATCCGGCATTCGACGAATTGCAGACCGAGGTGGACAAGCTTACGTCGCCGGCATTGGCCGGAACCGTCAACTGGGAAAAGGTCTGCCGGTTTGCATCGGACATCCTCATGCACAAGTCGAAGGACCTGCTGGTGGCGGGGTACCTGGTCGTAGGGCTTACCCATACCAGGAGAAACGACGGCTTTGCCATGGGGATAACGGTTTTCAGCGATCTGTGCGAACGTTTCTGGAATGACCTCTTTCCATCCAGAATCCGCATGCGTGGCAGGGTGCGGGCCGTGGAATGGCTGCTGGAGCGCTGCACTATATCGCTGCATCAGATGCCGGCCCTTTCCTTTCCCGCTTCGCAGGTCATCCTCATCAAAGAAAGGCTCAACAAGCTGGAAATCTTTCTGGGAGAGAACCTGGAAAATGCTCCCTCCTTTGTCGCCCTGCATGAATATTTCAACGGAATGGAGTGTCCTGTGGAAGAGTCGTCTTTCGTCGAGGAAGCTCTTCAACCGGAAGCGCCATCGAGGGAAGAAGGCGTGCAAGCGGAGCCGCCCCCGGATCGGGAACCTGAAAAGGAAAAACCTTCAAATACGCCGGCCTCCGGTCAGGATGCCGGCGTCATGGTGAGCGAGGCCCTGAAGAGTCTCCAGGAGGCATCGTTCCGTATCCGGCAACAGGATCCGGCAAGCCCGCAGCCGTACCGTCTCGCCCGAAAGGCTGCCTGGTATTCCGTCGAAGCTCTACCTCCCTCCGTAAACGGTAGGACCAGGATCCCGCCGCCTTCCACGGTGGAAAAGAAACTTCTCATCGATCTGAGGAACAACGGCGATGCCGAAGCTTTGCTGAAGGCCTCCGAAGCGAGACTTCCCGAGTACATTTTCTGGATGGATCTGAACCGGTTTTCCGCCGATTCCCTGTCCCGTCTCGGCAACCGCTACCAGAAAGCACAGGACGTTGTGTGCCAGGAAACGGCATTTCTGCTCCACCGGCTCCCGGGCCTTGAGGAATTGTGCTTCTCTGATGGGACACCTTTCGCGGCGCCGGAAACACGGAGCTGGCTCCGGGGGATTGACCTACGGTGCGGATCGGGAGATGCCGCATCCACGACCGTGTCTCCCCCTTGCCAGGATGTCGTCGTGGAAGAAGATAGGGAGAAAACCATCGAAGAGCTGCGAATGCTGATACGAAAGGGAAACATGATAGACGCGATGGAGACGGGACAGCGGAAGGTGCGGGACGCCTCATCGAGCCGGGAAAAAATTCTCTGGCGACTGGCCCTTGCCCGGATGCTCGTCACCGTGGGGAAAACAAAACTGTCTCTTCCCTACCTGGAACAGGTGCTGGAGGATATCGACCGTTACCGACTGGAAGAATACGATCCCGACCTGGCGCTCCGGGGGCTCAGTCTCTGCCGACAGACCTTCGCGGCCCAGGAGGATGTGAGGTTCAGGGATCGTGCGGACCACATGCTGCACCGCATAGGGCGGCTCGATATGCCGGAAATGGTTCGACTGGCAAAGGAATAAGGTTGTACTCGCCGGTGGTGCGTTGTTCGTCGGCAACTCCTGCTCAACGCGAGTAAGTATCTGTCCGGAAAATGACAGGTTCAACAGTGGGCTGGAATCCCATTCATCAAGAAAAGGAGTGAGCAATGGCAAAGGAATCATCCATAGCGCCGAAGGAGCGCGTGAACATCGTCTATCGACCGGCGCTCGGCGATGCGAAGGAAGAGGTGGAGCTGCCCCTGAAAATGCTGGTAGTAGGCGATTTCACCGGAAATCCCGGTGATCGGGCGGTGGAAAAGCGTGAGCCGGTGAATGTGGATAAGGACAATTTCAACGAAGTATTGAAGGCGCAGAATATCACTTTGAACCTGTCCATACCCAATCGGCTGACCGCCGACACGGAAGATGAATTGAATGTCCGTCTCCGTATCGACTCCATCAAGGACCTGGCGCCGGAGGCAATCGTGGATCAGGTGCCCGAACTGAAGCGGCTGCTGGAGCTGCGGGATGCCTTGCGTGCGCTCAAGGGACCACTGTCCAATGTCCCGGAGTTCAGAAGGAAGATACAGCAGCTCATCAAGGACGACGAGGCGCGCCGACGGTTGCTGGCCGAGATTGGACTGGAAGGGTAAGGGGGATATATGAGCACGGAACATCAGATTACACAGGAAACCGTTGAGCCGTCGGTCGCCGGGGAATCGCTCCTCGAGGAGATTGTGCAGGCCACGCGGGTTAAGCCGGTGGATGAGGCGTATTCCATTACACGCAGAGGAGTTGAGGCGCTGCTCTCCCAACTCCTCGATCCGGAGCGGGAGACGGTACGGGTTTCCAAGGCGGGCCTTGACGACATGATAGCGGAGATCGACCGGAAATTGAGCCTTCAGGTGGATGAGATACTCCACCACAAGGACTTCCAGAGGATAGAGTCGGCATGGCGTTCCCTTGACTTTCTGGTAGACAGGACCGATTTCCGGGAAAACATCAAGATAGAGATCCTCCATGTCACCAAGGACGAGCTGCTGGAGGATTTCGAGGATGCCGCAGAGATTGTCAAGTCGGGGCTCTACAAAACCGTTTATACCAGCGAATACGGTCAGTTCGGCGGAAAACCGTACGCCTGCCTGATAGGCAACTATGAATTCGGCCCCGGCCCCCGGGACATGCGTCTTCTGCAGCATACGGCCGCGGTTGCCGCCATGTCCCACACGCCGTTCATCGCCGCGGCCGATTCAGGCTTCTTCGGCATCGACGACTATACAACCCTGCCGAACCTGAAGGACATCAAGTCCATCATGGAAGGCCCGCAATACATCAAGTGGCAGTCGTTCCGGGAGACCGAGGATGCCCGGTACGTTGGTCTCGCGCTTCCCCGCTTTCTGCTTCGGCTTCCCTACGGACCCGAAACCCATCCGGTGAAGAGCTTCACCTACCAGGAAAGGGTATCCTCGAGCCACGAGAACTATACGTGGGGAAACGCCGCGTTCGCCTTTGCCACGCGCGTCACCGACAGTTTCGCCAAGTATCGCTGGTGCGCGAACATCATCGGTCCCCAGGGCGGCGGCGCCGTGGAGGATCTTCCCCTGCACCAGTACGAGGCCATGGGCGCGATACAGACCAAGATTCCGACGGAAGTGCTCATCTCCGAACGACGGGAGTTCGAGCTGGCGGAAGAGGGCTTCATTGCCCTCACCATGCGCAAGGGGAGCGACAATGCCGCCTTCTTTTCCGCCAACTCGGTGCAGAAGCCGAAATACTTCGGCATCAGCAAGGAAGGGAAGGACGCGGAGCTCAACTACAAGCTGGGCCTTCAGCTTCCCTACATGTTCATCATCAGTCGTCTCGCCCACTACCTCAAGGTCATCCAGCGGGAAAACATCGGCACCTGGAAAGAGCGGAGCGACCTGGAAATCGAACTCAACAACTGGATTCGCCAGTATGTCTCGGACATGGACAATCCCATGCCCGGCGTCAGGAGCCGCAGACCGCTGCGCCAGGCGGAAATCGGCGTCGAGGAGGTGCCGGGGGAGCCGGGCTGGTATCGGGTTTCCCTCAAGGTCAGACCGCACTTCAAGTACATGGGCGCGTATTTTACACTGTCGCTGGTGGGCAAACTGGACAAGGAGATCAGCGGCTGACGCATGCGGGGCACGGCGCTGTTTGTCGTGTCCTTATTAACAAATCATAGTGCTAATGAAATTTAATACCATAAAATATATTAATATAACCTTGGTCTGAAGCCAGGACCTTTCAATCCACAAAAGGAGGAGTATCACCATGGCAATGCCCGCACATCTCACCCTTACCGCTGAAAAACAAGGCAAGATTGACGGTTCCTGCGAGATGAAGGGACGGGAGAACACCATTCTGGTTTACGGGATGAGTCACGATGTAAGCATTCCCAGAAGCCCGCACGATGGGCTGGCAACCGGCAAGCGCGTCCACGGTGCTCTCTGTGTAGTCAAAGAGTACGATGCAAGTTCCCCGAAGCTCTATCAGGCACTCTGCACCGGCGAACATCTGAAGGACGTCACCATCAAATGGTACAGGATAACTAAGGAGGGAACAGAAGAGCATTATTTCACCCACAGACTGGAAGACGCCATTATCGTGAGCGTTCACCCCTACATGCCAACGACCCTCATTGCATCAAACGAGCCGTTTCGCCACATGGAGGAAGTGGCTTTCACTTACAAAAAGATAAAATGGACTTGGGAACCAACCGGCATCGAATCAGAAGACTCTTGGACAGTGCCTAGATAAGCAACTGTTTTTTGATCTGTCCGATTGAATTACAAGGCATTGAACGGCACATTTTCGATCAAGGGAGGGGCAGCATGGGCTTAGGCTGTAGTGATGAGTCGAGACAAAAACATGGGAAATGGTGCGCTTTGTTGGATGGCATTGTAGCCGCCGTATGGGCAGCGACGCCTGATAAAACCGGCGTTACCGCGGCAGGCACGGCAACCCTTAATCCAGATCTGCCGACAGCGGCCATATTGCTGGAGGTAAAGAAATATAATCTTGAAATGGCAGCCAAAGGAGAAGATGGAATTGATCCGGTCTGGGCAGGACAGCACCCCATGGAAGCTTTTAGAGAATTGAAACGACGAAGAGGTTTTTGATATTCCTGCGATGAACAAGGTAAAACGTTTGATAAAGGACGCACTATGAAACATTACCTCTTTGCAGTACTAGTTTTTGTGGTTGCGGCGGCGGGAATTTTCTATGCTGGGATTCGTGTCGGTAATTACCAAGCAACTAAAAGAATAGATAAGCTTATAAAGAAATCTTTGCACTCACTTGATGCAACTGAAATAAAAAATCAAGTTATGATTTTGGAACTCATAAAAGCTGGCGATTACAATATGGCCCAAAAACGACTTGAGGCTTTTTTAGACGTAGGACTTGCAGGACTGGCCCTGTACGTCAATAATCCGCCATTAAATCCAGATAGGGATGATAAGGATATTATTGAGGCGATCAGAGTTGCCAAGAAGTATAGAGAAAAATATCCGAGTCATCGAGTCAATAGTACGTTTGAAAATTCGGTAAAGAAGACACTTGATTATGTTGGTAACAAGTAAAACAAAGCAATGCTTTGCAGCAAATAAGAGATTGCAGGCTGCTGTCGCTGAGCAGTCTTATTATCATCAAAAGGAGGAGTATCACAATGGCAATGCCCGCACATCTCACCCTTACCGGTGAAAAACAAGGCAAGATTGACGGTTCCTGCGAGATGCAGGGACGGGAGAACACCATCCTGGTTTACGGGATGAGTCACGATGTAAGCATCCCCCGCAGTCCCCATGACGGACTTGCCACCGGCAAGCGCGTCCACGGTCCCCTGACGATCACCAAAGAGTACGACAAGAGTTCGCCGAAGCTCTACCAGGCCCTCTGCACCGGAGAGCACTTGAAGAACGTTACCATCAAATGGTACCGAATCACGAAGCAGGGAACGGAAGAGCACTATTTCACGCACAAACTGGAAGACGCGATTGTAGTCGCCATCAGTCCGTCAATGCCGGTAACTCTGTTGGCCGCAAACGAGCCATATCGCCATATGGAAGACGTATCCTTTACCTACAAGAAGATCAAGTGGACGTGGGAACCAAACGGTATTGAGTCGGAAGATTCATGGGAAGTGCCCAAGTAGTAGAGAAAGAAAAGGAGGTAGGTATGAAAGGGTTGATCTTTGGGTTGGTTAACGAAACAGGGGACCGAAGAACACTATTTCACCCACAAACTCGAAGATGCAATTATCGTCAGTGTAAAGCCGTACATGCCGGTGACACTGGTTGATCTATCTTTGCTTTTGAGGACACACCATATATCCTAACGAAACTTGGAGG
>CALABV010000173.1 GCA_937886325.1 uncultured Geobacter sp.
GGTTGAAGAGATAGGTGTCGTTGCCGCTGCCCCCTTCAAGCCGGTCATTGCCGGGGCCGGTTGAGAAGGTGTCGTCCCCCTGGCCGCCCTGCACGAGATCCGGGCCCTCCGTTCCGTCAAACCGGTCGTCCGCGCCTGTACCGGTCAAAGTCATACCCCGGCCGAGCACATCGTCCCGCGCCGCCTCTACGCCGTCGGAGAAGCGGAAAATATCGACGGCCGTAGTGAAGGTCGGCCGCTCCGCGTCGTATCCGGCAAGCCTGATTCTGTCTCCGGTGGAGGCGATATCGATGACCAGATACCCGTCCTGCTCGGAAAAGTTCAAATCCGCAAGAGAAATACCGGGGCCGAACTGCAGCACGTTGACGGCAGTGGTCCCGTTGTAATCTCCGCCGTATCCCCCACCGTAATCCCCGCCATATCCACCGCCGTAACCACCACCATACTCTCCGCCATAGCCGCTGTCGGATCCATATTCGCGATAGTTGTCCTCGATGGTCAGGGTGCCGTCGCCTGCATTGAAGAAGTATGTGTCGTTACCGTTTCCGCCCCATGCGATGTCGTTGCCCGGGCCGGCGTACATCAGGTCGTCGCCGTCACCGCCGAAGAGCGTATCGTCACCGGCTCCGCCGAACATCGTGTCGTTGCCGCTCCCGGCATCTATCCTGTCGTTGCCGTCCGCGCCCTCAAGGTAGTCGTCCCCATCGAAACCCAGTATCAGGTCGTTTCCGGCCCCCGCGTTCAGGCTGTCCGCGCCCGATGTCCCGAACAGCATATCGTCGCCGTCCGTCACCGCGTTGAGCCCGGCGTATCGGGCCGTTCCGAACAGGTCTCCGTTCTGGGCATAGGAAACGGCGGGATCTCCTCCGGCAGGGAGGACCCTGTTCGTGATATCGAATGCCTCCGCGTTGCCGAACAGGGCAACCGGGCGAGTTTCGTCGGAACCAGCCAATGTTCCTGCCGAACCGCGCACCATGCCCGCCAGATCATAGACACGGGTTTTCCCGTCCGCATCCACGAACTGAACGTAGTGCACGGGAAGCATGGAATACTCGTTCAGCGTTTCCGGTTCATACCACGGGCATGTGACACTGCCGCCCGCGCCGCCGTCCACGAGGAGCACCAGCTCGCCATCGCCGTTAACGAAAGCGGTTACATCCTGAAGCCCGATGCCGGCACCGAAGGAAAGGGTATCCGTTTCTCCACCGTTTCCGTTTGCTACGATGCGGTCGGCGCCGTCACCCCGGTTGAAGACGTACGTGTCATTGCCGACACCGCCGTCCAGCGTATCGTCACCATATCCGCCCGCCAGCGTATCGTCGCCATACCCTCCCTGGACCTCGTCGGAGCCTGCGTCTGCGCTGATCAGGTCATTTCCTGCCCCGCCGCACAGAACGTCGTTATTGTCCCTTCCTCGAATCGAGTCGTTGCCGTTCCCGCCTAAGATGGTGTCGTCGGCATCGCTGCCTGTCAGGGTGTCCGCGGAATCCGTCCCTTCCCTGAACCCGGCCAGACCTCCGTCATTGAGGGCCAGAATCTGTTCCAGGGACATCTCCGTGCCGTCCTGGAAGCGGAAGCGTCGCACAGATGCTCCGGCGACATCACCGCCGTTGTCGACGGTAACGACACATGCGTCATTATTCCCGATGCCGATTACCAGGCGGCTGAAACCCGTGTTGCCCGGTTGCGGTTCATCATTGGTCGGTTCACCCAGTTGTACCCGGATATCCGAAGGGGAGATTCCCGCGCCGAATTCGATGGCATCGTCCGTCCCGTCGGCCGGTCGGGTAATTACGGTATCTAGACCTGATCCCCGTTCAAATCGGTAGATGTTGGCGCCGTCGCCCCCGATGAGCGTATCGCGTCCCGAGCCGCCGTCCAGGATATCGTCGCCTTCGGCGCCGTTCAGGGTGTCCGCTCCTCCGGCGCCGTTCAGGGTATCGTTGCCCTGCAGACCCATCAGGATCCCGTCCAGGTCGCTTCCGGTGAGGGTGTCGTTGCCCGCCGTGCCGATAAGGGTTTCCGAGTCAGGCGGCATGGTCACGATTCCATTAATGTCCGTTGCGCTCAGTGTCGTGCCGTCGGCGAAGACAAACCTTTCGATAATGTTTGTTCCGTTCAGGATGCGAAGGGTGTCCTGGGTATCCTTGATGCCGATAAGGAGATCATGGCCCTCAATGGTGAAGGAGAGGTCGTTGGGGGTGATGCCCTCCAGGAACTGGACGGTATCCTGTTCAGCCTCAATCCATCCGTTTTCCTGGATGACATCATTGCCGTAGCCCCGGCCGAAGCGGTAGGTGTCGCCGCCGTTTTTCCCCACGAGGCGGTCATTGCCGGCCATGCCGTCCAGAACGTCGGAGGCCGAAGTCCCCTCGATCACATCATCACCGTCCGTTGCCAGCAGAGCCCGCGCCTGCAGGGCTGCATAGTCCCAGACAGTGCCGTCGCTGAAACGCACCTCCTCGATGCGGTTGGTATCCCAGTTTTCCCGGAAACCGTTGATGACCGTCAATCGGTCCTCGGTTCCGCTGATGGAAAGTACCATGTTGGGGCCGGAGCGACGGACTATCACATCTTCCGGCGTAACGTCCCCGTTGAACAGGATGGTGTCGTTGGGAGAGTTGACGAAATAATAATTGCTGAACCCTTCGTCAATAAAGTCACGGCCGTAGCCCCTGCCGAAGATATAGGTATCGTTCCCGTATTCACCCTGCAAAATGTCGCTGCCTGCGCCACCATCCAGCACATCGTCACCGTAATTGCCGTATAACTGGTCGGAACCGTCCAGTCCCAACAGGGTCTCTCCGCTCATTGTGCCCTGCAATATATCATTCGTGGAAGTGCCCTGAATTGTTAGGTGGGAATCGATCCAGGAGGGTTCGATGACCGTGCCGTCTGAGAACTCCAGCCGTTCGATCTTTTGGTAATACTCATTATAGGCGAACCAGTTCTGTATCGTAATGGTGTCGGAACCGTCTCCAAGGATAATCTTCAGGTCGTCGCTCCATTCCCCGGCCCGCTCGAAGCGGACATCGTCGCTTGAGATCCCTTCCCCGAAGCGGATGGAATCAATATTCCCCTGCTGCCAGTCATAGTCAAGTAGCGTATCGTGGCCGGAGCCATAACCGAAGAGATACGTGTCACTGTCGCTTATCGGGCCGTCACCCCGATAGTTACTGTAACGGCTTCCGTTGCCGTCCATATAGTCATCGCCCGCTCCGCCGTCAATACGGTCGTTGCCATACCCGGCGCGGATGGTATCGGCGCCGGTCCCGCCGTCTATCACGTCGTTGCCGGAACCTGCTTCGATAACGTCGTCCCCTCCTTGACCGCTTATGACATCGTCCTCACGATAGCCGATGATGGTTTCAGAGGAGTCGGATCCTGCCAGAAGAAGGTCTCGTAGTGTGGCTGCCGTCCATGTCGTTCCGTCCGCGAACTCAATCCGCTCGATTTCATAGGGATGAGACGCCGCATTTGCGCCGACATCCTCGATGAAATAATATTGGATGCTGACGCTGTCTTCGGTTCCCGTGATTGACAGCACCAGGTCGTATCCATTCCGTTTCACGGTTACGTCGGCCGGTGTGATGTCGTCCTTGAATTTCAGGACATCGATGTTGCCTTTTTCGCTCTGGTCGAGGATGACGTCGTGACCGTACCCCCGGCCGAAGATATAGGTGTCGTCGCCAGCGTTGTCCCGGAGGGTGTCGTTGCCCGTTCCGCCGTCCAAGGTGTCGTTGCCCCTGTTCCCGGAAATGACGTCGTTCCCTCCCAGGCCGAGGATCACGTCGTCAATTCGGCTGCCGCCGATGACGTCGTCACCTTCCGTTGGCTTTACGACCGACTGACGTAGAGCCTCGTCCCGATCCCACGCGCTGCCGTCGGAGAAGATGAAGGAGTCCACGGCAGTGCCCTGAATCCAGTGTGAGCCCTCCCAATACCCGCTCGCAGCCCGAACCGTGAGGGTTTCGCCGGTATCGTTGATGCGGAAGGTGAAATTGTCGTAGGAATCGGCGGAGACGGTGATATCGCCGGGAGTGAGGCCGGAGAAGAGAACGGTGTTGCTTCCCCGGCTGTCATCAACAATATCGTTACCGCCGCCGCGCCGGAAGATGTAGGTGTCGTCGCCCCATTCGCCGCGCAGGGTGTCGTTGCCCGCGCCGCCGGAGATGACGTCGTTGCCGTTGCCGCCCGCGATTGATTCGTTTCCTGCGCCACCCAGAAGGACATCGTCGCCGTTTGCGCCGGAAATCGTGCGGTCGGTTTCGTCGCCGAGGGTGATGTCGTCGTCTGCCGTGCCCTGGGCGCCGTTGAAGCGGACGTTGAAGGTGTCGAAGACTTCCTGCAGTTCGGGGGTGACGGTCTGGGTGCGGAGGGTTTCCTCCAGCATGGCGTAGCCGTCCCATTGGGTGCCGCGGAGGAGATCACCGGCGACTTTGTTGAATTCGATGAGGTCGGTTATCCCGTTGACCGGGTCGGTGGCGATTTTGTCCTGGAACATGGTGGTGATTCCGCTCAGATCCAGTTCGATGGAGTTTTCGGTGATGACAAGGTCGATGCTGTCCAGGTATTTCTTCAGGCGGGTCTGGGTGAGGAGGCTGTTGTAGATGGCATCGGCAAAGGCATCGTAGGCCCGATTGGTCCGGGATACCTGGCTTGCGTATCCTTCATTGAGCCTGGTCGTGATTTCTCTGCCGAGAACGGCATCGAGGACACGGGCCCGATGCAGCAACTCGGGTTCGGCCTCGGTGGGCTGAACCACGCCGACTGGTTGCCCGCGCCACAGGTAAACCACGTTTGTGGAGTTTTCGTCATAGGAGAGGCCGCCGAAGGAACTGAACCATACCTGGATAGAGTCTTCGGTATAGAGGGGGTCGGTCTTTGCCCATTCCAGAAGAACTTGGTCGAGGAGCGCACGCTGTTCCGTTCTGGTCTGGGCGGCTGAGTATTGTGTAAGGGCATCGGCAAGGGCAGGGGAGAGGGCCGCCGCTTCCTGAAGGTTTCGCAGGCGTCCCATGCCCGGCAGATTGGGAAGGTCGAGGAGTTCTTCGGGAACGGGAATTGAATCGGTGTACTGGCTGTAGAAAGGGTCCTGCCTCAGGTTGACTTCGCCCATGACGGCTGCGACCGGGTTGCCGTTTACGTCGAGTCTGGTGTAGCTGCCGGTTTCGGCCTGCACCCCGCCGGCGAGCTTGATGTCGGCGTCGCTGGTAACGGCGGTGTTGAGGCTTTGTATGCCCTGTTGGTCAAGGGTGAAGAGTTCGTCGGCCTGGGAGACGCCGTCCTGGTTAAGGTCGCGCCAGACGCGCAACCGGCTGAAGGCCGCGTCGGATGCGTCCACAACCCCGTCGCTGTTGGCGTCCAGGTCTGCCAGGGCGGCAAAGCCGTTGGCCGCTGCACTGCCGTCGGAGAGAAGGGTGCTGTCGCCGAACAGCTCGGCTCCGGAATCGATGACGCCGTTGCCGTTGATATCGCGAACCAGAAAGCCGTCGTCCGGCGTGAGCCAGCCGGTGGCGGTAGAGATGCCGTCGTTGTTGTGGTCGAAGAGGGGTCCGGAGGAGCCGTTGACGGCGGTGGTTTCGATGCCGTCGCCGTCAAGGTCGAGGGTGAGAGGGTCGGCGCTCAGCCAGACGATGCGGTAGGTGTTGTTTCTTCCGCTATGGTAATTTTCGAAGACAGGAATTTTTGTCAATTTGTCTTTGGGATCGGACTCCCTGCGCTTGCTTATCAACAAATTCGTTAGGACAAAAGACGGCATCGCCTTAACTTCTTGTATCCAACTCAATATCAAAGCCCAATCACGGCTTTGTGCTAATTGTTTAAAAAGGTTTATTTTATCGTTGGCGTATTTTTGCTTAAGTTCGAACGTTTCCAGCATTGCCTTGCCGTAATTCCTCTCACCGTCTGTGAGTGCAACGCTACCATTTCTGTCACGTTCAAGCATGTCACGGGTTTGGTCGATTAATTCTTGGTCAGCTTGCCGTATTAGCTCATTCTCGTTAGGTTTGCCTTCAGCGTCATGGTATTTAAGATCGTGTTCTTTCGCAATTATGTCGATTTCATCGTCTCTTGGTAATCCTGTTCGCGGGTCAATAACTTTGTTGCAAGGGTATTCTTCCATTTCCTTTTGTGTATGATAGCTCCGATCTCCGCAGCTATATCCAGGTCCGGCGAAATTGCCATGCGTCGGCACGAGAGAGTCGGGACTCGTCGAAGGGACCCAATTGAATGACTCCTTTGTTTGAAGTCGTCCGGCGCTCGCTTCTTCAGCCAGCGCTCTTTTTGCCTCATCAGTCCCCGAAGTCAAGTCATTTGGAAAAGGTTGAATTCCTGGAATTTCCAGCAGTGAAGACAATGGTAATCTGAATGAAAATGTCGACATAATCTGCCTCCTATTTTAGCTTAATGTTTTCGGCTGAAGCGGGCACACTCACATCCAAATATTCTTTGGTCTTTACGTTAAAAATCCTGATGAATTTCTCTCCAGTATTTTGGTTCCAATTTAATGCCACAAGCATATTACCGTCGGGTGAAGTCACAAACTTGTATAAGAATCTCCCGTTATAGACTATCCCTAACTCTTTGTAAGTGATCTCATGCAGTGTTCCGTCAGGAAGTCTTATGTGATAATGAATAAAACCTTGTGACCCTTCGCGCCCTTCAAACCAGAGCGAACCATCCTCCGTTAGTACAGGATCTTTTGAACCCCTTTCGTGAGTAAAATACGGTACTGGTTCCAGATCAATTCCTGATCCGTCAAGGGGATATTGCAGAATAAGGTTCTCCTTGAACCCACCAACGTTCACGAATTGATTGAGGACAGCCTCAGGGCTTCGGTCATTCCAGACAACATAGGGGTTGAGGTTGATGTATCCTTGCAGGATCCGGTCGTGGAAGTCGATCACGATCAGATCGTGCAGGTCTTGACGAACCTTATCAGTAATGCCTGTGCGGCGATGCCGAATGGCGGTTTGCTGACCCTCGGCGCGCGGGACAAGAGTGCCGAGATGTTCGAATTGCGCGTAACCGACACCGGTATCGGGATCCCGCAGGAAAACCTGAAGAAGATCTTCGAGCCGTTCTTTACGACCAAGGAGATCGGCAAGGGCACTGGACTTGGTCTTGCCGTCACCTACGGTATCGTCAAGATGCACTGTGGCGACATCCAGGTGAAATCGAACGCGGATCCGTCGCAGGGCCCAACGACAACTACGTTTTCTGTATCGTTGCACAAGAATGCAAAAG
>CALABV010000174.1 GCA_937886325.1 uncultured Geobacter sp.
CGAAGGTCAAGTGCGGCGATGGTCATGAGGGTCAGGCAGGGGAGGGAAACCGTCAGGACGTAACGCACCACCATACCCAGGTGATTTTCGCGGACAACACCCGTTCTCCGAAGGAACATCGCGAGGCAGAAGATGCCGGCTATGAGAAAAACTTTGTCCATGGAGAAACCGGGGTTCGAGAAGATGGAAACCGGCGCTCGTGCCGTTCGTTTTCATGAATTCGGAGCGTTACGGCGATGATAGCAGTCCGGGCATGAAAAAACCAGACAAAATTCAATAAAATTCATGAGATGCATGGGGCCTGGAAGGTGAACGGCATTGACATCCCTCGGCATATTGATTACCTTGGAAAAATTCGATTACTCGAATGTATCAACAGAGTGAGAGGTTGCCATGAAGACTCTTTCCATCATTCCCTGTATTCTGCTCCTGGCCGCTTCAGCCTTCTTTTCCGGGTGTGACAAGAAGGACGGGGCGCTCTATTACGATTCCAGCCGCAAGGGAACCGCGGAGGCGCCGGTCAAGGAGGCGCCGAAGGATCTCCTTGCCACGCAGCAGGCCTTCACGACACTGGTGAAACAGGTGACGCCCTCGGTCGTGAATATTTCAACCATCAGCAGGAAAAAACTGGTGCCGTCTCCCTTCCAATTCTCGCCGTTTTTCGAGGACTTTTTCGGTGACCGGCAGCCCCGCTACCGGCGTGACACCAGTCTCGGTTCCGGGTTCATCATCAATCGCGACGGCTACATCCTGACCAATGACCATGTGGTGCGGGACGCGGAATCCATCAAAGTGAAGCTTTCCAACGACAAGGAATACGAAGGGAAAATCGTCGGTCGTGACCCGAAGACCGATATCGCCATCATCAAGATCGACAGCAAGGAGAGTCTCCCTGTCGCGGTGCTCGGCGATTCGGACAAGCTTCAGGTGGGCCAGTGGGCCATTGCCATCGGTAATCCCTTCGGCCTGGATCGCACCGTGACCGTGGGTGTTGTGTCCGCCACCGGCCGTTCTAACATGGGAATCGAGACCTACGAAGATTTTATCCAGACCGATGCGTCCATCAATCCCGGGAATTCCGGCGGGCCGCTCCTCAATATCCATGGCGAGGTAATCGGCATCAACACCGCTATTGTCGCGGCCGGCCAGGGTATCGGGTTCGCCATTCCCGTGAACATGGCAAAGCACGTGGTGGAGCAGCTCCTCAAGAAAGGGACGGTCAGCCGGGGATGGCTGGGGGTGTCCATCCAGCCGGTGAACGACGAGATCGCCGCCTCTTTCGGCCTGAAAAAGGCGGCGGGCGCTCTGGTGAACGAGGTGATGACGGGAAGTCCGGCCGCGGCGGCCGGCATCAGGCAGGGGGACATCATCCTTGGCCTTGACGGCAAGGAAATCAAGGATGTGGCCCAGCTTCAGAGGCTGGTTGCCGATACCCCCGTGGGCAAGCGCGTGGAGGTCAGCGTGTTCCGCGAGGGGCGGGAAATGAAGCTGAGCCTGGTCCTCGGAAACTCCGAGAGCGCGGCCGCCAGTCGTGCGAAACCGGAAGAAGCCTCGCCCGCGAACTGGATGGGCATGACGGTGGCGGAACTGCCGCGGGAAATGAGGATGCGGGGCGCGACCGGTGTCGTCATTACCGAAATTGATGCGGAAGGGCTGGCAGCGGAAGCGGGCCTCCAGCGGGGTGACATCATCGTTTCCGTCAATCGGAACAGGGTGGGCACTATTGCGGAGTACAACCGGGCGGTTGCCGGAATCGCCGCGAAGGGTTCCGCCGTGCTCCTCATAAAAAGGGGCAATGCAAGCATCTATTTCGTGCTCAAGGCGAGATAGGGTGAATCGCACGGCTCTTGTCGGCAGAGCCGCGATTCAGCCGTAACCTCGGGATGAAAATACAAGGATCTGATGAATGGGCAAGGAAATATCGCACATCCTCTGTGCCGGCCAGGCGACTCGCTCCATAGCCGGCTCGGGCAAGGCAGGCCTCCGTTCTCTGCTGGGAGACTTTTCCCGTTGCTACCATCTCGGTTCCATCGTGCCGGACACCTTTTTTTATGCGGTCCGGTTGCCGTTCACGTCGGGGAATCCTTCAGAATACGGCGATATCATTCACGGGTCTGGAGGCAAAGACACCAGCCGGCCCGCTCACGAGATGCTGAAGTCGCTGCGGGATGCGCCGAACGATCCGCTGTTCAGGGAGAAGGCCGCCTTCGTATGCGGCTACCTCACCCATATGGCTCTCGATTCGACGTTGCACCCCTATGTGTATCATGTGAGCGGCAACTACTACGCCGATTGCCCTGTCGAGCGTCGGGAGGCCCAGTCCCGTCATCGTCTCATCGAAGGATGGTTCGATCTGCACCTTCTCCGGAAGATAGCAAGAGTGCCGGCAACATGCGGTTATGTGAGCGACATTCGACGGAACGGATCCGTGAACAGGGAATTGCTGCGGTTTTTCCTCAACGCCTGTGAAAAGTCGATGCCGATGAACCCATCGGCCTGGAGGGATCTGGTGCGGGGGTATCGGGTACAGATGGGGTTGAACGCGATCTTCGGGAGGTCTTCGGCGGAAAAACTGGTACGGCGAATGGACAGGACTCTGGGAGGGCGACTGATGACCTTCCATGCGCTCTTCTACCCCGGAAATCTCCAGGAGATCCCCCGCGAGATTACCCATTTTCCCTCCTTCCGTCATCCGGTCACCGGCGAAGAAAGGAAAGGTGGTTTCGAGAGCCTCTGGAAGCAGGCGTTGGAGCGAAGCGGGGACTTTCTCGCCGCGGCTGATGCATTTCTTTTCGCAGGGGAGGATGATGACGGTCTCAGGAGCGTAATACAAGGATACAATCTCAGCAGCGGGCTTGTGGGGGTTGCCATCCGCGAGGCTGTTCATTACGATTGCATCCCTTTGCACAGGCTCCGGTTTCCCGATAAAAAGGCGTGATGGGGGCTCCCCCCTGCCGCGGGGTCCGCGCACGGCAGGGGGGAGGGGAGATCCTTCTATCGAGAGAGTTCAGAGGCTATTTCCTTCGCCTTCCGGGCAATACCCTTGAAGATCTCAAGCATCTTCAGAAACAGGGGCGACGCTACAGGGAGGCATAACCCTTCTATCATCCGTTCTTCATGCTGGGTGGCGTAGTCAATCGCCATCTTCGCCACCATGATCTCCGACTCCTCAACGTAGCGGAGAAGAATCGGGTTCGCGACGAGGATCAGGTCGCCGGTTGCCTTAAGAAGTTCCGCCAGATTCTGGGAGAGGAAGCTAATCTCCGTCACGGCCCGGTCGCTGAACAGGATTCTTTCCTTGATCTTTGTCTCAAGGGGAACCGTGAGTTCAGACAGATCGTCGCAGATACCCATGAGATGGTGAAGGACCGTGGTATATTCTTTCTTTGTCTCATCCTTCCTCACCAGTTCCTTCACCTTTTTCGTCAGTTCCGGTTCCGCGTTTCTGAAGACGGCAAGTTTCTCCCGGCAGGCATTCAGCGGTTCCAGGGAATTCCTCATAAACGCTCTCTGCAACAGAACCATGCAATGTTCCGTTCCCGTGCCTATCTCGTGCATTTGATGCCGTATTTCCTCATAGAGTGTCTTCATACAGATCCTCTCCTTCCGCACTGCGTCTTTCGCATCCGGCGAATCGTCAGCTTTTCAAAATGCCGAATTATATTTTTATTTAAACTAAAAATCAATGGTTTTCTTTCACCCGTGTTGACAATCGAAGGAGCGAGGATAAAATTTTATCCATAATACAAAAATCATTTTCTCGCCGAATAACGCCGAGCCCCGAAGACCGCTTCTGTTTTTAATCTTACTGTATTTTCCCGGATAATCCAGAGCCGTCGACTTTTCCCGGCGGAGAAACGAGGGGAGGGTTCGTTCCATTGGCCGGCGCCGGTTACGAGGGTCGGGGGAAATCCATCTCCCGACCCTCGGGGGCGGGCGAGTGGAATCGATGGAGGTGAAATCCTATGTGCGCTGGAGATGGGCAATCCAGGGATGTCGAGTACATCAAGCAGGGTACCGGCTCCACCGATGCCGGGGGAACAGGGGCCGCACTTAAACGAGAGGCCGAGGAGCGCGCCAAGGTCGGAGCTCGGCCGGGAGTTGGTAGGGGCACGGCGCGTGAGGCCGGTGAATCTCCGTATATCCAGGTTGACAGGGTTCTGAAGCGATGCCAGTACAGCCAGGACGCCCTGATCGAGGTCCTGCACGCAGCCCAGGAGACTTTCGGCTTCCTGAGCGAAGACACCATGACCTACATCGCCCACCAACTGAAACTCCCCCTCAGCTGGGTCTACGGGGTGGCGAGCTTCTACCACCATTTCAACCTCAAGCCCCAGGGCGAGCACATCTGCAACGTCTGCATGGGAACCGCCTGTTTCGTGAAGCGGGCCGGCGACATCGTGGAGGCGCTGGAGCGGGAGTTCCATGTCAAGGCGGGGGAAACGACCGCGGACGGAAAGTTGAGCGTCAATATCGTCCGCTGTCTCGGCAACTGCGGCCTGGCGCCCATGGTCATTCTTGACTGCAAGGTGCATGCGCGGCAGACGCCGGAAACCATGCTGCGCAACTGCAAAGAAGCGGTCGAAGGCTGACGGACCGGCGCAGGGGAGGTACAAAGAGCCATGACGCGTGAAGAGCTCCGGGCAATGGCCCGCAAAGAACTGGAGAAGCGGAACGCATTCCGCTGCCGCCTGCTTGTCTGCTACAGCAGCCCCTGTCTTGCCTCGGGAGCGGAAGCGGTGCATAAGGCACTGGTCCAGGCGGTCAGGGAGCGCAATCTTGACGCCGATGTGGATGTGACATGCACCGGCTGCGTCGGTCCGTGCAGCCGGGGACCGCTCGTCACGGTGCGCATTCCGGGTCGGGAAGACGTGATCTACGAACACGTCACCCCGGAGTTCGTGGTCCGCATCCTGGAAGAGCATGCGCTCGGGAACAGGGTGCTCGACGAAAACGTGCTTCCCGGTGATCTCCCTTTCTTTGCCAAGCAGCTCAAGGTGGTGCTGGCCAACAGCGCCAACCTGGACCCGGAAAGCCTGGAGTCATCGGTCAGCATGGGGGGGTTCACCGCGCTGTGCAAGGTGCTGGAGGAGATGACGCCGGAGCAGGTGGTGGAGGAGATCAAGAAGAGCGGTCTGCGCGGCCGCGGCGGCGGCGGTTTCCCGACGGGCCTGAAGTGGGACCTGGTCCGCAAGGCCGCGGGCGAGAAGAAATTCATCGTCGCCAACGGTGACGAAGGGGACCCCGGCGCCTACATGGATCGGACCACCATGGAGTCGGACCCCTTCCTGGTGCTGGAGGGGATGGCTATTGCCGCATACGCAGTAGGAGCGGATCAGGGATATATCTACGTCCGCGCCGAGTATCCCCTGGCAGCTGAGCGGCTCGCCAAGGCCATCAAAAAGGCGGAAAAGGCGGAGATCCTCGGCAACCGCATCTTCGGCAGCAACTTCAACTTCCGCGTCGACATCCGCCTCGGCGCCGGCGCATTCGTCTGCGGCGAGGAGACGGGCCTGCTTACCTCGGTCATGGGCCGGCGCGGCCAGCCCTATCCCCGCCCGCCTTTTCCTGCCAACAGCGGGCTGTGGGGGTGCCCCACCCTGATCAACAACGTGGAGACCTTCGGCAATATCGCTCCCATAATAAATCGCGGCGGCGACTGGTACGCAAGTATCGGCACGGAAAAGAGCAAGGGGACAAAGATCTTCGCCCTGGCGGGCGAGATCAACAACACCGGGCTCATCGAGGTGCCCATGGGTATTACGCTGCGCGAGGTCGTGTACGAGATAGGAGGGGGCATACCCAAGGGCGCGGGCTTCAAGGCGGCCCAGACCGGAGGTCCCAGCGGCGGCTGCATCCCGGCCCAGTTTCTGGACACCCCCATCGACTACGAGAACCTGGCGGCGCTGGGCTCCATCATGGGTTCCGGCGGCCTGGTCATCATGAACGACCGGAGCTGCATGGTGGACGTGGCCCGGTTCTTCATGGACTTCTGCCGGGATGAGAGCTGCGGCAAGTGCATCCCCTGCCGGGTCGGCACCTCCCAGATGCTGCGGATACTGGAGCGGATCTGCAACGGGAGCGCGGTCATGGAAGATCTGGACAAACTCCAGGAGCTCGCCGTCATGGTCCAGGACACCAGCCTGTGCGGACTCGGCTTCACCTCGCCCAACCCGACCCTGAGCACGCTCAGGTATTTCCGGGAAGAATACGAGGCCCATATCCGCGACAGGAAGTGCCCGGTCGGGGTGTGCGCCATGAACGAGGCGCCTCTGCGTGAGCTCGTTCACGAGTTGCCGCGACGCATCAGGGAAGCAGGGAAACAGTGAAGGAGGTTTGACCATGTCAGTAATAACCTTGACAATCAACGGCACGGAAGGGAGCGCTCCCGCGGGGGCGACACTGCTGGAGGCCTGCCGCCAGAACGGTGTCGAGCTGCCGACCCTGTGCCACCTGGAGGGCCTGACCCCCATCGGCGCCTGTCGGCTGTGCCTGGTCCAGGTGGAAGGCGCCCGGCGGCTCCTGCCCGCCTGCACCACCGAGGCCCAGGAGGGGATGGTCGTTCTCACCCACACTGAAAAACTGGTGAGCTACCGCAAGATGATACTTGAACTCCTCCTGTCGGAACGGAATCATATCTGCGCCGTGTGCGTGGCAAACGGCAGCTGCGAGCTGCGCGCCCGGTGCGCGGAACTGGGGGTGGACCACACCCGCTTCGAGTACCGCTGCCCGGATCTGCCCGGAATCGACACCACCCATGAGCGCAACGGTCTCGACCACAACCGCTGCATCAGCTGCACCCGCTGCATCCGAGCCTGCGACCAGATAGAGGGCGCCCATACCCTGGACATGCAGGGGCGCGGCATAGAGAACCGCATCTTCATCGATATGCACCAGACCTGGGGGAGCAGCAAGAGTTGCACCAAGTGCGGCAAGTGCGTCAACGTCTGCCCCACCGGCACCTTGTTCTGGAAGGGGTCGACGGTCGCTGAAATGGAGAAGGAGGTCGGTTTCCTCCAGTGGATCAAGGGCGGGCGCGAGAAGAAATCGTGGAGTTACCTATGACACGCAAAGCGAGAGTCGCGACGGTCTGGCTGGGAGGGTGTTCCGGCTGCCACATGAGTTTCCTGGACATCGACGAGAAGCTTATCGACCTGGCCGGGCTGATTGATCTGGTCTACAGTCCCATCGCGGATGTGAAGGAATACCCTGAGGATGTGGACGTGGCGCTGATCGAGGGGGCGCTGTGCAATACCGAGAACCTGGAACTGCTGCTCAAAATACGGGAGAGGACCAGGTTCATCGTGAGCTTCGGTGATTGCGCGGTAACCGGCAATACGTCCCAGCTGCGCAACCGGTTGAACATCGACGATGTGCTGACGCAGGTGTACCAGGCGGGACCGGGGAGCATTCCCCGGGGGCCTGAGGCGATAGAGGTGCTGCCGGTGCTCCTGCCCAAGGTGTATCCACTGCATGCGGCGGTTGCCGTGGATTTCTACCTGCCGGGCTGCCCGCCGGACCCGGACCGGATTTACAAGACGGTCGCGGCCCTGTTGGCGGGTGAAAAGCCGGAGTTGCCTCCGGAGTCAATAACGTTCGGGTAGGCGTTGGAGGAGTGTGAGACCATGTCGAAGACACTGCGAATCGAACCGATCACCAGGATCGAGGGGCATGCGAAGGTTTCCATCTATCTGGATGAGGCCGGCGAGGTGCGCGAGGCTCGGATGCACGTGGTGGAGTTCCGGGCATTCGAGAAATTTTGCGTCGGTCGGCCGTTTTACGAGATGCCCGGCATCACCAACCGCATCTGCGGCATCTGTCCCACCAGCCATGCGCTTGCCTCGGTCAAGGCCGGCGACGCCATCATGGGGGTGGCCATTCCGCCGGTGGCCGCCAAACTCCGCCGCATTTTCAACTGGGCCCAGTTCGTCCAGAGCCATGCCTTGAGCTTCTTCCACCTCAGCGCCCCGGACCTGCTGCTGGGGTTCGACCATGATCCGGTAACGCGCAACGTCATGGGCCTGGTAGAGAAATATCCCGACGTGGCCCGTAAGGGGGTACGCCTGCGCGGCATCGGCCAGGAAATCATCCGGATACTGGCCGACAAGAGTATCCACCAGGCCTGGGCCGTTCCGGGCGGGGTGCGGCAGCCGCTGACCGCCGAAAAACGGGACGCCATCAAGGCCATGTTGCCCGAGGCCTTCGAGACCATCGTGCTCGCCCTCGAACTTCTCAAAAAGAGCTTCGGCCAGTTCGCCGCAGACGTGAAAGTGTATGACTTCCCCTCCATGTTCGCCGGACTGGTGACTGCCGAAGGCGGATTGGAGCACTACGACGGCCTGCTCCGCTTTTCGGCCAATGACGGTACGCCCATTGAAAGCGGGATTGCCAACGACCGCTACCGCGACTATATCGAGGAGGCCACGGAAGACTGGAGCTACCTGAAGTTTCCTTTCTTCAGGTCCCACGGTCCCTATAACCGTGCCGAGTACACGGGCATGTATCGTGTCGGTCCGCTCGGACGTCTCAATGTCTGTGACTTTGCGGGAACGCCGAGGGCAGACGAAGAACTGGCGGCCTTCCGCAGGCTCGGCAACGGCCGTACCGTGACCAGCAGTTTTCACTACCACTACGCGCGCCTTATCGAGATTCTCTTTGCCCTGGAGAAGATCGAACAGACTCTCGGTGACAACGACATACTCGATGACTGGGTGCGAGCCGAGGCAGGCGTCAACCGGCTGCACGGGGTCGGGATGGTGGAGGCGCCGCGCGGCACTCTCATCCATGACTACCATGTGGACAGGAACGGTCTCATCACGGATGTAAATCTAATTGTTTCTACCGGCCACAACAACCTGGCAATCAATCGCACTATAACAAACATCGCAAAACGGTATGTGAGGGGCGTAGATGTGAGCGAGGGAATTCTCAACCGTGTGGAGCACGGGATTCGAGTCTATGATCCATGCCTGAGCTGCTCCACTCACGCGGTCGGCGCCATGCCTCTACAGCTTTCGATTGTGGCCGCGGACGGCCGGACAATCAGGGAGATATCCCGCAATTAGCAATTGATCCGTTCGTAGTGTTTGCGTCGCTTTGGCTCGAACCTTTTCAGGCATTCGAGGATCCGGCTTTGTAGGAATTTGATTATAATTAAAAATAATTCCATCTTAATAAAATGTCTATGCAAAAAATTTGATAAATCTAATACAACAAAAGCATTGCCTGCTCGGTTTAAAAACTAAAATGATACATGATTATAAATGTTTATAAGCTTTCACCCTCCTCCCGTCATCTCGGTAAAGCCAGAAAAATGTTGTATTCAACAGTCTGCTGGTGTATAAAATACCGATCTTTTTTCAGTGCCTCATTAAGCCACCGACGTTCATGCAACAGGCATTTCCGATCAATTTCATCACCTTACACAATATTTGATGACTACAAACCGTACGGGAGGAAGGTAAATGGATATTCTGGCCATTAACTGTGGCAGTTCGTCTGTCAAGTACCAGCTTTTTGACTGGAAAAACAAAGAGGTTATCGCGAAAGGGGTTGTCGAGAGGGTTGTCGTGGGCGGCTCCTTCATACAGCACGAGGTGCCGGGGCGTCAGAAGTACAAAAAGGAATCGGAATGCCCGAACCACAACGTTGCCATGGACCTGATTATCAAGACCCTGACGGACCCCGAGCACGGAGTTCTTCCCGATATCAGTCAGATATCCGCGGTCGGTCACCGTGTCGTGCACGGAGGAGAGCAGTTCACCCAGTCCGTGCTGATCGATGAAGACGTGCTCGATGCCGTCAAGGCGGTACAGCACCTTGCCCCCCTCCACAATCCTCCCAACATCGCAGGTATCGAAGCAATGATGGCTGTACTGCCAAATGTCCCCAACGTGGCCATTTTCGATACGGCGTTTCATCAGACAATGCCTGACTATGCCTTTATCTATCCGCTGCCCTATGACTGGTATGTGCGCTACGGCGTCCGTCGCTACGGTTTCCACGGCACATCCCACCTGTATGTCTCGAAACGGGCCGCGGTCATGCTGGGAAAGAAACCGAAGGACATGAACATAATAACCATGCACATCGGTAACGGCGTATCCCATTGCGCCATCAGAAACGGTGTCTCCGTTGATACCAGCATGGGCCTCACTCCCCTCGAGGGAGCGGTTATGGGAACCCGCTGCGGCGACATCGATCCCGCGATTCCCGGATTCATGATGCAGATAGAAGGGCTCTCGGCTCCCGAGATAGACTCGATACTCAACAAGAAAAGCGGGATCTTCGGTATCACCGGCAAGTATACCGACCGCAGGGACGTGGTCACACATGCTGAAAAGGGTGACAAGACCTGCAAGCTTGCCATGGACATCGAAGCCTATCGGCTGAGGAAGTATATCGGCAGCTATATGGCGGTTCTTGGAAGGCTTGATGCGGTTGTCTTCACCGCCGGCGTCGGTGAGCGTGGCTGGCAGATCCGCGAAATGGCCTGCCACGGGCTTGAACATATGGGTATTCACTTTGACAAGGAAAGAAATCGAGAAGCGGTTAAGGGGCGAGAATGCCTTATCACGACCGACGACTCGCCAATCAAGGTCTTCGTCATTCCCACGGATGAAGAACTCGTGTTTACCGAAGACGTCGCCGCGATTCTGGAGGGGACCTATACGGACCACATGAATTTCGAGTATTCCTTCTCCAAGGCGGATTTTGTACGCTAGCTGGCACAGTTTCGATTCAGCGCACTAAAAAAATAAAAAAGGCCGGCAATGAAAGCCGGCCTTTTTTATTGCCTCTATTTCGACTCCGTCTCAGCTCTGGGCTTGAACAGCGGTAATGGCGGCAACACTCACGATATCTTCCACGGAGCAGCCTCGGGAAAGATCGTTCACCGGCTTGGCCAGTCCCTGAATGACCGGACCGATGGCTTCGGCGCCGCCGATTCTTTCCGTGAGCTTGTAACCGATGTTGCCTGCGTCCAGGTCGGGGAATACGATGACATTTGCCTTGCCGGCTACCGTGCTGCCGGGTGCCTTCTTGGCGCCGATGCTGGGGATCAGGGCCGCGTCTGCCTGAAGCTCGCCGTCAATCTGGAGGTTCGGGTCGATCTGCTTGGCAATTTCCAGGGCCTTTGTGACCTTTTCCACATCGGGGTGAGAAGCGCTTCCCTTGGTGGAGAAGGAGAGCATGGCCACCCTGGCGTCCACATCCAGGAAGGATTTGCAGTTGCGGGCGGTCGCAACCGCGATTTCCGCCAAAGCCTGGGAGTCGGGGTTGGGGTTCACGGCGCAGTCCGCGAAGAGAACAATACCGTCCTCACCGAATTTTGCGTCCTTGGTTATCATGATGAAGAAGGAGGATACGGTTTTTATCCCGGGGCTGGTGCCGATGGTCTGGATGGAGGCCCTGAGAACGTTGCCGGTGGTGCTGGTGGCGCCTGCAACGCAACCGCCCGCGTCACCCATCCGAACCATCATGCCTGCATAATAGAGATAATCCGGTGCTGTGAGCAGTTTGCGGGCGTCTTCCGGGGTAAGCCCCTTGCTTTTGCGGATTTCAACAAGTTTCTCTATGTAGGAATCGAGTTTTGCGGACGTTGCCGGATCGACAATCTCAACACCCTTTAAATCCACACCTTTGGCAGCCGCGGACTCCTTAACTTTTTCCGGGTTCCCCAGCATCACGATCTTGGCTAGGCCCTGAGCGACGATCTTCTCCGCGGCAAAGAGCATCCTTTCGTCGTAACTTTCTGGTAGAACGACGGTCTGAAGGTTGCTTTTTGCCTTTGACTTGATTTTGTCGATGAGATGCATGACTTCCTCCTTGGATGGTAGTATGTGGTCTTATGCCCTGTAGAGAGTAACATTATAAATCTTTGAACATATATCATAGAGAAAGAATAGGGGTCAATAGAAAAGCCGGATTACCCTTTACGGGGGGATTATCAAAAATAATTATGTAGTTAGCAAGTCATTCAGAAGTGTCATGCTCACTGTCCCCTCCTTTTTTGGATGTGACATTTCTTGGTTTCCCGCAGGGGCGATGATGCAAATAAAGTGACGCGAAATATTTTAGTCCTGGTATAATTATTCACTACTACAAAAAATAATAATAAGAAAAACCGGCCGGCTTTCTTTTGCTTTTAGCGTTAAATCAGGCTATTGACGGTCAGTTGTGTCTTGAGACGAGAAAGCGTTCCTTTACTAAGAGTAAAAAAATAGAAAATACAGTATGTTAGACTGTTTTTTTGGTGAAAAATTGTTTGACAAGGTTCAGGGTATTGTGTATTCTTTGGGGTGCGTTTTCCGGGGGTTGTCCGGTGCGTCTCACATATCCAAAGCAAGCTTTCCACCTCGTTATCAACTCGCGTTTTCAGTAATAATACCGGCATCGCCGTCGTCACTCAGGCTACCCATAGGTGCTGAATTGTTATGCGATGAACAATTCACCTAACACTAACTCTAATGGAGGTATGTCATGGCAGACGTAGTACAGAAGATTGATGAATTGGTAGCAAAGGCACGTAAAGCAGCCGATGTCATGAAGGAGATGACACAGGAGCAGGTTGACAAAATTTGTGCGGCTATGGATGCTGCCAGTGTTGCCAACGAAGTCATGCTCGGTGAAATGGCTGTTGCCGAAACCGGAATCGGCAGGGCGGATCACAAGGCAATCAAGAATCACCTCGGCGCTCACGTTGTCTATGAATACTTCAAAGACAAGAAATCCGTCGGCGTTATCAAGGAAGAAGCCGGCGTAACGTACGTTGCCGAACCGTTCGGTGTTCTTGCCGCCGCTACTCCGACCACCAACCCGACCTCCACGGTCATGTTCAAGTCCCTTATCGCCATGAAATCCCGCAACGTCATCATCTTTGCCTGCCATCCCCGCGCACAGAAGTGCAGCGTCGAAGCAGCCAGGATCATGCGCGATGCGGCTGTATCCGCCGGCGCTCCCGCGGATTGCATCCAGTGGATCGACGAGCCCTCCATCGAGGCGACCAACCTGCTGTTCAAGCACCCGGGCGTAAACCTGATCCTGGCCACCGGCGGCAACGCCATGGTCAAGTCGGCATACAGCTCCGGCCACCCGGCCATCGGCGTGGGCGCGGGCAACACCCCGGTCTTCATCTCCAAGTCCGCCAGGTTGAGCGTTGCGGTGAACAACGTCATCGCCTCCAAGACCTTCGACAACGGCACCATCTGCTCCTCCGACCAGTCCATGATCTTCGACGACAAGGCCACCTGCGACGCGGCCGTGAAGATGATGGTCGAAAGAGGCGCTTACCTGGTCAACAACGAAGAGAAGAAGAAACTGGAAGCGGTCATGTTCGACAAGGAGAGGGGGGTACCTGCCGTTGCCATCGTCGGCAAGTCTCCGCAGGCGATTGCCAAGCTGGCCGGGTTCGAGGTTTCCGACGACGTGAAACTGCTCCTGGTTCCCCTGACCACCATCGGTCCGGAAGACTGGTTCAGCCATGAGAAGCTCTCCCCGGTTCTGGGCTACATCTGCTTCAACAGCACCGACGAAGCGATCGCGGCAGCCAAGAGCCAGCTCCGCTGGGGCGGCGCGGGTCACACCGCCGTTGTCCACGCTCAGGACGACGCGGTTATCAACAAATTCGCCATGGAAATTCCCGCGAACCGTCTGCTCCTCAATCAGCCCGCGGTACACGGCAGCGTCGGTCTCATTTACAACGAACTGCCTCCTTCACTTACCCTCGGCTGCGGTACGGACGGCGGCAACTACCTTGGCAACAATATCAACTACTCCGACCTTCTCAGCATCAAGACAATCGCAAAACGTATTGTCGACTACGAAAGGGATGAATAGAGTCCTAGCAAATTAGAAGGACGCTGATTTTGCTATGTGAGCCGGAGCGCTGTAGATAGTTAAGCCGGCATCTCACCACAGGCCCCTGAGGATATTCCTCAGGGGCTTTTTTATTTTTTCCCCTGCTAAAATTATTTTAGCTGAATAGTTCAGCAAAATTGAAATATGTTTTATTTCTGGTAAAATAATCTTGACATTTGCGGCTGGATTCAGTTTAAATAAAACAAGATTAGTTTTGATGAAATATTTACGGGTGCTGACATACCCGATTCATTCGTCTTCGCTTAAGGTCTGGCTTCATTGGAGGGGTGATGAAGTTGGGCCTTATTGGGGTAGGACAACGAGTTTTCCAAAGGAGGCAGACATGAAAGACGAAAAAAGATTCATGCAGGATGTGGGAATGACCGACTTGCCATTTCCCATGAGGGTCTTATCGAGAGACCATAAAGAAGGTCAGTTCACCATTGCCAAGATCTCAATTGCTGCTCGCATCATGCATGAGTTTGAGGCGCGCTGGATTGACAAGTTTATTCAGATTATTCATCAGCACAGGGATCATATCGGAACGGAAACCTTGAAGTCCAATATCCTGGATTATATGAAGGAACTGAATGCCACCAAGGTCAAGGTTGATTTCAATTATCCGTTCTTCGTGGAAAAAACGACACCTGTTTCCAAAGAGAAATGTCTGGTACGGTATCAATGTACCTATTCAGCAAGTGTTGCCAAGAGTGACCTGAAGCCGAAGGTTTCCTTGAAAATCTCGGCGCCCTGTATCACTACCTATCCCGCCTCTTCTCCCGACAAGCCCGGAGGTCTCTTTGGGCAGATGAGCACGGTCGATCTTGAAGTCCAATCACAGAAAGATATGTATCCGGAAGACCTGATTGAAATTGTGGACAATCACGCCCTGGTTCCGATCTATTCATTCCTTACGGAAGAGGATCAGGAATTCGTGATCAAGAAGGTACACAGCGAGCAGAAGACAAGCGTGGTGATGGTTGACGAGATTAAGGAAGACCTGGCCAATCTCCGGGATATCGAAGGGTACTCCGTCAGTTGCTCGAACTTCGGAATGCTCCATTCGTACAGCACGTTTATCGGAACCGCGAAAAGTATGTGGATTCCCTTAAGCTAACGCTGTTCGAAGCTTCCGGCAGCCACTGTTTTTCGGAAGGGATGCGTTGTTGCTGAGTGAGGCCAAGAACGCTTAATTCGTAATAAAGCAAAGAAGGGATGATTAGCCGCTCGGTGACCCATCTCCCGCTTCTTTCCGCAGCATTTCCGTTCACAGAAACGGCCGGCGTCACAGAGATATTCTGATAGCGTTGGCCGTTTTTGTTTTTGTCGCAAATGATTTCCGGACTGATGAGACCGACGGATCGGGAGACGGGTGTGGCAGAAATCTCATCGAACTAAAACACTGTTTTTCGAATAGATCGAGGTATCCGCTGCTCTTGCTCAACCAATTCGGTCGTGCGCGTAATTTCTCACTTTACCTGGGGGGTGTTTGTTTTATTTTAAATAAAATATTGAGCCTTTCAGATCTATCTTTGGTAAATAAATTTGAATTTAGCTAAAATATTCTTGACAGGTTTGTTGCGGCAGGCATAACATAAGTCGATTTGCGGTGTATTTGTGGCCACCTGTCATCAATAGTTTGATTTTGTTTTTTTACTCTAGCTGAACATGTCCTGGTCAAAACACTGAAGACATGGAGGTGTCATCCGGCAGGCAAAGATTATTGAAAGGAGAGGCCATGGCACGGAGAAAAACGGAAGAGCTGTTTTTTCTGCTGAAGGGAGGTACAAGATGGTAGAAGGATTAGTTGGTGTCAGCATTTTGCTGCCATGTATTGCCGGACTGCTTTGTTTCTTGATCAAGAGTCCCGGCACGCGGTCCGCGATTATCGTTACGACGGGCGCTATTCTGACGATAAGCGCGCTCATGCTCTTTAACATCGGTCCCTGCACGTATACACCGCACACCATCCTGGGGATTGATGTCAATCTGCTTATAACCGTAGCCGATTTTGCGCTGTTGTTTATCATTCTCGGAATTGCCTTCAAGCTCGGCAACCCGCTTGTCGTTATTCTTACCCTTCTGCAGATTGTTCCGCTTGCCTATTTCGAACTGAAGATGGCGCCCCATGTGGAAGTTTCGCCGGCATTTTACATCGACAGGCTCGCTCTCATCATGAACCTGATTATCTCGATTGTCGGCTCGCTTATCTGCATTTTCGGTATCCGCTACATGGAAGAGCATGAACACCACCTGCATCTCAAGAAAAGTCGGCAGCCCCGATTTTTCTTTTTTCTCGTTCTATTCCTGGGCGCCATGAACGGACTGGTTTTTTCCAATAATCTGCTCTGGCTCTATTTTTTCTGGGAAGTTACGACGTTTTGCTCCTTCATGCTGATCGGGCATGACCGGACGGAGATTGCCATCAGAAACGCCACCAGGGCCTTGTGGATGAACATGACGGGTGGTGTGGCATTTGTCGCGGCAATAATAGCAATCTATTACAAAACGAACTCCGTGGAATATCTTTCTCTGCAGACCCTGATAAATCACAGCCCCGAACTGACGGGGTTCCTGTTGTTGCCTTTCGCCCTTCTCTGTTTCGCCGGATTTACCAAGTCCGCTCAAGTGCCTTTCCAGAGCTGGCTGTGCGGTGCGATGGTCGCGCCGACCCCGGTCTCCGCACTGTTGCACTCCAGCACCATGGTCAAGGCAGGTGTCTATCTTGTGGTTCGTCTGGCCCCGGGTTTTCAGGGAACCTATCTGAGCACCATGGTAGCGACCTTCGGCGCCTTTACTTTTCTCACCGCATCCGCCCTGGCGGTGAACATGAGTAACGGGAAGAAAATCCTCGCGTATTCGACCATCGCGAATCTTGGTCTGATTATCGCCTGCGCCGGCATTAATACACCTGCCGCTATTATCGCCGCAGTCCTTCTCATTATTTTCCATGCCGTTTCCAAAGGTCTGCTGTTCCTCTGTGTCGGCACCATCGAGCATGCCATCGGCAGTCGGGATATCGAGGATATGCGAGGTCTTTACAACAGCATGCCCGCGGTCTCCCGCATCACGATAATCGGCATCCTGACCATGATGCTTCCGCCGTTCGGCGCGCTCATGAGCAAATGGATGGCCATCGAGGCAGCCGCGAACATTCCCTGGGTGGTTGTGATGGTCGCTCTCGGCAGCGGCTTGACGGTTCTGTTCTGGGCACGATGGGCAGGTCTCTTCGTGAGCGGGCCGCAACTCAAGCAGCAGGAAGTCAAGAAAGAGTCTGCTCTCAAAGCCACCTTGATGACGATGTTCAGAGGGTTCTACCCGAACGCCAAATGGAAGGATCCTGCCTCTATCAAGGTTCCACTTGTGCTTCTCGCGATTGGGGCAATTGTGCTCAGCATGGCAGTGCCCTGGATATATACCATTCTTGTTGAGCCGGTTGTCTCTTCCTACAGGCCCGGGCTGTTTGTCGAGCCTTTCAAAACCGGGCCATTCGGCCTTACCAGTGGTGTGGGCGCGTTCTACGTTCTGCCGGTTTTCATTGTATCCATAATCGCATATCTGCTGGCGGTGGTTGCTTCGCAAAAGGGCGGGCACAGAGTCATCAGCGCACCCTACATGTGCGGCGAGCATTATCCTGATCCGACGCAACCCAAGTTCAGAAGTCACATGAATTCCTGGAGGGACTACCTGGCCGGCAACGTTTACCTTCATGAATTCATAGGTGAAGATAAGATTTCATACTGGATCAACATACTTTCACTTATCATCTTGATCGTAATGTTCGGGGAGGTTGTACGATGAACACAGTGGACGTGATTGCCGTTTTAGCTGCAGTTTTTTTGTCACCGCTCCTGGGCGGACTGGTTGCAGGGATTGATCGGAAGGTCACGGCACGCCTCCAGGGACGGTACGGCCCTCCGATTTTTCAGCCTTTCTATGATGTGTTCAAGCTGTTCGGCAAGGAAAAAATGGTCGTCAACTACTGGCAGATTTTTTGCGCTTACATGTATCTGGCCGCAAATATCCTGACGGTTGTTCTCCTTGCCCTGCAATCGGACCTGCTGCTCATCTTCTTCGTCCTCGCGGTCGGCGGCGTCTTCCTCGTCATCGGGGCGCTGGCGGCGGAGTCGCCCTATAGCCAGGTCGGCGCACAACGGGAATTGATCCAGATGCTGACCTATGAGCCTCTCATCATCCTCGTCTTCGTGGGGATCTTCCTCGAAACGGGAAGTTTCAAAATATCGCAGATTGTCGCTACGTATCATCAGCCGCTTCTTATTTCCTTACCTCTTCTCTTTGTCGTTCTGGGCTACGCGATCGTCATCAAGCTGCGGAAATCTCCGTTCGACATCTCAACCTCGCATCACGCCCACCAGGAGCTTGTGAAGGGTGTCATGACCGAGTATTCCGGACCGTATCTGGGGGTAATCGAGATCTCACACTGGTATGAGACCGTGTTCATACTGGGACTGTGCGCACTCTTCTGGCATACAAACTATATCTGGATGTCGGTCCTTGTTGTCCTCACGTATTTCGGGGAAGTCCTGGTCGACAACATCACTGCGCGCCTTACCTGGAGGTGGATGCTTCCGCATGCCTGGACCGGAGGGCTGCTCATGTCTTTTGCCAATTACTTCTGGATCTATGCGAAGTTAAAGTAAAGTTCCGTTTGTCGGCATAGACTGTCGCGAGATGACTTTCCCATCTTGATTGAAAAGAGGTTAGCGATTATGAGTCTTATATCAAAATCACGAGTAAAATCCCCCTGGCTGATCCACTTCGATTGTGGCAGCTGCAATGGATGCGATATTGAAGTCCTGGCATGTCTGACCCCGGTGTATGACATCGAACGTTTCGGCATCATCAATGTCGGGAATCCCAAGCATGCCGATATCCTGGTGGTGACCGGGACCGTCAATCACCGGAACAAGAAGGCCCTTAAGAATATCTATGACCAGATGCCCGAACCGAAAGTGGTCGTTGCAATCGGCGCGTGCGGCACCTCCGGGGGCGTTTTCCGGGAAGCCTACAACGTCGTCGGAGGTGTTGACAAGGTAATCCCGGTTGATGCCTATGTTTCGGGGTGCGCGCCCAAGCCGGAGGCCATAATTGACGGTGTGGTCATCGCGCTGGGCAAACTGGCGGAAAAAGGAAAGAAGGTCGATCAGGGTATCTTCGAACGGCTGGAAAAGACCCAGTCGGCCATAAAGGCACGATAGCAAGAAACAAGGAGGCTTGTTCCATGATAGATAGCGCGGTTGTCGTAACGGAAGAGAATACGGCGGAAATCCGGCCCGACGAGGTCATCACCCAGTCAAGGGCATTGAAGGACGAAGGATTCAGATTTGTTACCATGTCTTCTGCTGAGCTTGCGGAAAGCGTTTGCGTGCTCTATCACTTTGACAAGGACCTGGAAATCAGGAATCTCAGGGTAGACGTTCCAAAGGGAAGCAAGATAGGGAGTATCGCAACGGTTTATTCCTGCGCCTTTCTCGTGGAAAATGAGATAAAAGAGCATTTCGGCGTGGATTTTGACGGCATCCCCCTGGATTTCCAGGGCATGATGTACAACGATGAAGAAGTTCAGAGAACACCCTTCTGCAACATCGGTATCAAGAGGGTTTGAGCGTGGGATGTCGTCACCAGGCACGGAAATGTGAGATAAGCAAAACTTCTGCGAGCTGATCAGGAATAGGAGGCATACGCACATGGCAAAGACAGTACTACCTTTCGGGCCGCAGCATCCGGTTCTGCCGGAGCCGCTGCATTTGACCCTTGCGATCGAGGATGAAATTGTAAAAGAGGCGATTCCGAAGCTTGGCTACGTTCACCGTGGACTTGAGAAGCTTGCTGAGATCCGGGACCACAACCAGATGATATATATCGTGGAGCGGGTGTGCGGAATCTGCAGTTGCATGCACGCCCTTTGCTATTGCCAGGGTATCGAGGCCTTGATGGGGCTGGAAGTCCCTGAAAGAGCCAGATATCTTCGAACGATCTGGTCGGAGATGCACAGGATTCACAGTCACCTTCTCTGGCTGGGTCTGTTTGCCGACGCTTTCGGGTTCGAGAGTCTGTTCATGCAGTTCTGGAGAATACGGGAGCGGGTCATGGATCTCCAGGAAGAAACCGCCGGAAATCGTGTTATTCTCTCAGTAAACCAGGTAGGTGGCGTGAGGAGGGATATTACAGCCGAATCCGCGCAATGGATACTTGAGACCCTGAAGCTTGCGGAAAAAGAACTTCTGCAGCTCAAGTCGACTATCCTGGATGACACAACCGTCAAGCTGAGAACTGTCGGCAAGGGTGTCCTGACAAAGGAAAAAGCCTATGAGTTGGGCGCAGCGGGCCCGACCTTGCGCGCAAGCGGGGTTGCGCAGGATATGAGGCAGACGGGGTATGCCGCGTATTCCGAGCTGGATTTCGCGCCGATCGTTGAAACGGACGGAGACTGCTATGCACGCACTGTTGTCAGGTTTAAAGAGGCTCTGCAGGCTATTGATCTGATTCGTCAGTGTTTCGCTAAGATCCCGCAAGGTGAATTGTCGGTAAAGCCGAAAGGACTCCCCACCGGAGAGGTGGTCTCCCGCGTTGAACAACCTCGCGGAGAGGTTCTCTACTATCTCAGGGGTTCGGGCAAGAAGTTCCTGGAAAGGGTCAGGATCCGCACGCCGACGTTCGCGAACATTCCCCCTCTCCTCGATATGCTGCCGGGGTGCGATCTTGCGGACGTCCCGGTCCTGATTCTGACCATAGACCCCTGCATAAGCTGCACGGAACGCTAATCAACGGGAGAGCGCACCATGTTCATGACGAAAACAATATTGAAAAATCTGCTGACGAAATATGCAACCCGTTTGTATCCTTTTCAGAAAAGGGAGCCCTTCAAGCATTCAAAGGGAGAGCTGAAGATAGTGATGGAGAAATGCATCCTGTGCGGAGTTTGCCAGATGAGGTGCCCGTCACAGTGCATATCGGTTGACAAACAGGCGAAAACATGGAAAGTGGACCCATTTGCCTGCGTCTATTGTGGTGTCTGTGTCGATGCCTGTCCGGTCAAATGCCTGTACCAGGAAAGCCTGTACAGGACCCCGCTTGCCGAGAAGGACATGGTAGTGCACGTACAGCAGCCAAAGGAAGCCGCTGAACCCGCGGCAACCTGATTGGATTCCAGGCTGGTACTGTTTTCAAGCAAATAGGTTTTAAAGGTGAAAAATGCATGAATTGTCGGTTACGGAAGGATTGATCCAGGTCGTCACCGAAGAGGTTAAAAAAAAAACCTTCCCAAGGTGACGGCCATTAACCTTGTCATCGGGGATTTGACCAGCATCGTGGATGATTCGGTTCAATTCTATTTCTCTATCATGACCAAGGGCACTGTCCTGGAGGATGCGGTCCTTTTGTTCAAAAGGGTTGCACCCGAATTTGTCTGCACATCATGCGGTCATGTCTTTACAGGTCGTTCCATCGGTATTCTTTGCCCGGGATGCGGCGGGAAGAGCATAATCGCCGACAAAGGCCAGGAATTCTACATCGAGAGCATAGAGGTTGATGATGGCGCGGATTGAGATACGGAGAAATATCCTTGAGGCAAACGACAATCTTGCCCGACGGAACCGGGATTTTTTCGCCGGCAACGACGTTCTGGTCGTGAATATCATGGCCGCGCCGGGCGCCGGGAAGACCAGCACAATCCTCAAGACGATCGAATACCTGGGGGATCGGTATGCGTTTGCCGTGATCGAAGGCGACATGGCTTCCAGAATTGACGCCGATGTAATGGCGGCAAAAGGGATTCCGGTCGAACAGATCAACACCGGCAACATGTGTCATCTTGATGCCAACATGATCGGACAGGCTGCCGTCAAATTCACCTATGATCGCCCGACGCTACTATTAATAGAAAATGTGGGCAATCTTGTGTGCCCTTCCGAGTTCTCCCTGGGTGAAGACCTGAATATAGTCATAGCCAGCACGACCGAAGGTCATGACAAACCGTACAAATACCCATCTATCTATCTGAGGGCTGATGCGGTGCTTATCAACAAGACGGACCTCATGGCGGCAATGGAGTTCGACAGAAAGATGTTCTGCGACGGCGTTGCCGCTGTCAAGCCAATGCCGCCTTTATTCGAGATTTCCTGCAGAAACGGCAGCGGCCTGTCCGAGTGGGTAGAATGGCTGTCCGGTCAGTGCGAGCGCAAATTCGGCCGGGACCTCGGAAAATCGGCTGAAAGATAATCAAAAACCTTGACACGGCAAGACTCATTTCCTATCATGGAAATTCACTTTGCGGGCCTATAGCTCAGCTGGCTAGAGCTACCGGCTCATAACCGGTAGGTCCCAGGTTCGAATCCTGGTGGGCCCACCAACCTGATCCATGGGATGATTGGGGATGCCTGTACGGTGCCAAGGTAGAAAAAATAGCGACTCGAAAGAGGAGAAAAGAGTGCAATCCATCAAGATTGCACTCTTTTCTTTTGGCTGGGAACATGAACCCCAGAATTACAGATATTGTTGAAATAATTAATAGAATAGCCCCATTCCGGCTTGCTGAGGAGTGGGACAACGTCGGCCTGCAGGTGGGTGACCCCAACGCGACGGCAGCAAAGATCATGGTTGCTCTCGACGCCGGAAAAGAGGCCATTGATGCCGCGGTAGACAGCGGTTGCCGGCTCCTTGTCACCCACCACCCGCTCATGCTTCGCCCTCAAAAAAAGATTGACCTCAGTGAACCCTCCGGCGCCCTCATCGGCAAGGCGTTGCAACACTCCCTGAATATCGTTTCCCTTCATACAAATTTCGATATCGCCCCTGGCGGCGTCAATGACCTTCTTGCCGCGCGACTGGGACTCGTTTCCACGACTCCACTTTCCGTCACAAGCGTTGATGGATTGGTCAAGCTTGCCGTTTTTGTGCCGAAAGGGCATGAGGAAAAGGTCATGCAGGCCCTTTTTCAGTTCAGCGGATTCATCGGCAACTACAGTGAATGTTCTTTTCAGGTCCCTGGCACGGGCACGTTCAAACCCCTCGCCGGCGCCGCGCCGTTCCTTGGCTCAATCGGTACGCGTGAATATGCGGAGGAGACGCGGATTGAGGTCCTGCTCCGGGCCGAAGACGCTGCTGCCGCCCGCGCTGCCCTGTTGGCCGCCCATCCCTATGAGGAGCCGGCGTTTGACCTGTACCCCCTGATGAACGAGGGTCGGCGGGAAGGGCTCGGCAGGATCGGGGAACTGCCGTCCGCGGTTTCGCTGGAATGCCTGGTCGCCCGTCTCAAAGGGGAGTTTTCTCTTGAGGGTGTGCGCTATGTAGGTGAAGGGAGCCGGAGTGTTCGGAAAATTGCGCTGTGCGGCGGCAGCGGTTCCTCGCTTTTGAGGGATGCTCATCGCCAAGGGGCTGACGTTCTGGTGACCGGTGACGTGAAATACCATGAGGCGCGTGAGGCGCAGATGCTTGGTTTGTGTTTGATTGATTTGGGGCACTTTGCTTCGGAAATTCTCATGGTGGATGGATTTATTGCGCGGTTGGAAGTAGAGTTGCGCGTGCGCGGGTTGACCGCGGAACTGATAGCGTGCAAGGAAGAACGGGACCCGTATCGGTACCGGTAATCCCGAGAAGACACATTTCAGAGTTCTGTACCGTGAAGGAGAAACAGGAGGTAGGTTTTGGGCAAAAACGTAAAAGTGCTGGCGCAGTTGCAGGAGATCGATCTGAAGATAGACTCCGCGCGCGGTGAGAAGCAGTCCTTTCAGGAAGGCATTTCCGCTCTGGAAACAAAGGTTGAGGAAATGCGGCAGGATATTGCCTGTCAGACTGCCGAACTGGAGGCTGTGGAAGGAGAAAAGAGGGCTCTTGAAGAGAATATCGCCGCGGAAACGGATGCTATAGCAAGATCCGAGACCCGGTTGCGCGATATCAAGACCCAAAAGGAATACCAGGCCGTATCAAAGGAGATAGCCGCGGCAAAAAAGGTGAAAAGCGAAGTCGAAGAGCAGATACTCCAGATAATCACGCGGAGTGATGCCCTGAAGGCTGCAATTAGCGACAGAGAACGGGAGTTACAGGAACTTGAGACAGCATCGGGCGGTCAGAAGGGTGAGTTGCTCGCCCGCATCGAGAAGCTCGATGCGATTATTGACGAGAATCTTGCATCCCGAGAGGCGACCGCTCAGGCGATTTCCCCATCCATGATAAAGAAATACACGATGCTGCGCGAGAGGCGTCAGGGAGTCGCCATTGTCGAGGCGAGAAACGGTTCATGCCTTGGGTGCAATATGAACCTTCCGCCGCAGGTTTTCAACAGCCTGTTCAAGATAGACAGCCTGGTTGCCTGTCCGCACTGCCAGCGATTGCTTTTCCTTCGACCTGAAGGAGAAGACACGATACGCTGAGTCGAAGAGATATTCAAACTGGAAAATGAGTGACGGAAAGCATGCTGCCATCAGGGGCTTGCTTGCCGGTTTTTCATAGACATTTGCTTGGTCAAAGCAGGCCAGATGGTCGCTGCCCGTGTATCGGGGAGAGGAAAGTCCGGGCTCCGCAGGGCATGGTGCTGGATAACATCCAGCGGGGGTGACCCCAGGGAAAGTGCCACAGAGAGCAGACCGCCCGCTACGGCGGGTAAGGGTGAAAGGGTGAGGTAAGAGCTTACCAGGCTCGATGGCGACATCGAGTGCTCGGTAAACCCCACCAGGAGCAAGGCCGAATAGGGAAGCGGTAAGGACTGCCCGTCCGAGCTTCCGGGTTGGCTGCTTGACACCGTCGGTAACGGCGGTGCTAGAGGAATGACCGTCGCCCGTTGCGGGGTAACCCGCCACGGGAACAGAACCCGGCTTATGGGCTGCTTTGACCAAGACTGATTCGCCATGGTCCGCTGAGGACGGGAGAGTGTTTGACCGATCAAGAGATGTGGGACAATGCGGTCGCCGTTGTCAGGCGCGAATATACTGCCCTCCCCGTTGAGTTGAAGGCCGAGGTGGGGGCGACGGCTGATTTGATTCGACGCAAGAAAGAAGAAATATTTTCACTAACGGAGAATAAGGGCGCCCCGGAGCTCTGCGGGAACTGTGGTGGCGCCTGCTGCGCACGGGGAAAGTATCATTTTACGGTGGTTGATCTGCTCGTATTCTTTTCCGGTAATGTAACGCTTTTCACACCGTCATTTCATGGAGATCTCTGTCCCTATATGGGGAATGGAAAGTGTCTCATGCCCCCCTCCTTCCGTCCCCTGACCTGTATTGTCTTTCACTGCGAGACTTTGGAGAACCTTTTGTCATCCGTGGAGCTCGAGCGCATGTATGCTCTTGAGCGCGGGTTGCGTGACCATTACGCGCATCTGGAGTCTTTGTTCGGCACACGCTTTACGCAAGGCCTGCTTCTGAATTATTCAGGGTATCTTCATGGGCGGCACAGCGGGATTCTGACTATAAACTGTTGAAATATTCTTCCGGAGGGAGGGCTCATGGCAACCTCGATATCTGATCTGGTTATTGTCTACATAGAGAACAAGCCGTCTTTTTTTGCCCGAATTGAAGACATCAGGCCGGATGTGAAGCCCGGATGGTGGCAGGTTACCTTGCTTGTGCTGACGACCCCCCCGCAGGTCTTCACGTGGATACTGGAGGAGAGCCAGATAAATGGTGAGCCGTTCACGATGGGCGGGACCCCTGTTTTCATGGAAAAGGTGGTTTCTCCTGTTGTACGTGATGGTGCGCACGATTCGAAACTCCATCCAGAGGAAGACTCGGTGGGTGTCGAAAAAAAGGAGGGGGAGAAAGTCGTCTCCCTGCTTGATCGAAAAAAGAAACCATGACCGGGCTTTTGGCGCCGGACTCGGGAAGGCCGGGTCCGGTTTGAAAGGACCGCCCGGCTGTTCCCTTTCTCTTGTGCGTCCGGCATGTGTACTACCTTGAATATGTAAGAAATCTTTATTAAAGCGTGCTGCAATGACACTGTATGAAACCCTTTCGCGACAGAGCTCCCTTCCTTGCTCCGGAACGTCTGATAACTCCCTGGAAAATCGCGGTAAAATTCTCTTTTTTCGCAATACTTTTGCCTTGACACACCCCTGCCCCTCTAGTATAGTTTTGCCCTAAAGTGGTAAAAAGTGGAAATATGTGGTAACGGGTGCTGGAGGGGTAATGTTTCGGGGGGTAACTTCGACCACCATCGATGCGAAAGGGAGAACGAGTCTTCCGTCCAAATTCCGTGAAGTCCTTACGGAAAAATTTGGCGATGAACGGTTTTTTCTCACCAATTCGAACCCCGTAAGACTGGAAAACGGAGTTTCCTGCTTCGGTCTTGCCATCTATCCATACCGTGAATTTCTTGCCTTGGAGTCAAAGCTTGAGAGCGGGGCCGGCCTTGGCCTCTCCTCCGCGGAGCTTGCCGCCGTCATACGAAGAATAATCGCCCCCGCCACGGAGTGTGCTCCCGACAAGCTCGGACGGATCCTGATCCCTCCCCAGCTCCGCAGGAATGCAGGGCTGGAGAGAGAGATAGTCTTCGCAGGGATGATGAAAAAGGCTGAAATCTGGAGCCTTGAGGAATGGGGCAAGGTGGAGCAGCAGGATATCCAGGTTTTCCCGTCCAATTCTCAGGCTCTCGCCGATTTGGGTCTGTAGTGGGAGCGTTTTCGCACACAACCGTTTTGTATGACGAGGTACTCCGCCTGCTGGCGCCGCGGCCGGGGGGCGTGTATGTGGATGGCACCCTCGGCGGGGGTGGTCATGCGCTCGGTATTCTTCAAGCATCTTCTCCTGACGGCATGCTCCTTGGTTTCGACCGGGATGAGGACGCGTTGGCGGCGGCATCCCGGAGGCTGTCTCCTTTTGAGGGCCGTGTGCGGATGTTTCACGCAAACTTTACCCGGCTCACTGAAACGTTGATACAGGAAGGTATAGCGGCGGTTGACGGAATGGTCCTTGACCTCGGGGTTTCCTCCCATCAATTGGACACCGGGGAGAGGGGTTTCAGTTTTCAGCAGGATGCTCCCCTGGATATGCGAATGGATGCGACATCGGGGAGGACTGCCGCCGACCTGGTTAATTCTCTTCCGGAACAGGAGCTTGAACGAATTATTCGTGAGTTCGGTGAAGAGCGATGGGCGAGGAGAATCGCTTCTGTAATCGCCGCTGAGCGAAGGACTGCTCCGATTCTCACGACATTGCAGCTTGCGGGTATCGTCTCGAGGTCGATTCCCCGGGCGAAATGGGAAGCCAGACTGCACCCGGCAACGAGGACCTTTCAGGCGATTCGCATCGCCGTAAACGAGGAACTCGAGAGCCTTGAAAAAGGACTGAGAGCAGGTGTTGAGATCCTTGCGCGAGGAGGGCGGCTGGCTGTCATCTCGTTCCATTCCCTGGAAGACAGGATCGTGAAAAACACCTTCAACGAACTGGCCAAAGGGTGCGTATGTCTTAAAGATGCCCCTCGTTGCGTCTGCGGGAGGCTGCCGGTAGTGAAAAAGCTTACCGCTAAGCCGGTTACTGCCGGCCCGGAAGAGATTACGAATAACCCCCGTTCCCGCAGCGCAAAGTTGCGGGCCGTTGAAAAACTGTAGCTGGAAAGGAGCTGCCTCCCATGTCCATCGCCAAAGTCATGTTCAGCAAGGTAGCGGCGCCGAAGAAGGCCGAGGTTTCGGTTTCGCAGAGATGGGATCTTTTGCCGTACCTGATAACCGTTCTGGCGCTCCTGACCCTTTTGTCGCTTTTTCACGTCTGGTCACGGGTAAAGGTCATTGATCTCAATCTTCAGATTACGGAAGGGAACAGGGTTCTCAAGGAATTGCAGCAGGAGAAGAACATGCTCAGGCTGGAGGTTGCTTCGCTGAAAAATCCGGCGCGGATTGAAGCTGTCGCCAAGGGCGAGCTTGGTATGGCCCTCCCCACGGACCAGCAGGTGATCCTTGTCAAATGAAGGACTCCAGGGAAAAATGGTCACGCATACGCATCCGGATCATCGGAGGCTTTTTTGCCGTTTTTTTTGCCCTTACCTCTGCCCGCGCCTTTTATCTGCAGATAGTCAAGGAGGATGACTGGACAAAGCGCGCGGAGAGGCAGCACCAGAAGATGGTCCCCCTCACCCCTGCCCGTGGAACCATCTATGACAGCACCGGCGCACCCCTTGCCGTTTCCGTGGAGGTCGATTCCTGTTTCGCTGAACCCGCCGTAATCGGGGATGTGGAAAAGGCCGCTTCCTCACTTGCTCCTCTTCTCGGGATGCCCCGGGATGTCGTTGCGAAGAAACTGTCGGGCAAAAAAAGCTTTGTATGGCTTCAGCGACAGATCACCCCTGAATTGACGCGGAGAATAAAGGAACTGAAGATCAGCGGGATAGGATTCGTGAAAGAGTCACGGAGGTTTTATCCCAATTCCGAGGTGGCTGCCCATGTCATCGGGTTCACCGGATTGGATCCGGAAGGACTGGAAGGAATCGAACTGGGATTTAACAGGCAGATCCTGGGAAGCACCGGCTACATGGTCACCGAGAGGGATGCCCTCGGTCGTGAGATCGCCCTGGTGGGCACGGTAATCAAAAAGGCCTCCAAAGGATACAACGTCACCCTGACGCTGGATAAAAACATCCAATATATAGCGGAGAAGGAGCTTGCCAAGGCGGTGACGGAAAGCCGGGCCGTCGGCGGAATCGCGCTCGTCATGGAGCCGCAGACCGGAAAGATCCTCGCGATGGCTTCAAGTCCGACCTTTAATCCCAATGCTTTTCGCCGCTATCCCCACGACTCCCTGCGCAACCGGGCCATCGCCGACAGTTTCGAGCCCGGTTCGACGATGAAGGTGTTTCTCATGGCGACCGCTCTTGAGGAAAAAGTCGTCGGGCCGAACGACAGTTTCAATTGTGAGAACGGAAGCTACGCCATCGGGGGGCGTGTGATTCACGATACACATAAATACGGTTCGCTCAGGGTATCGGACATCCTGAAGTACTCCAGCAATATCGGGTCCGCCAAGGTCGGAAGCAGGCTCGGTCCGCAGCGGGTATTCGACGGTCTGAAGAAATTCGGTTTCGGTGAGATTTCAGGCATCGATCTTCCCGGTGAGGTTGCCGGCTATATGCGCCCCCGGAGCGGTTGGGGCAGTCTCGACCTGGCGACCATTTCCTTCGGCCAGGGAATATCGGTCTCTTCCCTGCAACTGGTTGCCGCCGTCTCGGCCATCGCCAACGGCGGCATGCTCATGAAGCCATATCTGGTAGAGAGGATAAGCGATGATTCGGGAACGGTTATCCGACAGTTTTCCCCCCAGATCCGGCGCAGGGTGCTTTCGTCCGATACTTCCCGGGCAATGGCGAAAATGATGGTCGGTGTCACGACGGAAGGCGGAACCGGCCTGAACGCCGCTGTTGACGGATACCGCGTCGCGGGAAAAACCGGTACCGCCCAGAAGGTCGACGCCCTCACGAAGTGCTACTCCGCAAGCAAACGGACCGCTTCATTTATCGGCTTTGTCCCGGCGGATAATCCGCGTCTGGCAATCCTGGTTGTCGTCGATGAACCGAAGACGAACGTGTACGGAGGCGTCGTCGCCGCCCCCGCTTTTCGTGAGATTGCCTTCCAGTCCCTGTGTTATCTGAAGGTCCCTCCCACTGGTCCGGTGAAAGCGAAAGCGAAGACACCCGAAACCCGTGAAGAAGCAAAACCCCGTCCCGACGAGGCGGTCACTGTCGCTGAAGGGGCCATCGATGAAGGGACTTCGGGAGTGGTCATGCCTAATTTCCAGGGAATGAGCATTCGCCAGGTTCTCCAGTATATGGAAAAGAATTCTCTGAATGTGAAGATTGTGGGGAGCGGCCGGGCCGTTGAACAGAATCCCCTTCCAGGCCGGAGAATCAGCGCGGGGGACCAGGTCTGGGTCAAGTTCGTTCCCTCCGCATGATGCGGGGGCTTGTCGGAGTTGGGAAGGCGGGCTCCGCGGAGCGCCGTTACTGAGAGGTTACAATGCGGTTTGTCCAGTTGCTTCAATCCATAGGTAAACCGGTGGCAATCACCGGAAATACGGATGTGGAGATCCGCGACCTCTTCTATGACTCCCGTAAAGTTGAACCTGGCGGACTGTTTTTCGCCCTTCGCGGAGCCGCCGTTGATGGGCATCGATTCCTTCAACGGGCGGTGGAAGCGGGAGCCTCGGCCCTCGTTGTGGAAGATGCAACCGACGTCCCGCCGGGTGTGCCGTGCGCGACCGTCAGGGACGCGCGCCGTGCCATGTCACTGATGGCTGCCGCTTTCTACGGTAATCCCACGGACGGCGTACCCCTTGTCGGCATTACCGGGACCAACGGCAAGACCACTACCACCTATCTCATCGAATCCATGCTGGAAAAATCCGGCATCCCGACCGCGGTGCTCGGGACGATTAACTATCGATTCCGGGACACCACCCTTCCTGCTCCCAATACCACCCCCGAATCCGTGGATCTGCAGGCGACTCTCCGTCAGCTCGTAAATCTCGGCGCCCGGGGCGTTGTCATGGAGGTCTCCTCCCATGCGCTGGAGCAGCGGCGCGTAGACGGCTGCAAGTTCGATGTCGGCATCTTCACGAACCTGACGCGGGACCACCTGGACTATCATCATGACATGGATTCCTATCGCGCCAGCAAGCAGCGGTTTTTCTCCGAGCTCCTGGCTCCGGACGGGGTAAAGCCCTCCAGGTCGGCGGTGGTGAATATCGACGACCCGGCCGGTTTTCAGTTCGTAGAGGTCTCCGCGTGTCCGGTAATCACCTATGGTCTCGCCCCCGATGTCCGGATCAGCGCACGGAATGTGGTTTTCTCAACCGGCGGCATTTCCGGGACCCTGTGTACGCCTGCCGGAGAGACTGCCTTTTCCTCTCAGCTTCTCGGCCGCTTCAATCTCTACAATATTCTCGCCGCTTCTTCGGCAGCCTTTGCCCTCGGGGTTCCGCTTCAGGCGATTCAGGCCGGTATTTCCGAGCACGGCAAGGTGGAAGGGAGACTGGAGAGGGTCGAGAACGAGCGGGGCGTTACCCTCCTCGTGGACTATGCCCATACCGGCGACGCCTTGGAAAACGTTCTCGCGACACTCAGCGAACTGGAACACGGACGGATCATCACAGTCTTCGGGTGCGGCGGTGACCGGGATCGGGGCAAGCGTCCCATCATGGGCGAGGTTGCCGTCCGGTACAGCGATCTGGCCATTGTTACGTCCGACAATCCTCGCACCGAAGAACCGGCTTCAATCATCGCCGAGGTGCGGTCAGGAATCCTTCCCCTCGGCATCAGGGAGTATGTAACCTCCGACCTTTCCGGAGGGTTCCCGGAGCGGGGATTCCTGTGCGTGGAATCGCGCCGGGAGGCGATACGTCTCGCGGTCGGTCTCGCCGAACCGGACGATATCGTACTCATCGCCGGTAAAGGTCACGAAGACTATCAGATAATCGGTACCGAGAAACACCACTTCGATGATCGTGAAGAGGCCGCCCTGGCCTTTCGGGAACAATGGGCGGCGCGATGAAACCTCGATTCACGGTCATGGAGATTGCGGAAGCAGTACGAGGACTCGTATTCGGAAGCGAGAATACGGACGTATGCGGGGTCTCCACCGACAGCCGGACCGTTGAAGCGGGCGAACTCTTCATCCCGCTGCGGGGCGAGCGCTTTGACGGTCACGAGTATATCCCTGCCGCCTGTCAGCGGGGAGTTCGGGTCTTTCTCGCGGAGCGGGAACGGTCGGCCGCTATGGAGTTGTCCCCCGCGGCGACATGCATACGCGTGACGGATACGCTTCGCGCGCTCGGTGACCTGGCGTCTTTCCACCGGAATCGCTTTTCCCCCGCGGTGATAGGAATAACCGGCAGCAACGGTAAGACGACCACCAAGGAAATGCTGGCATCCATCCTGTCGCGCACCGGCGAAGGGTTGAAGACATCAGGAAACCTGAACAACCTCATCGGCCTGCCGCACATGCTGTTCCGGCTTCATGGGGAGCACCGATGGGCCGTATTGGAGATGGGGATGAGTGCGCCGGGAGAGATCGACCGGCTGGCCGAGATTGCCCGTCCCGACGTCGGGGTTATCACCAATGCGTCACCGGCCCACCTCCTGAGCATGGGGAGCGTAGATGCCGTTGCCTCGGCCAAGGGAGAACTGCTCATGCGGCTGTCCGACGGAGGCACTGCCGTGCTCAACGCCGACGACCCGCTGGTTTCCCGTCTGCCGTCTCCGACCGGAGTGCGGCGCATTCTGTTCGGTTTCGGCACGGGTGATGTCGTGGCTGACGAGATCCGGGATCTGGGAAGGGAAGGCCAGGAATTCGCCCTTTCGCTCCCCTCGGGAAGTGTCACGGTCCGGATGAAGGTATTCGGCCGTCACAATATCGCGAACGCGCTTGCAGCGGCGGCCGCGGCCCATGCAAGCGGCGTTGCCGCGGACGATATCCGTGCGGGACTGGAATCATTCGCTCCCTTTGAAAAACGGTTCGCTCCGGAAGATCTCGACGGCATCCTCCTGGTGGATGACAGCTACAACGCCAACCCCGCATCCATGCGGGCCGCGCTGGTAACGGTACGGACACTGAAAGAGCGGGGTCGCGGCATCGCAGTCCTGGGAGACATGCTTGAGCTGGGCGAATCCTCGGCAGACCTCCATGAGCAGATAGGTCTTTTGGCTGCCGAGACCGTGGAACGCCTCTATCTACTGGGTGAGATGGCCGGCGACATTGCGAGGGGCGCCATGGCGGGCGGGCTTCCCACTTCTTCGATACTCGTTGCGAAAAGCCACGGTGAAATTATTGACGATGCGATCCGTTTTCTCGCCAAGGGTGACTGCATCATCGTGAAAGGGTCGCGCGGCATGAGGATGGAAACCGTTGCCGAGGGAATCCGGAAAGCTTTCCGCTCCGGTATGGTGAAAGGGGATGTGAACTGATGTTGTACCATTTTCTCTATCCGCTGGCATCCGACTTTCATTTCCTGAATGTCTTCAAATACCTGACATTCCGGACCGTCTATGCCGTCATCACCGCCCTGGTGGTTTCTTTTCTTCTTGGTCCCTGGCTAATCCGGAAACTGCAGGCCATCCAGGTGACCCAGGTGATACGTACCGACGGCCCGGAATCGCATCTGCAGAAGCAGGGTACGCCGACCATGGGCGGCGTGCTCATACTGGCCGCCATCGTCATCCCAACGCTCCTGTGGGCCGACCTGTCCAACAGGTTCGTCTGGCTGGCGCTCTCCATCATTGTCGGGTATGGGTTGATCGGTTTCGTGGACGACTACAAGAAGGTGGTGGAAAAAAATCCGAAGGGGCTCTCTCCCCGGCAGAAGACCTTCTTTCAGGTCCTGCTCGGTCTCCTGGTGGGCGCGGCCCTTTACTATACGCCCGGTTTTTCCACGGAACTGACCATTCCGTTCTTCAAGAACCTGCGTCCCGACCTGGGGATATTCTATATCCCCTTCGTGATGCTGGTTATCTTCGGGGCAAGCAGCGCGGTGAACCTGACCGACGGCCTGGACGGCCTTGCCATCGGTCCGGTGGCCATTAACGCGGGCACATACATGCTCTTTACCTACATTGCCGGCAACATCAAGCTTTCCGGGTATCTGCAGATCCCCTATGTGCCCGGGGCCGGTGAGCTGGCAATCCTCTGCGGCGCCATGGCGGGCGCAGGCCTCGGCTTCCTCTGGTACAACTCCTATCCGGCCGAGGTGTTCATGGGCGATGTGGGCTCCCTTCCCCTGGGCGGGGGGCTGGGTGCGGTGGCGGTGATAACGAAGCAGGAGATCCTGCTGGTGATTGTCGGCGGCATCTTCGTTATCGAGGCGCTTTCCGTGATCTTCCAGGTCGGTTCCTACAAGTATCGCGGCAAGAGGATCTTCCGCATGGCGCCCATTCACCATCATTTCGAGCTGAAGGGCGTTGCCGAGCCGAAGATTATCGTCCGCTTCTGGGTCATCACCATTATCCTGGCGCTGATTGCCTTTTCGACATTGAAGATACGATGAAAAGCAGGTACGAGGCACGAGGAGAAAAGCGAAAGGCAAAGGGCAAAGGGCGCATGACAATGCAGAGACAACAGCCGGCCCCTGGCCCCCAACATCGGAATAAAAGCAAATGGAACTGAAAGATAAGAAGATACTGGTGGTAGGACTTGCCCGCACCGGGGCGTCGGTGGCACGCTTTCTCGCCGAGCGCGGATCGCGGGTCACCGTGACCGACAAACGGGAGCGGGAGGCTGTCGCCTCTTTCATCGAAAGTCTGCAAGGACGCGACATAACCTTTGAACTGGGTCGGCATGGGGACGAGACGTTTCTGTCCGCCGACCTGATCGTGGTGAGCCCCGGTGTGCCCATGGACATCGCTCCGCTCAAACTTGCCGTGTCGCATGGCGTCCCGGTTATCAGCGAGATTGAGCTTGCGTACCGCTTCATCGAAGCGCCCATTGCCGCCATTACCGGCACCAACGGCAAGACCACCACTACCACGCTTGCCGGCGAGATCTTTTCAGCGTGCGGCTTCAAGACCTTTGTAGGCGGCAATATCGGTAAACCCCTCATCGATCTGGTCACTTCCGGGGAAAGCGTAGATCGGGTAGTTGCCGAGATCAGCTCCTTCCAACTGGAAGGGATCGAGAGGTTCCGGCCGCGGGTGGCGGTGCTTCTCAATATCACCGAAGACCATCTGGACCGGTACGCGAGCTATCAGGAGTACATAGACGCAAAGGTGCGGGTCTTCGCCAACCAGGCCTCGGAAGATTTCGCCGTGCTGAATGTGGACGACCCTCTGGTCGCCGGGTACGCCAAGAAGATCGCGTCCCGCGTGGTGCCCATGAGCAGGCATGCCGCCCTGGAACAGGGAATATTCTACCGTGACGGTATCATCACCTTCTGCTGGGAAGGGCGGGTCGAGCGTTTCCCCACCTCCGCCTTCAAGCTGCGTGGAGTGCATAACCTGGACAACTGCATGGCCGCCCTGGCAACCGCGCTGCTGATGGGGTGCGAAGCCGCTCCTGCACTGGCGGCGGTGCAAGCTTTCCCCGGACTCCCCCACCGCATGGAACTGGTGGCAACGGTCAACGGCGTTGCCTTCTACAACGACAGCAAGGGAACCAACGTGGGGAGCGTGGTGAAGTCCCTGGAGAGTTTTTCCGGCAACATCATCCTGATAGCCGGAGGCAGGGACAAGGGTGGAGACTACGCACCCCTTGCCGAACTGGTGCGGGAACGGGTCAGTCGCCTTATCCTTCTCGGAGAGGCAAAGGAGAGGATCCGGGACGCCCTCGGGCATCTCACGGACACGATCCTGGTGGGGAGCCTGGAAGAGGCGGTACAAGAGGCTCATCGTCTGGCGCGGCCGGGAGAGATCGTCCTCTTCTCTCCGGCATGCTCCAGCTTCGACATGTTCCGGAACTACGAAGAGCGGGGGGAGCGGTTCGCGGCATTGGCCCGCTCTCTGGATGAAGGAATCGACTAGATGAACAAGGCCGAGGGACACGATCTCATCATTCTGCTCATGGCCGTAGCGCTTACCTGCTTCGGGATAGTGATGGTCTATTCTTCGTCATCCATCATGGCGGTAAAGAGATTTCACGACGAGTTCCACTTCCTCAAGCGTCAGGGCATCTTCGCTCTTCTCGGCATGGGCGCCATGATCTGGGCGATGCGGGTGGATTACCACGTGTGGAAGAAGCTGGCCGTCCCGATACTCCTCGGCTGTCTCGTCCTGCTCGTGGCCGTGCTGATTCCCGGGATCGGCGGGAGCGCCGGAGGATCGTCCCGCTGGATACCGCTTCCGGGCTTTTCTCTCCAGCCTTCGGAGTTGGCCAAGATCGCCTTTATCATGTACATGGCCTACTCCCTGGACAAGAAGCAGGACAAGGTCAAATTCTTTTCCTCCGGCTTCCTCCCCTACATGGTGGTTCTTGCCGTCATGCTCCTGCTGCTTCTGAAACAGCCGGACCTGGGCTCCTCGCTCACTCTGGGAGCGGTCGCCATGATCATGCTCTTTGCCGCGGGAACCAGGCTGTCCTATATCCTGTCCATGATCCTGCTTGCCCTGCCGTTTCTCTACTATGCAATCATGCACGTGGATTACCGGCGCAGACGTATCATGGCGTTCCTGAATCCGTGGGAGGATCCGACGAACACGGGGTTCCAGATCATCCAGTCCTGGATAGCCGTCGGCACCGGCGGGCTGTTCGGTCAGGGCCTGGGAGAGGGAAAACAGAAGCTCTTTTATCTTCCGGAAGCCCACACCGATTTCATCTTCTCCGTCGTGGGCGAGGAGCTGGGTTTCGTCGGTTTCATGGTCATCTCATCCATGTTTTTCCTGCTCCTGATGCGCGGGATCCGGGTCGCCCTCTATGCGGAGGATAACTTCGGCCGGTCGCTTGCCTTCGGTATCACCTGTCTCCTCGGTCTGGAGGCGTTCGTGAACATAGGCGTTGTCACCGGCATCTTCCCCACCAAGGGACTGGCGTTGCCGTTCATCAGCTATGGAGGGAGCTCCCTCATCATCAGTCTATTCGCTGTGGGGATTCTGCTCAATATCTCCTCGCGTGTTCGGGTGACGCCATGAGACTGATCATCGTCGGCGGCGGCACGGGCGGCCATCTGTTTCCCGGCATCGCGGTCGCCGAGGAGTTCCTGTCACGGGACCGGGGCAACGAGGTGCTGTTCGTGGGCACGGAGCGGGGAATCGAAGCGAGGGTCCTTCCACGGCTCGGCTACCGGCTGCGGTGCATCGCGACTACCGGCCTGCGGGGAATGGGATTGATCTCGAAGTGTAAGGGCGTATGGTTTCTGTTGAAGGGGTATCTCCAGTCACGGAGAATCGTCGGGGAATTCCGGCCGGACCTGGTCCTCGGTGTGGGAGGGTATGCTTCGGGACCGCTCGTTCTGGCTGCACGCCGGAACGGCTGCTCCTGTTTCATCCACGAGCAGAACGCCCTCCCCGGCCTCACCAACCGTCTGCTGGCAAAGCGCGTGAAAAAGGTTTTCATCTCTCTCGAGGAATCACGGAGATTCATGCCTGAAGGAAAGTCGGTTCTTACCGGCAATCCTTTGCGCAGGCAGATCCTGGAAAGTGTTCAGGGAAAACGGGCGGCGACCGGATTCGGCGGGGTGTTTCACCTGCTGGTTTTCGGCGGCAGCGCGGGCGCGCACCGGATCAACATGGCGATGGTAGACGCCCTGCCTCACTTGGCGGATATCAGGGAGCGCCTGGCGATAACCCACCAGACCGGGGAAAAGGACCTGGCCGAGGTGAGACGCGCCTATGAAAAGGAAGGATTCCACGCGGAGGTCACACCCTTCATAGACGACATGGCGGCAGCCTATGCACGGGCCGACCTGATTGTCTGCCGTGCAGGTGCAACAACAATCGCCGAGGTGACGGCATGCGGCAAGGCGTGCATCTTCGTTCCGTACCCCTATGCAACGGATGACCACCAGAGGAAGAACGCCGAAGCGCTCGTGGGAAAAGAGGCCGGTTTCATGATCCTGGATCGCGACATTTCGGGAATTTCGCTGGCGTCGATGATCGACGAGATGTCACGGAATCCGGAAAAGCTGAATGCCGTCGGAGAGAATGCCGCGGCCCTTGCCCGGCCTGATGCGGCAGGCATGATAGTGGACGAGATGTTCAAAGAGACGGCAGAGTAGGGGCGATCCTTGTGATCGCCCGAAACAAGGGCAAACACGAGGTTTGCCCCTGCAGAAGCACATAAAGACAACGCACCATTGTGCGCGGAAAAAGAAGGAAACATGTACGGAAGAATTTCGAAGATACATTTCGTGGGCATCGGCGGCATCGGCATGAGCGGCATCGCCGAGGTGCTTTTGAACCTGGGATACAAGGTCTCCGGGTCGGACCTGCGACGAACCGAGATTACAGACCGTCTGGCAGGTCTCGGCGGGGAGATTTTCTTTGGTCATGCGCGGGAAAATATCTCCGGCGCGGATGTGGTGGTCATATCCAGCGCGGTGAAGGAAGACAACCCCGAGGTTCTGGAGGCCAAGGAGTTTCTGATCCCGGTAATTCCCCGGGCCGAGATGCTTGCCGAACTGATGAGGATGAAGTACGGCATCGCCATTGCCGGGACCCACGGTAAGACCACCACTACCTCAATGGTGGCGACCCTTCTCGGGCATGGGGGGATCGATCCCACCATCGTCATCGGTGGACGGCTCAACTCCATCGGCACCAATGCCCGGCTGGGCCAGGGGAAATTCCTCGTCGCCGAGGCGGACGAGTCGGACGGTTCATTTCTGAAGCTTTCGCCGACCATTGCCGTCGTAACGAATATCGACGCCGATCACCTGGATTTCTACAGCGGGATCAACGAGATCAAGGATACCTTCGTGGAGTTCATCAACAAGGTGCCGTTCTTCGGTCTCGCGGTCCTCTGTCTCGACAACGGCAATGTTGCCGATATCATCCCCCGGGTGAAGAAACGCTTCATCACCTACGGACTGAGCGCCCAGGCCGATTTCCGCGCCCTCGACGTCAGGCTTGAGGGTTTTACCACCTCGTTTGTCGTACAGTACCGCGGAGACCGCCTCGGCGAGATCTCCTTCCGCCTGCCCGGCGCCCATAACGTGCTGAACGCCCTGGCCGCCGTCGCGGTGGCCATGGAATTGGATGTCCCCTTTTCCCTGATTCAGGAGGGCTTTCGGGAGTTCGGCGGGGTCGGGCGGCGCTTCCAGGTCAAGGGCGACGTGGGCGGCATCATGGTGGTGGACGACTACGGTCATCATCCCGCCGAGATACGGGCAACCCTGGCCGCGGCCAAGGGGGGGTGGGACCGGCGCCTGGTGGTGGTCTTCCAGCCCCATCGCTTTACCAGGACAAAAGAGCTGTTCGAGGACTTTGTCAAGGCCTTCTACGATGCCGATGTCCTGATACTGACCGACATCTACCCTGCCGGCGAGCAACCCATCGAAGGGGTCACCTCAGAGGCGCTTGCGAAAAGCATCCGCCGGCACGGACAGAAAGACGTCACCCACATCGCGGCAAGGGAAGAGATTGTGGAACACCTGCTGCGGATACTGAAACCGGACGACATCGTGCTGACCCTCGGGGCGGGCAACATCTGGCAGACAGGGGAAGCCCTGCTCCAGAGCCTCGGGAAAGATCTTTGAAAAAAGTTTTTGCCGACCTGATCCGGGAGAGAGTACGGGGAAGGGTCCTTCGCGACGAACTCCTTGCTCCCCATACCTCGCTCAGGGTGGGCGGCCCGGCTGACTGGTTCATCTCTCCCGCGGATCTCGAAGACCTCCGGAAGTTGCTGGAGCTTCTCGCCGACCATGGGATGCCGTACCTGGTCATCGGCGGAGGCTACAACCTTCTGGTGCGGGACAGGGGCTTCCGCGGCGCGGTGATTTCACTTGAGATGTTCGACCGTCTGGAGCTTTCGGAGGACGGCCTGATCCATGCCGCGGCCGGTATCGCCAATCGAGCGCTTGTTGATTTCGCCCTGGAAAAGGAGCGTTCCGGCCTTGAGTTTCTCGTTGGGATACCGGGGAGGGTCGGCGGTGCCCTGGCCATGAATGCGGGAGCCGGGGGGCAGTCGATAACCGGCCCTCTGGACACTCTCATTACCTTGAAGGGCGGCGATATCACCACAGCGGGAAAGGGGAGCCTGACCTACGGGTATCGCTGCCTGCGTCTTGCCCCCGGTGAGGTCATCCTTGAGGCGGTCTTTCGATTGGAAAAAGGGCGACGGGAAGAGATCGGGAGGCGCATGGATGACTTCCTGGCCCACCGGCGGGCTGCACAGCAGGTGGGATACCCCAACGCGGGATCGTTTTTCAAGAATACTCCGTCAGGACCGGCGTGGCGTTTCATCGAGGCGGCCGGATTGCGGGGCTGCCGGGTGGGCGGCGCCCAGGTTTCGGAGGTCCACGCGAATTTCCTGGTGAACCGGGGCGGTGCGACAGCCGCCGACTTTCTCTCCCTGGCTGCCCGCATCAAGGAAAAGGTCAGGGAAGACAGCGGGGTTGAACTGGAGGAAGAGGTCAGGATAGTAGGAGAAGGATAGAAAAGAGCTGCTTTTCGCGTCACGCGGAAGGAAACGGATAGAAACTGATGACGACACGACAGGAACTGAAATCGAAGAAGATAGGGGTGCTGTGCGGCGGCCTTTCGGCGGAGCGGGACGTCTCCCTCAAGAGCGGCGCCGCGGTGCATGAGAACCTCGTTTCCATGGGGTATGACGCCCTGCTCATGGATGTTGACAGGAACCTGCCGCGCTCCCTTGCCGATACCGGCATTCAACTGGCGTTCATCGCCCTCCACGGCCGCTACGGCGAGGACGGCGCCGTGCAGGGTCTGCTGGAACTGATGGGAATTCCCTACACCGGCTCCGGCGTCCTGGCAAGCGCCCTCGCCATGAACAAGATCTACGCCAAGGCCGCCTTCCAGGCTGCCGGGCTGAAGATCGCCCCGTACCGCGTACTGACCGCGGGCGAAACACTCGATCCGTCCTCTCTCGGGTTCCCATTCCCGGTGGTGGTGAAACCATCCCAGGAAGGATCTTCGGTGGGCGTCAGTATCGTAAAAGATTCCGGAGAGAGTGATGCTGCCCTGGAGTGTGCGTTCCGCTATGACCGGGAGGTCCTCGTGGAACAGTTCATCGCCGCCCGTGAGATCCAGGTGGGGATTCTCGACGACCGGGCAATCGGCGCCATCGAGATCGTTCCCCGCAACGAGTTCTATGATTTCGAGGCCAAGTACACGCCGGGCATGGCGGATCACATCTTTCCCGCGCCGCTTCCCGAAGGATTGTACCGGAAGGCGCTGGAAATCGGCGCCCGGGCGCACAAGGCCCTTGGGTGCTGCTGCTACAGCAGGGTCGATCTGCTCGTGACGCCCGGCGAGGAGTGTTATGTTCTGGAGGTCAATACCCTGCCGGGGATGACCGCGCTCAGTCTCTTCCCCGAGATTGCCAACGGGGTCGGCATTCCCTTCGGGGAACTGCTGGAACGTATTCTTCTTTCAGCCTCACTGAAGATTCACGGGTAGGACCGGACTCTTACGAAACCACGGTGTGCCATGCGCGACCTGCACCATAAAAAAATGCCGCCTCAGCGGAACAAAAACCGCCAGAAACGGGAACGGAAGCCCCGCAAGCCGATCCAGTTTCGCAGGTTTCTGCGCAAGACGGCCCGCGTGTGCGTCGGGTTCCTTCTGGTAACCGTCCTATGGGTGGTCTGTGCCGAGGTCTATGAGATCGTCACCACGGCGACCCCGTTCCGGCTGGAACGGATCGAAATCTCGCGCACGAAACGGCTGAGCAGGGATGAGATCATCGCTCTGGCCGGGGTCAAACTCGGTGATCCCCTGCTCAGACTCGACCTGCGGCGCATGGCGGATCACATGGAGAAGAACCCCTGGATCGAAACTCTCAAGATCCGCCGCCGCCTTCCCGCGGCTCTGTCCATCGAGGTCTCGGAGCGTGAACCGGTTGCCGTGGTGAATATGGGGTATCTCTACTACCTGGACACCAAGGCGGAGATCTTCAAGCCCCTCACCGAAGGGGATCGGCTTGATTTTCCCGTTGTGACCGGAATTACCGGGGAGGACCTTGCAAAAGACCCTGAAGGTTCGAAGGATATGCTGCGGTCCGCACTGGGAATCATGGATCTGCTCAGGGCGGGAACGGTTTTCCGTCTCGAAGATGTATCGGAGATCCATCTTGACAAGGGGTACGGGATCACCCTGTTCACCGCCAAGGGAGGGATCCCGGTGAAACTGGGAATCGATGACTATAGCGGAAAGCTGGCCCGTTTTTCCCGTATTTACCAAGACCTGACGGCACAGATTGCATCGCTCGAGTATATTGACCTTAACTATTCGGATAAGATTGTGGTAAAAAAGGTGTGATAGAGGAGGGGGGGCCATGGCCAACAGAAGAGAAAACCTGATCGTGGGGCTCGATATCGGAACCACGAAAATATGCGCCATCGTCGGCAATGTGACCGAAGATGGGGTTGACATCGTCGGCATCGGCTCGAGCCCGTCCCGAGGTCTGCGAAAAGGCGTGGTCATCAACATAGAAACCACCGTTGCCTCTATCAAGAAGGCCATCGAGGAAGCCGAACTGATGGCCGGGTGCGAGATTAAGTCGGTGTATGCCGGGATAGCGGGCGGTCATATCAGGGGATACAACTCCCAGGGCGTGATAGCCATCAAAAACCGCGAGGTCTCTCCCGACGACGTGCGCCGGGTAATCGACGCGGCAAAGGCCATAGCCATTCCCATGGACCGGGAGGTGATCCATATCCTCCCCCAGGAATTCATCATCGACGATCAGGACGGGATCCGCGAGCCGCTCGGGATGAGCGGGGTGCGCCTGGAGGCGCGGGTCCACATCGTTACCGGAGCGGTTGCCAGCGCTCAGAATATCATCAAGTCATGCAACCGGGCCGGCCTTGACGTGGCCGACATCGTCCTGGAACAGCTCGCCTCCTCCGAGGCGGTCATCTCCCCGGAGGAAAAGGAGATTGGCGTGGCGCTGGTGGATATCGGCGGCGGGACAACCGATATCGCCATCTTCGTGGACGGGGCCATCAAGCATACCTCGGTCCTGTCGCTTGGCGGGAGCCATCTGACCAACGACATCGCCGTGGGACTGCGGACCCCCATGGCGGAGGCCGAAAAGATCAAGCAGAAATACGGCTGCTGCTTTTCGCCCATGGTGGGCAAAGACGAGACCATCGAGGTTCCCAGCGTCGGCGGGAGACAGCCGCGCATTCTCTCCCGCCAGTTGCTTGCGGAGATCCTGGAACCGCGCATGGAGGAGATCTATACCCTGGTCAACCGGGAGATTATCAAGTCGGGTTTCGAGGATCAGATAGCCTCCGGCGTTGTCATTACCGGGGGCACGTCGATTCTGGAAGGGATGCCGGAACTGGCCGAGCAGATATTCAACCTGCCGGTCCGTCGCGGCCTGCCCCAGAATATCGGCGGGCTGGTGGACGTGGTCAATTCGCCCGTCTACGCGACAGGAGTGGGGCTGGTGGTGTACGGCAGCAAGAATCAGGGAATCCGCGAGTTCCCGACAGTGCAGAATGATGACAACGTTTTCCGCAGGGTGACGCGACGGATGAAAGAATGGTTCGGTGAGTTTTTCTGATTTCATGGTCCTGTACCAATGCGTAGTGTCTATCAATAAGGGGGTAGGGTATGTTTGAGTTTGATGCGAGTATCGACCAGAGTGCGAAGATCAAGGTGATAGGTGTCGGCGGCGGGGGCGGCAATGCCGTCAACACCATGATCGACTGCGAATTGCAGGGGATAGATTTCATTGTCGCGAATACCGATGCCCAGGCGCTGCGCATGTCCAAGGCGCCCGTGAAGATCCAGTTGGGCGGCCAGCTTACCAAGGGACTCGGCGCGGGGGCGGACCCGTCCAAGGGAAAAGATGCGGCGGAAGAGAACCGGGAGCAACTTTCCGAGGTCCTCAGCGGCGCGGACATGGTTTTCATCGCCGCCGGTCTCGGTGGTGGGACCGGGACAGGCGCTGCGCCCATCATCGCGGAAGTGGCCAAGGAGGTCGGCGCGCTGACCGTCGGTGTCGTGACTAAACCGTTTACCCGTGAAGGGAAGCTGCGGCTGACCAAGGCGGAAAGCGGAGTGCGCGAGTTGAAGAAGCATGTGGACTCCCTGGTGATCATCCCCAATGACCGACTGCTGGGGCTGGCGGGGAAATCCATGTCGATCCTGGACGCGTTCAAGCCGTCCGACGACGTGCTTCGCCAGGCGGTTCAGGGCATCTCGGATCTCATCACCACTTCGGGCCTCATCAACGTGGACTTCGCGGACGTGAAGGCCATCATGAGCGAGAGAGGCATGGCAATGATGGGTATCGGTATCGCAAGCGGTGAGAACCGTGCCGTTGAGGCCGCGACCAAGGCCATATCGAGTCCTCTCCTGGAGGACATCGATATCTCCGGCGCCAAGGGCGTGCTCGTGAATATCACCGGCTCCTCCTCCATGACCATGGACGAGTTCGATGCCGCGAGCAAGGTAATCCATGAAAAGGTCCACGAGGATGCGAACATCATCGTCGGTCTGGTCATCGATGAGAGCCTTGGTGAGCATGTGAAGATCACCGCCATTGCCACGGGTTTCGGCGATCGTTTCGACCTGGAAAAGTCGAAGCCGGAACTGAAGAGTGTTGCCGGTCCGCAGACCGACGATGATGTCAATCGTGATATACCGGCATTCAAGAGAATCGAGAGGCCGCAGCGGGACGTGCCGAAGCAGCGGGCTTTCTTTGTGGATGAAGAAGACCAGTACGACATCCCCACGTTCCTGCGGAAATCCGTAGACTGATTCATTCATAGACACTACCGGACCGTTGAGGTCACGGCTTCGGTCCGTTTTTCAAGAGTTTTATTTCCCCGGTCTTCCGTCTTCCCCCCTCCGTGGAAGGCCGGGGCTTTTTTCTCCGTTTATTCCTTTTCTCCGGATCGCGGCTGCTCGCTGTGGCCCGGTTAATGCGTTTCCGTTCATACTCCCGCCGTATTTTCTCCGAAAATTTTTTGTCAACGGTACACGGATCCGCCACACGTGCGTTTCTTACGGACAGAAGCTGCTTGCATGACCCCGGCTGTATGGTATACAGTAGGGACGGCTTCCAGCGTAATCGTTGTGTGTCGCGGGCCTCGTAATCCAATGTCATACTCGAAAAGGAGAATGCACTATGAAAAAACTGGTACTTGTAGCGGCTCTCTTTGCTCTAACCGTGTCAGGATGTGCGACCAAGGCTCAGACCGGCGCACTCGTGGGGACCGGTGTCGGCGCGGCGGTCGGTGCGGGGCTCGGCCAGGCTATCGGCCGCAACACCTCTGCGACGCTTATCGGCGCCGCCGCGGGAGCGGTCGCCGGCGGATTGGTCGGCACGGCCATCGGCAATTACATGGACAAGCAGGAAGCAGACATGCGGCAAGCGCTGGCGAACGCAGAAGCCGCCAGCATCCAGAGGGAGCGTCAGGTTCTGGATGAAGCGAGCAGGCGAGACGTGGACGTCCTCACGGTCACGTTCAAGTCCGACTACCTTTTCGCGGTAAACTCATCCAGCCTGTTGCCGGGCGCCTATGATGAAGTGAATCGAGTGGCACAGGTCCTCAACCAGTATCCGCAGACGACCATCGTCATTTCCGGCCATACCGACAGCACCGGTTCGGAGCAGTACAATCAGGCTCTTTCCGAGCGTCGCGCCAATGCCGTCAAGAATGCCCTCGTCGGCATGGGCGTGAATCCCGCCCGTATGACAACCATCGGATACGGCAAGAGCAGGCCGGTTGCAAGTAACGCGAGCGAGGCGGGACGTCAGCTGAACCGGCGCGTTGAGCTCCGCATTGTTCCCCAGCAACAGCAGTAGCAGACGACAGTAGTGACTGTCAGCGACGGAAAAAACCGTAGTATCCGGTTCCGCGCATACGAGCCGGGGTTTTTCCAGGAAAAGCCCCGGCTCTTGCGTGTCATCGCCGATTGTCCAGATGTCAATGGTTCATATGACTTCCAATCTTTCCCCGCTTCGTATCCTTGTTTCCCACATCCGCTGCCTTCACTTCACAGCTGCCTGATAAACAGGCGCCTCCACGGTCCTTGGGCTCTCTCGCGCCCGGCATGAATACGTTAAAAATGTTCTGATTTGCGCCGAATGCGACTTCCGTCATCTTGATTGGAAATGTATACTGATACATTATGCTATGCAATCTGGCCCTTAAACAGGGACGCGCGCGACAATTCATTCGCGCGGAGTTTTTCCCTTCGCGGTTCGGCAGAGTGATTCCTGTATGAATGAGACCTGGAATATCTGGAAAGGAGGGACGACTATGCGCTACCTGTTCTCGGAACTTGTCAAGATAGAAGAACTCCAATCCCTTTGCGAGCGTTTTACGCGACTGACGGGGTTTGCAACCGCGATACTCGACATGGAGGGGAATGTGCTGGTGGCGAGCGGATGGCAGGAGGTCTGCACCCGCTTTCACCGTCTCGCTCCGGAAACTTCCCTGAAATGCCGGGAAAGCGATACGGTTCTGTCCACCCTGCTGGGGAAAGGGGATAAATACTCCCTATACCGATGCAGAAACGGCCTGATTGATGCCGCCGTGCCGATTTTCATCGGGGATACCCGGGTGGGGAGCCTGTATACGGGGCAGTTTCTCTTCGAGCCTCCCGATCTGGATTTTTTTCAACGTCAGGCGGTGCTCTACGGGTTTGACGAAGAATCGTACCTTACGGCCGTGAAAAAGGTTTCGGTCGTGACGGAAGAGCATGTGCGGCTCGCCATGGATTTTTTGTGCGAATTTGCCGGCATGGTAGGCGGGATGGGACTGGCGAACAGAAATCTTGCTCAGGCAAATGAAGAACTCTTGGAGCGCCGGGAGCGGCTTGAGCGCCTGGTGGAGGAGCGGACCGCAGAGTTGATGCTCAGGAATGAAGATCTTCGGCTGGATATCGTGGAACGGAAGCGGGTGGAAGATGCATTGCGGCTGTCCGAATTCTGCATTGACAAGGCGTCGATTACTATCATGCGAATCGGGCCCGATGGAAAGATTCTGTATGCCAATGAACAGGCCTGTCGCTCACTTGGGTATTCCCATGACGAACTCTGCGCGATGTGCGTTTTTGATTTTGATCCCTGCTTCACTCCTTCGAGTTGGGCCGAGCACCGGCGGAAGCTGTACGCTTCAGGCTCCCGGACGATAGAGACCATGCACCGTCGGAAGGATGGCACCGTATTCCCGGTTGAGGTCACGGTCAATTACCTGGAATTCCAGGGCGCCGGATTCACCGTTTCCTTTGCCAAGGATATTTCCGAACGCAAGCAGGCGGAGGAGAAGATCCTGATCTCCCTTCAGGAAAAGGAGGTGCTGCTCAAAGAGATTCACCATCGCGTAAAGAACAATCTTATGGTCGTTTCCAATCTTCTCGACCTCCAGTCGGAGCATATCGCCGATGATCGGATGCGGAGGTTCTTTCAGGAAAGCCAGGACAGGATCCGATCGATGGCGCTCATCCATGAAAAGCTCTATCAGAAGCGCGACTATAGGTGCTTAGATTTCGGTGACTATCTCGACACGTTGAGCCATTACCTGCTGCACTGCTATGAAAAAGAGCCGGGGCTGATATCCTTGAGCGTTGAGGCGGAAACGGTGGCCATCGGCATCGATGAGGCGATTCCGTTCGGCCTGATTGTTAATGAGCTGCTTTCGAACGCATTGAAATACGCCTTCCCGCAGGGCAGGCAAGGCACCATAACGATTCGGTGCCTTGCGCGTGACGACGGCCGAATCTCGTTGATTGTCGCCGATGACGGCGTGGGCCTCCCTGCCGATCTGGATTTCAGAAACACCGAGACGCTCGGCCTGCAGCTGGTGCAGCTGCTTGTGCGGCAATTGCGGGGGATACTCGAGATAGAAAACGACGGCGGAGCTTCCTTCGCAATCACCTTCAGCCCCACGGCCATCAGTACTGACTGACGGATTTTCGTGAAGAAATGAAATGGCGGGTTTCACCATGAACGAATTACTCATCTGGTCTTTGGCCGGGGTCATCTTAGCTCTGATCGGTTTCATTGTGGTTCTGTCCGTGGCTTTATTCCGGCAGCGAAGGACGGAGGAGCGGTTGCAGCAGTCCAACATGGTTGTGGAGAACAGCCCGGCGGTGCTGTTCCGCTGGAAAGCCGCCGAAGGATGGCCCGTAGAGCTGGTGTCCGCCAATGTGTGCCAGTTCGGTTATACCCCGGAGGAGCTGCTGTCGGGCACGGTTCCCTTCTCCTCCATGGTACACCACGATGACCTGGAGAGGGTCGTCGCCGAGATCCGGGAGTACACGTTAGCCGGAATAGACCGCTTCCAGCAGGAATACCGCTTCATTGCCAGGGACGGGGGGATACGCTGGATAGATGAACGAACGTTAGTCGAACGGGACAAAAAGGGAAGGGTTACTCATTATCAGGGCATCGTCCTGGATATCACGGACCGCAAAAAGGCCGAGGAGGAGCTGCGCCTTGCCCAGTACTGCATAGACAATGCGTCAATCTCCATCGCCCTGTTTGACGGGGATCGAATCATAAAAGTCAATGATCGTATGTGCAAGATCCTTGGATACACCGCCGGTGAACTTACGAGCATGACCCTTTTTGACATTGATCCGTATATAACCAAAGATAAATATATGGAACTGGCCCGTCAGGTTGGTGAAGACGGCTGCAATCCGCCATTTGAAGGCCGGCACCGCCGCAAGGATGGTTCGGTGTTCCCCGTGGAGCTTTCGTCCAGTCGTCTGAGACTGGAGGGCCGCGATTTGGTGATATCATTCGGCCAGGACATCACCAGCAGGAAGCAAGCGGAAGAAGCGCTCCGGCTGTCAGAGCGCAAATACCGGGATATTGTCGAAAACGCGCCCATCGGCATCTATCGTTCCACTCTCGATGGCGGATTTCTGGCCGTTAATCCGGCCATGGCCAACATTCTCAAGTATGATACTCCGGAGGAACTGATCGAGGAGGTGGAACGGAAGGGTATGGCCGAGGTTATCTTTGCGCGACCCGAGCGAAGGAGGGATATTGCCGCGGCAGCTCTCGCTACGGATGGATGGAACATCTTCGAGGAACAGTTTCGCTGCAAGGACGGGAGCATTGTCACGCTCAATCTGCACCACCGTTTCGCCCCGATGCGAAACACCGATGCAGTTGAATTCGAGGGTTTCGCTGAAGACATCACCGAACGCAAAAAGGCTGAAAACGCCCTTCGCGAGAGCGAGGAAAAATTCCGGGTACTGGCCGAGACCGCGCCGCCAGCCATCGTTCTTCTCCAGGATGAAGGATTTGTGTATGTCAATCCCGCCATGTGCCGGATAACCGGGTACAGCGAAAGGGAACTGCTGGCGATGAAGCATTGGGAATGGGCGCCTGATGATGATTGGGAGTTGATACGGGAGCGGGGAAGGGCGCGACTGAGGGGTGAACCGGTTCCGTCCCAGTATGAACAGCGGGTTCTGACCAGGAATGGTGAATTCCGATGGGTCATCGTGTCGGCGGGCGCCGTGGAGTTCAAGGATAAACCGGCCGTTATTGTTAGTCTCCTCGATATTACCGAGGCAAAAAGAGTCGAGGAAAAACTGCGCCAGTCGGAGGAGTTGCTGGTCACGGCATTCCGGACCTCTCTCGACTCGGCAAGCATAAACCGCATGAGCGACGGACTTTTTCTGGCCGTCAATGATGGATTCTGCGCGATAACGGGGTATTCCTCGGATGAGGTTATCGGCAGGACTTCGCGGGAACTGAATCTCTGGGTCGATAATGAAGACAGAGCGCGCTTGATTCGGGAAATGACCGCGCGCGGTTTTGTCACGCGCATGGAAATTGAGTTCAGGAGAAAGGACGGCTCAATATTCTATCATCAGATGTCTGCGCGGCGTATTGACATTGACGGTGTACCCTGCATGGTCATCGTCGGACGGGACGTAACCGACCAGAAGCGGGCCGACGAACAGTTGCGGGCCTCTCTTGAGGAGAAGACGGTCCTGCTGAAGGAAGTCCACCACCGGGTGAAGAACAATTTGCAGATAATATCCTCTCTGCTCGAGCTTCAGTCGGACTTCATCGCGGATGAGGAGTCGCGGAGGTTCATCAGGGAAAGCCTGAGCCGTATCGGCGCCATGGCCATGGTCCATGAAAAACTGTACCAATCGGAGAGCTTTGCCTTCATTAACCTTGGCGACTATATCGAAAGCCTCGCCCACTACCTGTTCTCCACCTTCGTGAAGGATACGGAGAGGATAGATCTCGCCGTTGAAGTTGAAGACGTTCCCCTGGCGATCGACGAGGCGATCCCGTGCGGCCTTATCGTGAATGAGCTGGTTTCCAACGCTCTCAAGCATGCATTTCCCCAAGACGAGCAAGGAGAGATCACCGTGCGGTGTCGTTCCGAAGAGGACGGATGGTCTACGGTGACGGTCTCCGATACCGGCATCGGATTTCCGGCCGGTTTCGATATTGAAAACACGGAATCTCTCGGGTTGCAGCTGGTGACCATGCTGGTGAAGCAATTGCGGGGCAGGATGAGCCTTGATTCTGAAAAGGGAGGGACGACCGTGATGGTTTCATTTCCGGGACGGCAATCTCGAACTGCCCGATGATGTCCGGGATGCGGTAAGCGAAGGGCGGATGTGTATCGTATGTGGAAAGGACGAATGACCTGAAAAGGCGACCCGCCGACCGGCGGTTTCCCTTTCCAGGGGAAGGTGGAACCATGAAAACCATCATGATAGTCGAGCACGGAGAACGCGGCCCGGAAGATGCGGCGGCTCTGCTCCGGGCTCACGGGTATGGAGTCGAGCTTTCCGGAGCGGCGGCCGCGATCGGGAGCGAACCGGATCCCATCCGAACCGGTGAGCCGGGTGAGCTTCAACCGAATTATCGGGACATTCATCTTTCTCCGGATGCAATGCTGGTTGTACGTGCGTCCGATGGAACGGTCCTGGACGGCAACCAGGCCGGCGCCGAGTTGACGGGATACAGCCGCGATACGATGATCGGTCGGAATATTCTGGTCCCTGTCTTCTTTCTGAACCCGGAATTCTGGACACGGGCGTTCCAGCGGCTTGAAGCGGAGGGCGAGGTCCGGGATCTGGAAACGAGGCTGTTGAGAAATGACGGTCTGGTCGCGTTCGTTCTCGCATCTTTGCGCAACGTCGAGATTGACGGAACGCCCTGCCATGTCATAACCATCCGCGAAAGGGTGCCCGGCGCCTACAGGGGGGCGATGGAAGGGTGCGGAGGTTTTCCGGATGCCGCCCTGGAAAGCCTGCCGGCTGAGGACGGCGATTTCAACCGTGACGACGTGGGCCGCCTGATTGATTTCCAGGCGCTCCAGGATCTGATGAACTCTTTTTTCAAGGTCACACGCATAGGCATCGGCATAAACGACGTCAAGGGGAACGTGCAGGTGGCCACGGGATGGCAGGACATTTGCGCCCGCTTCCACCGGGTTCACCCGGAAACCCTTGCCAGATGCCTGGAGAGCGATATCCATCTTTCCCGGGAAATGGGACGGGGGGAGTCCCTTTACAAGTGCAGGAACGGCATGTGGGATATGGCGACCCCCCTGGTCATCGGCGGCAGGCACATCGCAAACATCTTCCTGGGTCAGTTTTTCTTTGAAGACGAGGTTCCCGATTACGGGTTCTTCAGGGAACAGGCGGAGGCCTACGGGTTCGATGTGGAAGAATATCTGGCGGCGGTTGACCGGGTACCGCGCTGGAGCCGTGAACTTGTTCGGAATGTCATGGAATTCTACAGGAAACTGGCGGTCATGATTTCCCGGCTCAGTATCGGCACTATCCAGCTCTCGCAGGCGCTGGCCGGACAGAAACGGGTTTCCGAAGAGTTGCGCCAGGCCAACCTTGTGGTGGAAAACAGCCCGGTGGTGCTGTTCCGCTGGCGGGCCGAGCATGGCTGGCCGATGGATTTCGTATCGGCCAACGTTACCCGGTTCGGGTACAGCAGGGAAGAGCTTTTGTCCGGGGCGGTTCCCTTTTCATCCCTTGTTCATCCCGACGACCTTGAGCGGGTGAGCTCGGAGGTTGCGGGGTATACGTCTGCGGGAGTCGATCAGTTCCAGCAGGACTACCGCATCCTCACCAAGGGGGGTGAGGTCCGCCGGATCGACGATCGCACCGTTATCGAACGGGACACGGAAGGAAGGGTCACCCATTACCAGGGGATCGTGATTGACATTACCGAGCGCAGTCATGCGGAGGATGCGCTGCGGGAGGGAAAGGAGCGGTTGCGGAGCATCTTCCGGGCGGCCCCCATCGGAATCGGGGTGGTTCGGGACCGAGTGCTGCTGGAGGTCAATCACCGTCTGTGCGAGATGACCGGATACACCCGGGAGCAGATGATTGGCAAGTCCGCCCGGATGCTGTACCCGGACCGGGAAGAATTCGAGCGTGTCGGACGGGACAAGTATCTCCAGATAGGCGAAAAAGGCACCGGCACCGTTGAAACCCGCTGGCAGAGGAAGGACGACGCCGTTATCGATATTCTCCTGTCATCGACGCCGGTGGATACGGCGGATCTGTCCAAAGGCGTTACATTTACCGCGCTGGATATCACCGAGCGCAAGAGGTCGGAGGCCGCCTTGCGGGAGAGCGAAGAGAAATTCCGGATGCTGGCGGAGACCTCGCCGACGGCGATCTTCCTCTCCCAGGGCGAAATGATCATTTACGCAAACCCGGCAACGGAAAGGCTGTTCGGCTACTGCAATGACGAGCTGCTGCGGATGCGTTTCTGGGACTGGGCCCACGACGATTTCAAAGTGGCGGTCAGGACGCGCGGATTGGCCCGGCAGAGGGAAGGCGCCGTTGCCGGAAGCTATGAGAGTAAATTCGTCACCAAGAACGGTGAGGAACGGTGGCTGGTCGTCAGCGCCGGGCCGATAGAGTTCCAGGGAAGGCCGGCGGGCATCGCGTCGTTCCTGGACATAACCGACAGTAAAAGGAATGAAGAGCTTTTGCGGAACTCTCTCGCGGAAAAAGTTGTCCTGCTGAAGGAGGTCCATCACCGGGTTAAGAACAACCTGCAGATCATCTCTTCACTACTTGACCTGCAGTCAGAATCGATGGAGGATGAGGATTCCAAGAGATTTGTCAGGGAAAGCCGTAACCGGATTACCTCGATGGCCCTTGTTCATGAGAAATTGTACCAGTCGGAGAATTATGCTTCCATCAACTTCGCGGAATACCTGGACAGCCTGACCCGGCACCTGCTAAGTACTCTTGTGAAGGACCCGGCTCTGATTTCCCTGACGCTCGATATCGGAGACTTTGCCCTGGGAGTGGATGAGGCGATCCCCTGCGGACTCATTGTCAACGAACTGGTCTCCAATTCCCTGAAACATGCCTTTCCCCCCGGCGGGAAAGGAGAAATTTCCATACGGTTCCGTTCCGAAGAAGACGGATGGGCAGCGCTGACGGTGGCAGATACCGGTCCCGGTCTTCCCCCCGGCCTGGATTTCAGAAATACCGCGACGCTTGGTCTGCAGCTGGTTGTCCTGCTGACGCAACAGTTGCGTGGTACGGTCGAGATGGGTGAAAAGGGCGCGGTGTTTACCATCCGATTCAAGACTGCCGCGCGGTAACGGGTATCGTACCGTGCATGACGCAAGAAGATAAAGTGAACCAGGGGTGTGCCGTTCCCGTCCGTCCCGAAATGCGGAGCACGCTCACGATACAAAAGGAGTTTTCTTCATGGGGAATGAACCAGGCGCCGGCAACGGCACGGAAAAGGACGTGCGCTTTTCGCGGATCTTCCGATTCCTGCCGGATGCCGTTCTCGTAGCGCGGGCCGACGACAGCGTGGTCCTCGAAATCAACCAGGCCTTTGAGGCGCTTACCGGTTACTGTCCGGACGCTGTCGTCGGACAACCCGCCTTGAGCCTGGGTTTTTTTATGGATCCGGACACGTGGGGCCGGATGCGCCGGGAGCTGAATGTGACGGGAGCGGTTCTCGGCCTTGACATGAGATTGCAACGGGCTGACGGACAGGTAGCTTTCGTGCGCATGAATGTGAGCGGTGTGGAGTTGGACGGAGTATCCTGCCATGTGGCAACCATCCATGAAACCCCGGTCCGCGCCGTGACGGAAATGGCTGACCGGGCGCCTCGAAATGAGGGCGGTGACGGAGCTGAAAACCTGCTTCCTATCGATGCGGACACCGACCGGGAAGATATCCGCCGACTCATCGACGTGCAGGCTTTCCAGGAACTTATGAATCTCTTTTACAAGACGACGGGCGTCGGTGTCGGCATGACCGATGTCTCGGGAAATGTTCTGGTTTCGACAGGATGGCAGGATATCTGTCTGCGGTTTCACCGTGTTCACCCGCAAACCCTCGAGAAGTGCAGGGAGAGTGATGTCTATTGTGCCGGCGCCGTCAAGGAAGGGGAGAACGCTCTCTATAAATGCAAAAACGGCATGTGGGACCTTGCGACTCCCGTCATCGTCGGCGCCAGGCATGTAGCCAACCTTTTCATCGGGCAGTTTTTTTTCGACGACGAGTCGCCGGAGCTCGATTTCTTCAGAAACCAGGCGGAACGATACGGGTTCAATGTCGGAGAATATATGGCCGCGTTGGAGAGGGTACCGCGCCTGAGCCGGGAAACCGTCGACAACGTGATGGATTTCTACGCGAAGATGGTCTCGCTTGTCTTACGGCTCAACATAGGGTTATCGCGGACTATTCTTGAGCAGAAAAAGGTGGAGGAAGAACTGCTGCTGAACAAGTTCTGCATCGACAACGCGGGCATCGGTATTTTTCAGACTGAAGAGAAGCGGATTCTCGGCGCCAACAAGCATGCCTGCAGGATCCTCGGCTACACGGAGGATGAACTCCGGTCCATGAGCGTCTTCGATATTGATCCGGTAATCACGACGAACAGTATCCTTGAAATCAAAGAAGTACTGGACACCCGTGGCTCCATAACGCACCAGACGATGCATCGGCGCAGAGACGGTACGACTTTCCCTGTTGAGATAACCACGAACACGGTACCTTTCCGGGGCAGGCAGGTAGGGGTCTCGTTCGTGAAGGACATAACCGAGCAAAAGCAGGCGGAAGAGGCATTGCGCGCCAAGACTGAGGAGCTGGACCGCTACTTCACCCATGCCCTGGACCTTTTCTGTATCGCGGATACGGACGGTTTTTTCCGGAGGCTGAACAAGGAATGGGAAAACACGCTGGGCTATTCCCTCGCGGATCTGGAGGGCGCGCGGTTTCTCGACTACGTCCATCCGGATGATCTGGACGCGACCCTGGCAACGCTTGCCCGGCTCGGCGAACAGGAAGAGGTGCTCAACTTCGTAAATCGCTACCGGGCAAAGGACGGCTCGTATCGCTGGGTAGAGTGGCGCTCTTTTCCCGCCGGTACGCTCATCTACGCCGCGGCGCGCGACATCACCGAACGCAAGCTGGCGGAAGAGGCACTGAGGGAAAGCGAGGAGAAGTTCCGGGTGCTGTCGGAAACATCTCCCGCCGCCATCGCCCTCTATCAGGGAGAAGAGGTCATCTATATCAATCCGACGGCCGCGAGACTGATAGGCTATTCGGTGGAAGAACTGTCCCGGATTAGCTTCTGGGGATGCGTGCACGAGGATTTCAGGGAAATGGTCCGGGAACGGGGCATCGTCCGCATGAAGGGCGAAGCGGTACCGAGTCAGTATGAGTGCAAGTTCGTCACCAAAGACGGCAGGGAGCTGTGGGCGATTATCTCGGTGGGACTCATCGAATTCAAGGGGAGGCCCGCGGGCATCGTAACGCTCATCGACAGGACGGAGGCAAAGGCCGCGGAAGAGAGGATTCGGGCATCCCTTGCAGAGAAAGAGGTCCTGCTCAAGGAAGTGCACCACCGGGTGAAGAACAACCTGCAGATTATCTCCACCCTCCTCATGCTTCAGTCGGAGAGCGTCAGGGATGAAAAGCTGCTCAGGTCTTTCAGGGACAGCCAGGATCGTATCGCGGCGATTGCGCTCATCCATGAAAGGCTCTACAAGTCGCCTGATTTCGCATCCATCGACTTCGCGGAGTATTTCGTAAGCCTTGCCGGATCGCTGTTCGACTCTTATCTGGTCGATCCCGGCAGTATTGTCCTGCATGTGGATACCGGCGGCATGGTGCTGGATATCGACAGGGCGATCCCCTGCGGTCTGATCGTCAACGAGCTGCTGTCCAATTCTCTTAAATACGCGTTCCCAGATAACCGCGCCGGGGAGATTTCCGTTCGCTTCCGCTCGTGTGAGGATGGCCGGATTACCCTCACCGTAGCCGATACCGGCGTAGGGCTCCCTTCCGACTTTGATTTCCGGAATACAGAAACACTGGGGCTGCAGCTGGTGTGCATGCTGGTGACGCAGCTGCGGGGCCAAATTGACATCGATAGCGGACAGGACGGAACGGTTGTGTCCATATCGTTTCCGTCGATCTCTTGTCCATGAGCAGGCATCCCTCAAAGTATTTTCTCGCGAAAAATCGGGCAATGAAACAGGGCGGGTATCATGAATAGATTTCTGAGCATTGATGATAATGGGCACGACCTTGAAAAGATTCTGAATCTCCTTCGGGAGCATGGCTATGCGGGCCATGAAGTCACCGAAGAAATGTCGAAGGTCAATCATGTGGTGCGTGAGGATGAAAACCGCTTCCGTCTGATGGTCGAAACGGCGGAGGAGGGGGTCTGGCAGGTGGACCGGGAGTGGAGGACCACGTACGTCAATCGGCGCATGGAGCGGATGCTCGGCTGCGAGCCCGGTTCCATGCTGGGTTCGCACATCAATGATTTCATGGATGATGAAGGCCGCCGTGCCGTGCGGGAATATATGTGCCGTCGCGAAAAGGGGATCCGGGAAGTCCATGATTTCAGGTTCGTCCGCCGTGACGGCTCCCTGCTCGATGCTCTGGTCAGCGCAAACCAGCTTATCGACGAACAGGGCCACGTGGTCGGCAGTATCGCAATGGTGACGGATATCACCGACCGAAAGCGGACCGAAAGCGTCATGGCCGCGCGCATGCGGCTTCTCCAGTTCGCCGCGACACATACCCTGGACGAACTGCTTGAGGCCACACTGGACGAGGCGGAAAGGCTGACGGGCAGCGTCATCGGTTTTTACCATTTCCTGGAACCCGATCAAAAAACTCTGTCGCTCCAGAACTGGTCGACCGGAACGAAGAAGGAGTACTGCAAGGCGGAAGGGAAAGGGCGCCACTATGACGTTTCGGCCGCGGGTGTCTGGGTGGACTGTATCCATGAACGCCGGCCGGTGATCCACAATGACTATGCATCCCTGCCCCACCGCAAGGGATTGCCGCCGGGTCACGCGCCGCTGATCCGGGAACTGGTGGTGCCGGTTTTTCGCGGCGAAAAAATCGAGGCGATTTTCGGTGTGGGAAACAAGGCGCGCGACTATACTCCCCAAGACGTGGAAACAGTCTCGCTTCTGGCCGATCTCGCCTGGGGGATCGTCGGGAGCAAGCAGGCGGAGCGTGAGCGGCTTGCCAATCTCAGCTTTTTTGAAAGCATCGACAAGGTCAACCGGACCATTCAGGGCGCCGGCGATCTGGACGCCATGCTGAGAGATGTTCTCAACGCCGTGCTCTCCATATTCGATTGCGACCGGGCGTATCTTATGTACCCGTGCGATCCCGATGCGGATTCGTGGTCGATACCGATGGAGAGCAGCAAACATGAATACCCGGGGGCCTTTGCACTAAGGACTACGATGTCCATGACGGAAGAGGTTGCGGGTACCCTTCGTGCCTTGCTTGCGTCCGACGGCCCCGTGAAATTCGGTTCCGACGCCGAACAGGCTCTTCCGCCGGAGGTATCGGAACGTTTCGGGTTCAAGAGTTTCATGGCAACGGCCCTGTATCCGAGAGTGGGCAAGCCATGGCAGTTCGGGATTCACCAGTGCTCGTACGCTCGGGTCTGGACGCCCGACGAGGAAAGGCTGCTTCAGGAGATCGGGAGGCGACTGGGCGACGGTCTCACCGGCATGCTGGCGTACCGCGACCTTCGCCAGAGCGAGGAGAAGTTCCGGGTGCTGGCGGAGACCTCCCCCGCGGCCATCGTTCTCCACCAGGGCGGCAAGTTTCTCTATGTCAATCCGGCAACCAGCGAAATTACGGGATTCAGCCAGGAAGAGCTCCTGGAAATGGATTTCTGGGAATTGTCCTCGGAGGAATGTCGGGACATGGTTCGTGAACGCAGTCGGGCGCGCCTGCGGGGCGAGCAGGTCCAGTCACAGTATGAGCACAAATTTATTACCAGGAGCGGCGAGGAAAGATGGGTGCTCGTCTCGGCCGGAAACATCGAGTACCGCGGCGCGCCGACCGTTATTACCACCCTCCTTGACATTACCGAGACTAAGCGGGCCGAAGAGAAAATACGCGTTGCCCTCGCCGAAAAGGTGGTCCTGCTGAAGGAAGTGCATCACCGGGTCAAGAACAACCTGCAAATTATTTCTTCACTTCTCGATCTTCAATCCGATTATATACATGAGGGTGAATCCAGGAGGTACATCAAGGAAAGCAAGAACCGAATAAATTCCATGGCCCTCGTGCATGAACGGCTGTACAAGTCGGAAAATCTTTCCTACATCGACTTTACCTCCTATGTGGAGGAATTGGTCGCTTCCCTCCACTGTTCGTCCATGGAAGGTCCGGAGAGGATCGGGGTGAAGCTGGAGATGGGGGATATCGAGTTGGGCATTGACGAGGCTATCCCGTGCGGATTAATAATTAGCGAGCTGGTTTCCAACTCTCTGAAACATGCGTTTCCCGGTGATCTGAGAGGGGAAATCCTGATTCGCGGCGCCAGGGAGGGGGAAGGCGTCATCTGCCTCTCCGTCGCCGATACCGGAATCGGTCTTCCGCCCGGCTTCGACCTCCTCGCCACCGAGACGCTGGGGTTGCAGATTGTGGATCTGCTGAGCAGGCAGTTGCATGGTACTGTTGAGATGCGGGGGGATCACGGCGTTGCCGTTACCATACGGTTTCCCGTGAAAGAATGAATACGATGTGAACCTGAAAGGGTCTGAAATGAAAACACCTTCTACTGGCGCAGGGGCAACGCAACCGATGACGAGCACCGAAGGCCGCTCCGGATATAAGGAGAATCCCATGGATACGGAGCCGGTCGCGGAAAAGCCGGGAAGGATACTGATTGCGGACGACAGCGCCGCCAATCTTCGACTGCTGTCCGGGATCCTCACCGACCGCGGATATTCGGTCAGGGAGGCATCCGACGGCGCGGAAGCGTTGAGACTGGCGCGGGCGGAGCTGCCGGACCTCATCCTGCTGGACGTCATGATGCCGTTTCTGGACGGCTTCAAGGTGTGCCAGTTTCTGAAAAGCGATGCCGCGACCCGTGACATCCCGGTTGTCTTCATGACCTCCCTCACGGAAACGCGCGACAAGGTCAAGGGGTTCCAGATGGGGGCCGCGGATTATATTCCCAAACCGTTCCAGTCCGAGGAGATCCTTGCGCGGGTGAAGACCCTTCTGTCCCTGCATGCCATGCGCAGGAGGCTGGAAGCGAGGAACGCGGAATTGCAGCGGACCAATGATGAGTTGGCAAGCGTCAATTCCGCCCTGTCCCGGGAAATTACGGAACGAAAGCTGGCCGAAGAGGCATTGAAGCAGTACCGGGAAAGCCTTGAAGTGCTGGTGAAAGAACGCACGCACGAGCTTGCCCGCACGAATTCAAGCCTGAAAGCCGAGATTGCGGAGCGTGAAAGGGCCGAGGAGAAGGTCCGCGCTTCTCTGAAGGAAAAGGAAATCCTCCTCAAGGAGATCCATCACCGGGTTAAGAATAATCTGCAGATAATATCCACCCTCCTGGACCTCCAGAGCGATCATGTCCTGGACGAGCAGTCGCTGCGCTATTTCCGGGACAGTCAGGACCGGATCAAGTCCATGGCGCTGATCCATGAGAAGCTCTACCAGACCAGGGATTTCATCTCCATCAACTTCGGGGAATATATCGCGAATCTGGTAAAATACCTTTTCAACTCCTATGTCACCGAGCCCGGGAGAATTTCCCTTGTCCTCGATGTAGCGCCCGCGACCCTCGAGATCGACCAGGCAATCCCGTTCGGGCTGATCGTAAACGAACTGGTGTCCAACTCTCTGAAATACGCTTTCCCCGGTGAACGGCGCGGAGAGATAACCGTGAAGCTCAGCGCGAAAGAGGATGACGGCATCGAGCTCCAGGTGAAGGATGATGGTGTCGGGTTGCCTCCGGGGCTTGATATCGAAAAAACAGACTCGTTGGGCCTGCAACTGGTCAGCATGCTGGTCAGGCAGATAGGGGGAGAGATCGAGCCGGGGCACGAAGGGGGCACGTCATTTACGATTCGATACCGCGGAGAACACCGCGAGTGACACGTTCGGCGGATAACCGGTTACGTGACGCGGAAAGTCCTCCGGCACGGCGCCGTGTTATTCCCGTGGAGATTTCCTTGAATGCGAAAGCTGCTATACTTCTTTCATTAGTCGATGAACCCGCGGTTCAGGGGGTAGGGTATGAACAAGGCATCGTCCGCTGATTCAGCCGCCAGAATCCTGGTTGTTGAAGATGAGCTGATAATCGCGAAGGGAATACAGAAGAGATTGCAGGCATTGGGGTATTCCGTCGCCGGCGCCGCGATTTCAGGCGAGGAGGCAGTTGACAAGGCCCTCGATCTGCTCCCGGACCTGGTCTTGATGGATATAAATCTCCAGGGCGGGATGGATGGTGTTGCGGCCGCGGAAAGAATCAGGTCTCAGGCCGACATCCCGGTTATCTATCTTACCGCCTACGCGGACGCCGACACGCTGGAAAGGGCGAAGGTTACCGAACCGTTCGGGTACATCGTCAAGCCGTTTCAGGATATTACTCTTCAATCGTCCATCGAGATGGCTCTTTACAAGCACTGCATGGAGAGCCGCCTGCGGCGGAGCGAGCAATGGCTCGCCACGATTCTGCGGAGTGTCGGCGACGGGATTATCGCAACCGACACGGCGGGTCGGGTAACCTTTCTCAACCCCGTTGCCCTGGGATTGACCGGATGGAATGAGGCGGCGGCCCTGGGGAAGGAACTTTCGGAGATCTTTCTCCTCAAGGATGAGGAGACGGCCGAGAAGGTCGGAGAGATGGCGGCAAAGGTTCTGGGGACCGGCGAATCCGTCAGGCTGCCCGGTACGCCCATCCTGCTGTCACGGGACGGGAGGGAGTTTCCCATTGAAGCGACGGCCACCCCTTTTTCCGGTGTCCAGGGAGGCAACATGGGCCTCGCTCTCGTATTTCACGACATCACGGAACGTGTCGGATTCGAGGAGGCGCTGCGACAATCCGAAAGGATCCTTTCCATCAAGAACCAGATTGCCAATATCTTTCTGGCCATCCCCGACGAGGAGATGTACGGGGAGGTCCTGGGCCTGATCCTGCGGATCATGGAGAGCAGGTACGGATTCTTCGGGTATGTTGACGTAAACCGGGACTTCGTCGTCCCTTCCCTTACCTTGGATGTCTGGGAAGAATGCAGGGTTGCCGGAAAGAGCCTCAGGTTTCCGGAAAAGGAATGGGTGGGATTCTGGGGGCGCGCGCTCAGGGAGTGCAGGAGTTTCACGTCCAACGGTCCCTTCACCGTTCCCGAAGGACACGTTGAGCTGTCGTCCTTGCTGGTTGTGCCCGTCTCGTTCCGGCAGGAGAGCATCGGGCTGATCGCCGTTGCCAACAAGGAAAACGGCTTTTCCGAAGAGGACCGGGAGTTGCTGGAATCCCTGTCTTCCCGCATCGCCCCGATCCTGCAGGCGCGTCTGCAGCGGGACCGGGAGGAGCATGAACGGAAGCGGGCAGAAGATGAACTGCATAAGTCGGTAGTGTTCCTGAGAGCGGTCTTCGATGCCATTCCCGACCTGTTTTCCATCATCGATCGGGACCACCGCATCGTTCTCTCCAATTACCATGGCGGTTTCGACTATGTGCCGGAGGATATCCGTGACGGCTTTCCTCACTGCTATAATGCCTACTACGGAAGGGATGTCGTCTGCGAGCCGTGCCACGCCGTTGAAGTATTCGCCACGGGGAAAACGGTGCTTCGCGAGAAATTCAACCCGCAAATCGGCTATCTGGAGATCCGCTCCTTTCCCATTTTCGACGATACGGGCGAGGTAATCCTGGTCGCGGAACATGTCCACGATATAACGGCGCGAAAGGTTGCCGAGGAGGCCCTTGCAGGCGAAAAGGAGCGACTTGCGGTCACGCTCCGATCCATCGGTGACGGCGTTATCACCACGGATACGGGGGGGATGATCGTCCTGCTCAACAAGGTGGCCGAGGAACTGACCGGCTGGAGTCAGGAGGAGGCGCGGGGGAGGCGTCTGTCGGAGGTGTTCCGCATTATCGGCGAGAAGAACCGGCAGCCGTGTCCGGATCCCGTGGAGCGGGTCCTGACGACCGGGCTCACGATTGAGCTCGCCAATCATACCATTCTTGTTTCGAGGGACGGGAAAGAACGGATAATCGCCGACAGCGCCGCTCCTATCCGGGATCGGGAGAGCCGGGTGGTGGGCGCGGTGCTGGTCTTCCGTGATATCACGGAGAAACGGAAGATGGAGGAGGAGCTTCTGAAGTCCCAGAAGCTGGAATCCATCGGTGTCCTGGCGGGCGGCATAGCCCATGATTTCAACAACCTCCTTACGGCCATCCTTGGAAATATTTCTCTGTCCAAGATGTACGTATCCGAAGGGGACAAGGTCCACCAGAAGCTGGTCGAGGCGGAGAAGGCATCCCTGCGGGCGCGGGATCTGACCCAGCAGTTGCTGACCTTTTCACGGGGCGGCGCTCCGGTGAAAAAGACTGCAGCCGTCACCGACATCATCAGAGACTCTGTCGCATTCACCCTGAGCGGGTCCCGGGCGACCTACCGCTTCTCCATCGCCGATGAGCTGTGGCCGGTGGAGGTGGACGAGGGCCAGATGAGCCAGGTAATCAACAATCTGATCCTCAATGCCGATCAGGCCATGCCGTCGGGCGGTGTCATCGAGGTGGGCTGTTCGAACCTTACCGTTGGTGTCGACAGCCTGCTGCCGCTCCGGAACGGGCGGTATGTGGTGATAACCATCAAGGATCAGGGGATCGGCATTCCCGATGAGGCGCTTCCGCGCATATTCGACCCGTACTTCACTACCAAGAAAGACGGAAAGGGTCTCGGCCTTGCCACGGTCTACTCCATTGTCAGGAATCATGACGGGCATATTTCCGTTCATTCCACGCCGGGCGTTGGAACGACCTTTACCATCTACCTCCCGGCCGCCGGAGCGGGGGCGATCGATCTCGGGCCGGAGGAAACGGAGGACCATACCGGCAAGGGAACCGTGCTTGTAATGGATGACGAGGAAAACATCAGGGATGTGGCCGGCGAGATGCTGAAATTCATCGGCTATGACGTGAAATTCGCCGGGGACGGGGAGGAGGCTGTGCTCCTCTACCGGAATGCCTGGGAGTCCGGCGTACCGTTTGTCGCCGTGCTCATGGACCTCACCATTCCGGGTGGAATGGGCGGGAAAGACGCCGTCAGGATTCTGCGCGATATTGACCCCGGAGTGAAGGCCATCGTTTCCAGCGGCTATTCAAATGACCCGATTATGGCCGATTACCGCGCGTACGGATTCAGCGGCATCATCACCAAGCCCTACAAGCTGGGAGACCTCAGAAAGATGCTGGCAGCGGTGACCGGCTGAGGCGCTGTGTCGGCCTGAACCGCGTTTTCCCTTTCAAACCCCCGGTATCCGTGCTACTTTCTCTCCATGTCGTGGAAAATCAAGGAGAAATACCGGAAAATCCTCGCGGCTGAACAGGGAACGTTTCTCAAGAACTGGGGCGGCAAGCTGGCGGTCTGCCTCGTCTATCCAAATCACTACGCGACAGCCATGAGCAACCTGGGGTTCCAGGCTGTCTACTCCCTGTGCAACGACTTTCCCGATGTTGTCTGCGAACGTGCCTTTCTGCCGGACGCGGCCGAAATGAAGGAATATGAAAAGACCGGCTCTCCCCTCCTCTCCCTGGAGTCCCAACGCCCTGTCTCCGATTTCGACGTTGTCGCCTTTTCCGTCTCCTTTGAAAACGACTACCTGAATCTGCCGATACTCCTCGGGCTTTCAACCATCCCCCCTTTTTCGACGGAACGGGGCGCCGCATTCCCTCTCATCATTGCAGGGGGCGCCGCCCTGTTCCTGAACCCGGAGCCGGTCGCGGACCTGCTGGATATCGTCTGCGTCGGGGAGGGAGAGGCCATCCTCCCCGCCTTTCTGGAATTGCTGCGTACGGAACGGAACGTCGATCGGAGGGAATTGCTTGCCCGTGCGTCCCTTCTGCCGGGAGTCTATGTGCCGTCGCTGTACGAGATTTCCCATGACGGCTGCCGCGTTACGGCCATAACGGCGCACGGCGGCGCCCCCTCCCGCGTGCGACGCGCATGGGAGGAGGATCCGGGAGGATCGGTTGCCTCGTCCACCCTCTTTTCCCCCGGCACGGAATTCTCCGACATGTACCTGATTGAAGTGTCCCGCGGCTGTCCCAGGGGGTGCCGGTTCTGCGCCGCCGGTTTCATCTACCATCCCTACCGGCGCCGTCCCCTGGAACTGCTCATGCGAGAGGCGGAACGGGGGCTTGCCGTAAAGGACCGGATCGGCCTGGTCGGCGCTGCGGTCTCCGATCACCGTGATCTGGGCGAGCTGTGCCGTTTTATTGCCGACCGGGGTGGAAAGGTCTCCATCTCGTCGCTGCGCATCGATGCGCTGGATAACGATCTTCTGGATGTCCTCCATTCCGGGGGGCATAAGACGGTGGCCCTTGCCCCGGAGGGGGGCTCCCAGCGTCTCAGGGACCTGATACGGAAGGGCATCGATGAGGACCAGATCCTGAGGGCCTGCGACATCCTCATCGGCAGGGATATCCTGAACCTGAAGCTGTACTTCATCATCGGTCTCCCCACGGAAACCATGGATGACCTGGAGGAAATGGTCGAACTGGTGGCAAAGATCCGGGAGAGAGTGATTGCCGCCGCCAGGAAGAACCGGCGGCTCGGCTCGATACTCCTTTCCGTCAATCCGTTCATCCCGAAGCCGTTCACTCCGTTTCAATGGTGCGGCATGGAGGCGATGCCTTCTCTGGAGAAGAAGTATGCGTACCTGCGGCGTGCCGTCGGAAAGCTCTCCAACGTGAAAATTCAGACGGAAAGCCTCCGGGAGTCGTATCTCCAGGCACTCCTCTCCCGAGGGGATCGACGGCTCGCGGCCCTGCTGGTTGCGTCGGGGAAAGCGGGGGGGATAAAGCGGGCCGCCAGGGAACTCGCCATTGATACCGATTACCTGGTTTCCCGAACGATACCTCTCCAGGAGATACTCCCCTGGGATCTCATCGACAGCGGCGAACGGGAGAGGTTGGTGGAGGAGTATGAGAAGGCATTCGGGAACCGGAGTGACTGATGTGCCGGACAAGGGTTCACAGTCAAGGCTGTACCGTGGCTGTCAATGAAACCTGCTGATATTTAAAGAAAAGACGTCTCCGCGGAACCGACATTCCGTAAAATCTTTGCCTTTACAAGAAAAGCCCCCCTTTGCTACTATTACCGCGTTCATGATTATCAGCCGTCTGGAAATACACGGTTTCAAATCGTTTGCCGACAAGGTGTCCCTGACTTTTCAAAAGGGAATTACCGGGGTCGTGGGACCGAACGGGTGCGGGAAGTCGAATATCGTCGACGCCATCCGCTGGGTCATGGGCGAGCAGTCCGCCAAGACCTTGCGGGGCAAAAGCATGGAAGACACCATCTTCGGCGGCAGCGAGACCCGCAAGCCGCTGGGAATGACCGAGGTCTCCCTTGCGTTTTCCACGGAAGACGGCAGAATCCCCGCCAAGTATCTCAATTTCAGCGAAATCCAGGTTACCCGGCGTCTTTTCCGGGACGGGGAGAGCGAATACCTGCTGAACGGCACACCCTGCCGCCTCATGGATATCGCCGAGCTTTTCATGGATACCGGCGCCGGCGCCAAGGCCTACTCGATTATCGAGCAGGGGAAGATCGGCATGATCCTCAGCTCGCGGCCGGAGGAGCGCCGCTTGATCATTGAAGAGGCGGCGGGGGTCACCAAGTTCAAGGCGCGCAAGCAGGTTGCCCTGAAAAAGATAGAGGCGACCAGGCAGAACCTTCTCCGGATCGGGGATATCATCGCGGAAATACGCAGGCAGCTGAACGCGCTCCAGCGCCAGGCAAAGAAAGCCGAGAAGTTCCGCGAATACCGTGAGGAACTGAAGGAGATAGAGCAGCTGTTCGTTGTCCGGGCATACCTTGCTTTGGACCGTGAGAGGCTGCGGACCGAGGAAGACCTCTCCACGCTGCGGGATCGGCACGAGGATGCCGTCCGGGAGGTGGAGAGCCATGCGCTTGCCCTGGAAGAGAAGAAGACCGGCCTCCTGGAGGAAGAGAAGAGGCTGAACGGGATACAGGAGGAAAACTTCCGAATCCGGAGCGATATCTCCGCCCGCGAAAACCGCATCGGCTTCGAGAGGAAGGAGCTGGCTTCCCTTGAAGAGCGTCTCGAGCGTTTTTCCAGGGAGCTTGCCGTCGACGGGATCAGAGCGATTGAGGCCGAGGAAGAACTGCGGCGGATGGAGGAACAGGGAGAGACGCTCCTGCGGGAGCTGGCAGTGGAGGACGAGGGGCTTGCCGGAGCCGAAGAGAGTCTGGAGAGGCTGGCTGAGGAGGAAAAAGTCCTTGCCCGGCGGCTGGAGGAGCGTCGGCGTGAGCTGTTCGGGATAGTGTCCGAGATTTCCCAGTTCTCAAACCAGTCCGCTGCCGCGGCCAAGAGGCTTGCGTCCCTCGGAGAACAGGCGGAAAGGAACCGACGCGAAGCAGTCGGTCTTCAGGAGAAGCTTCACGAGGCAACCGAAAGGGTGCGCGGCCTGGAATCGGCCTTTGACGGTCTGAGGGAAAAAAGAAATGAGACGGAACGGGACATGGCCGAACTCAGGGAACGGGATGCCGGACTTCGTGCGGCCCTTGATGCGACGGAGCGGAGTTTTCATGGGGAACGGGACAAGCTGAGCAAGGCGTCATCGCGTCTCCACTCCCTCCAGGAGCTGGAGGCCCAGTTCGAGGGGTATGGCCGGGGCGTTCGGACGCTGTTCCGTGCCGAATCTTTCAAGGGACGGCTGAAAGGTGTTGTCGCCGACATCCTTGAAGTCGGTGAGGAGTACGAAGTCGCCCTGGAAACGGCGCTTTCCGAGCGGTTACAGTATGTTATCTGCCACGGAGAGGCTGATGCGCGGGCGGCCGTATCCTATCTCCGTCAGGGTTCCGGCGGACGATGCAGCCTCATGGCCGGGAACCTGCGTCCCTCGCCCGGTGTGCGGGAAATACCGGAAGGCGCAATCCCACTTCTTGACCGGGTAACGGTTCCGGAGGAATATCGCGGGTTAACGGAGACATTGCTGGATCGTACCTTTCTCGTTGACACCCTTGATTCCGCCTTCGACTTTGGGGCGCGTTTTCCCGATCTGACTTTTGTCACCAGGGACGGGGATATGGTGACAACCGGAGGAATTCTCCACGGCGGTTCCATGGAGGCGGCCCAGCAGGGCCTGATCCATAAGAAGCGACGGATCAAGGAACTGTCGCTGGAAGTGACGGATTTGACGGCGCGGGTGGCGGAGACGGATACCGAAAGGGAGCGCCTGCGAACCGAAGTCCGCATTACGGAAGATTCTTTGAAGAGGTGTCGGCAGGAGCTCCACCGGTTGGAGATCCAACTGGTGAATGACGAAAAGGATCTGCAACGCGCCCGGGAAGAGTGCCAGAGGCTTGGCGAGCGGATGGCTGTCAAGGAATTGGAGGATGAGCAACTCCGCGAGGAGCGGGAATCCCTTGAGCGGGAAATGGAGACCGCTTGTCGGGAACGGAGCGCGCGTGAGGCGGGAAAAGAAAAGGCCGAAGCCGAACTGACCGACTTGCAGGCTTCCCTGGACACGGGGAAACAGAAAATCGCAGAAGCGCGGGAGAATGTTACGGTGCGCAAGGTGCGGTCCGCCTCTCTCCGTGAAAAACGGGAATCTTCTTTGATGACCGCGAAAAGGGTGGCGGAAGGGATCCGGGAACTGCGGGGAAGGCGTGCCCATCTCGAATCGGAGGTGGAGAACGGCGACCGTGAACGCGACAGGATCAGTGCCTCCATTGCGGCGGGTGAACAGGAACTGGGACGGCTTCTGGACGAGCAGCACCGTCTGGAAGAGGGAGGCGCCGCTATCCGCTCCTGCTATGAGGCGCAAGCGGCTCTCGTGAACGATGGTGAAAATCGCCTGAAGGAGCTGCGCTCCTTTGCCGAGAATCTGTCGCGCCAGGTGGGAGAGAAAAATCTCAAGATGGCCGAAACGGTCATGAGGCTTCAGAACCTGGAAGAGACGGTTGTCGATAAGTACCGCGTCAGCATTGCCGACCTGATACCCCGCTATGCCGACCGGGATGATGACGAGGGAAAAAGCCGCGACCGTCAGGCGGAACTGGTGGGCCTCATCGAGGGTATCGGAGAGGTTAACCTGACGGCAATCGAGGAATATCGAGAGCTTGAGAGTCGTTTCGAGTTTCTTTCCGGCCAGAAAACAGACCTGGAGGAGTCTCTCCACGGCCTGCAGCAGGCTATCCAGCGAATTAACCGCACAACCCGGAAACGCTTTCTGGATACCTTTCTCCAGGTGAACGAAAAGTTCCAGGAGGTCTTTCCCCGCCTTTTCTGCGGTGGTCGGGCGGAGTTGCGGTTGACAGACGAGCAGGATCTCCTGGAGACGGGTATCGATATTGTCATTCAGCCTCCGGGAAAGAGACTGCAGAACGTAAACCTCCTTTCCGGAGGTGAAAAGGCATTGACGGCCGTTGCTCTCATGTTTGCCATTTTCCTCATCAAGCCGGCGCCCTTCTGTCTTTTGGACGAGGTCGACGCGCCGCTGGATGAGGCCAACATCGGCAGGTTCAACGAGATGGTTCGAGAGATGAGCGCCTTCTCGCAATTCATCATTATAACGCACAACAAGGCCACCATGACCAACACCGATGTTCTGTACGGAGTCACCATGGAAGAGCCGGGAGTGTCGAGGCTGGTATCCGTTAAATTGTCGTAAGGAGAGAACGTGCCTTTTAAAGCAATATTGCAGGATCTGGTTTGCTCAATCGATGGAGCCGTCGGGGCGATTCTTACCGATTGGGAAGGTGAGGCGGTCGAACAGTATTCCCTGACAGGTGATGAATATGATCTGAAGATTCTTGGAGCTCACCAGAACATCATCTTGAGCCGGATACGGGATATACGGCATAAAATGCCTTCACAGTCCGTTCGGGACGCGATTATTACCACGGATCGGCAGCATCTCTTCTTGGGAGCGGTCGGTGACGAGTATGCGCTGGTGCTCCTGCTTGAGAGGAGCGCACTTGTCGGGAGGGCCCGAGTGCAGGCATTGGGCTCAGTCAGGCTTCTGGAAAAGGAGATTTACTAGATGTCGGAGGAAAAGAAAGGTTTTTTCAGGAGTTTGGTGGGTAAGCTGACCGGAAGCGACTCCGCTTCAACCGGCGATGTCGCGACCGATGCCGGGGAAAAGGATGCCGGCCCCGGTTTTTTCGAAAGGCTCAAAAATGGTCTGCGCAAGACCCACGAAGGTCTGGTCGGGCGCATTGATACGTTGCTGCTCGGTAAGAAGAAGATAGACGCCGACACCCTCGATGAGCTGGAGGAGATTCTGGTAACGGCGGATATCGGAATGGCAACCACCCAGGAGCTTATCCGCTCGTTGGAGCAGCGGTTGAAGAGGAATGAGTTGCAGGATGGAGATGCCCTGAAGAAAGCCCTGAGGGAAGAGCTGCTCGTCCGACTCGAGCAGAACTTTGCCGTTCTGGATATGGGGTCTTCCGCCCCATTTGTTATCATGGTGATAGGTGTGAACGGCGTGGGGAAAACAACAACCATCGGCAAGCTGGCGTGCAAGTTCAGTATGGAAGGGAAGAAGGTCCTGCTGGCGGCCGGCGATACGTTCCGGGCGGCCGCTGTAGAGCAGTTGGAGATATGGGGACAGCGGGTCGGCGTCGAGGTGATTCGCCACAAGCATGGAGCGGATCCGGCTGCCGTGGTGTTTGACGGCTGCCGTGCCGCTGTTGCCCGCGGGGTGGATGTTCTTATTGTTGATACGGCCGGCCGGCTCCATACCAAGGTAAACCTGATGGAAGAGTTGAAAAAGATGCGCAGGATCATGGGGCGCGAGATACCCGGCGCCCCCCATGAAACCCTTCTCGTCCTGGACGCCGCCACCGGACAGAATGCCGTCTCTCAGGCGAAACTCTTTAAAGAGGCGGTGGACGTCACCGGAATTGCCCTCACCAAGCTCGATGGGACGGCGAAAGGCGGCATTGTGGCGGCAGTCAGCAGCGAGTTCAAAATACCGGTGCGGTATATCGGTGTCGGAGAAGGCGTGGAAGACCTGCGGGAGTTTGATCCGCAGCAGTTTGTCCAAGCACTTTTCTAATAATTACCTTGACTTTTGTCGGGCGATACACTACCATTTTTGCCACATTAAGGACGCTTTATGGATACGGAACTTTTTGACATACTGGAAAACAAAGTCGAAGGCCTCTTGCGGGACGTAACTGCCCTGAAGCAGGAAAACGCACAACTCAGGGAGGAGAATCAGGGGCTGATTCGGGAGCGGGAAGTTTTCAAATCCCGTATTGACTCCATTCTGAAAAAACTGGAAGGGATCTGAAACCTGTGAATTCTTCGCACCGTGTCAAGGTGTTGGGAAGGGAAGTTCAGGTCAGAAGTACGGCGTCACCCGAGCAGGTTCGTGAAGTTGAGACATTTGTAAACGACACGATAGTCGAGTTGCAGGAATCGATGAAAACCGCGGATCCTCAACTCATCGCTATACTGGCTCTCCTGAATCTGGGGGAATCTTTTCTTCTTCAGTCTCGGGAGAGTTCCCGAATGGAACGGTTGATTCATGAGAGGGTTTCCCGCCTGATCAGCCTCATAGATGAAACAGTGAAGCACACATAGCAGGACACGGTCTCTTCAGGGAGACTTTTTGATATAGTTTTTCTTGTTTGAGTATTTCCGGATTCGGGTTGGAAGATAGTCCCCCACAGCGGAACAGGGCGTAGTGACGAGCAACGCCCGCACCGCTTTGCTGATACGTTACCCTCTCATCATGTTCTGTTGAAAGGTATAGATTCGCACTAATCCACTATTCCATTTGAGAATCTGTCGGCCACCAGGCTGTAACTGCATCAGCAACCCACGCTTCATCCACCCCTTTCTTCTCTCTTCCTGAGAACCTTTTGTGTCCTTCTATTCCTTTGGTATGGTCAAGTACGCTATCCTTTTTCGCCGGAGAGTGCAGTAGATGCCGAAAAGCAGCATCAGACGGACAATCCTTGCCCACCGCAGGTCCCTTTCCGAGGAGGAGTTCCGATCCGCGAGCTTTGTAATCCAGCGCTCATTTCTTGAAACGGAAGAGTTTCGACGGGCGCGCGGAGTCGTTGTTTATGCATCGATTCATAAAGAAGTCGACACCGAAGAAATAGTACGTGTATCGTTGGAATCCGGAAAAAAAGTCGCATTTCCGGCGGTTGTTCACCATGGGCTGGTTTTTCGAGAAGTTTCCGAACTCTCATCCTTGAAGAGAGGGACGTTCGGCATCATGGAGCCTTGTTCGACCCACAGGCACTTTGAACTGGAGGACGCCGACATTTTTGTCGTGCCCGGGATTGCTTTTGATCTCCAGGGTCACCGCATCGGATATGGAAAAGGATATTACGATAAGGCACTTCACCGGCTGGAAGGTCAGGGAAAACTTGTCGGCCTCTGTTATGATTTCCAACTTGTGGACAGGATTGCCGGTGAGCCCCATGATGTGAAAATGGATCTGATCCTATCGGAAAAAAGGGTTGTGCGGCCCGAGAAGCGCTAAACTCATACCCGACTCACAGAGAAAGGCGTCTGCTGTGTATGCCTCATATCGTTTGAGTATCGGGGTGAGATTGTTCATAGAAAAGGAGGTAACACCAACGTGAGACTTGAATATGTCATACTCTTATTGCTCGCCGCCTCGGGCGTCGGCTTTTTCATCGGAAATATCCTGAGGAAAAAGCTCTCGGAATCAATGGTATCGAAGGCTGAAGACGCAGCGGCGCGGATTCTTGAGGATGCGAAACGTCAGGCTGATACCTTGCAGAAAGAGGCTTCGCTGCAGGCCAAGGATGCCGTATATCAGGCGAAAGCGGAGTTCGAGCGGGAATCGAAGGAGAGACGCCGTGATTTGCAGGCGCTCGAAAAAAGAATTCAGCAGAAAGAAGAGAACCTCGACAAGAAAGTTCTTATTTTTGACCAGCGTGACGCGGAACTGTTCAAAAAGGAGCAAAGCCTGACTTCCAAGGAACAGTCCCTCAGCCAGAAGGACGAAAAGCTGAATCAATTGATAGAGGAAGAGAGGAGAAACCTCGAAAGAATATCCGGTTTGACATCGGAGGAGGCAAAAAGGGTTCTGATGGAAACCCTGGAGAACGAGGCGAAGCTCGATGCCGCCAAGAGAATCAAGGCTATCGAAGAGGAAGCGAGGGAGACTGCCGACAAAAAATCCAAAGAAATACTCTCCTTGGCCATTCAGCGGTATGCGGGTGAATATGTCGCGGAAAAGACGGTTTCGGTGGTGGCCCTTCCGTCCGACGAGATGAAGGGGCGCATCATAGGCCGTGAAGGTCGCAACATCCGGGCACTTGAAGCAGCTACCGGTATCGATCTGATAATCGACGATACCCCCGAGGCGGTCATTCTGTCCGGTTTCAACCCCATCCGTCGCGAGATCGCAAAATTATCCCTTGAGAAGCTTATCGTCGACGGTCGCATCCACCCCGGCAGGATCGAGGAAGTGGTTGCCAAATCCACGGAAGAAGTGGAGCAGGCTATCAAGGAGGCAGGGGAGCAGGCCGCGTTCGACCTAGGTGTCTACGGTATTCATCCGGAAATATTGAAACTCCTTGGAAGACTCCGCTACCGGACATCCTACAGCCAGAATGTCTACCAGCACTCCCTTGAGGTGGCCTTTCTCTGCGGGATCATGGCCGAGGAGTTGGGCGTCAACGTGAAACAGGCAAAACGCGCAGGTCTCCTTCATGACCTTGGAAAAGCCGTCGATCATGAGGTTGAAGGTTCCCATGCCGTTATTGGAGCGGATTTGGCCCGGAAGTACGGTGAGTCTCCCAAGATCGTGCACTCCATTATGGCGCACCATGAGGATGAAAAACCTGCCACGGTCCTTGCGGTATTGGTGCAGGCAGCGGACGCCTTGTCGGGCGCTCGCCCCGGCGCCCGCCGCGAGATGATGGAAACATACGTGAAGCGTCTTGAAGACCTGGAGAAAATTGCCACATCATTCCGGGGAGTAACGAATTCTTTCGCGATCCAGGCCGGAAGGGAGATCAGGGTTATGGTGGCAAGCGAAGAGGTCAACGACGAGAGGGCGGTGGTTCTTGCAAAGGATATCGCCAAGAAGATTGAGGCGGAAATGACCTACCCGGGGCAGATTAAGGTACATGTCATCAGGGAAACCAGAGCCGTAGAATATGCCCGTTAGAATCCTGTTCATTGCTGATGTTGTCGGGAAGGCTGGAAGGCAGGCCCTTTCGCAGGAGCTGCACCGACTGGTCGACCGCTATGCAATCGATAGTGTCATTGCCAACGGTGAAAATGCCGCTGGTGGGTTCGGTATTACGGAGGAAACAGCCAGAGAGCTCTTTGGCCTTGGAGTTCATCTCCTGACAAGCGGAAATCATGTCTGGGATAAAAAGGAAGCCGTTGATTTCATCCGACGGGAGGAAAAGCTGATTCGGCCGGCCAATTATCCCGAAGGCGCCGCAGGGCGAGGAAGCGCGGTCATTCAGACTGCGTCCGGAATCCGTATCGCAGTCCTCAATCTGGAAGGGCGAGTGTTCATGAGCCCGCTTGAGTGCCCGTTTAGAACCGCGGATCGCGAGATTGCACGGCTGAAAGAGTTTACGCCTGTCGTGGTTGTTGACTTCCATGCGGAGGCCACTTCGGAAAAGCTTGCGTTGGGGTGGTATCTTGACGGAAAGGCGAGCGCCGTACTCGGTACCCATACGCATGTCCAAACAGCCGACGAAAGGGTGTTGCCCGGAGGTACGGCTTTCATTACAGATGTCGGTATGACGGGAAGCTTTGATTCCGTCATTGGGGTCAGGAAAGAACTTGCCATTGAGAAGTTCCTTACACAACTTCCGGTCAGATTTGATGTCGCAAAAAAGGATGTCCGATTGAATTGTGTTGTTCTGGAGATAGACGAAATTAGCGGAAAGGCCCTGAGCATCGAGCGGCTGTCAATTGCGTGCCGCTGAGGGAGCGTATTGGGAAATGTCGGTAACCGAACAATTGGAAATACTTCGGCGGGGAGTGGTTGAAATCCTCTTGGAAAAAGATTTGCTCGAGAAGCTTGAGAAATCGGTGAAGAACGGTGTCCCATTACGGGTAAAAGCCGGTTTTGATCCGACGGCGCCCGATCTTCACCTGGGTCATACGGTTCTCCTGCAAAAGCTTCGACAGTTCCAGCAATTGGGGCACGAGGTGTTCTTTCTCATCGGCGACTTTACCGGCATGATCGGTGACCCGACCGGCAAGAGCGAGACGAGGAAGGCTCTTACCCGTGAGGATGTACTGAGGAATGCCGAAACGTATAAGGAGCAGGTCTTCAAGGTCCTGGATCCGGAAAAGACCCGCGTGGTCTTCAATTCGGAATGGCTCTCCCTTCTGAAGGCCACGGACCTGATCTCTCTGGCAGCCAAATATACGGTTGCCCGCATGCTGGAGCGGGAAGATTTCAACAAGCGCTACGCGAACCAACTCCCCATCAGTATACACGAGTTCCTGTACCCGCTTATCCAGGGCTACGATTCGGTCGCCCTCAAGGCGGATGTGGAACTGGGCGGGACAGACCAGAAGTTCAATCTGCTGGTTGGGCGTGAGCTGCAGCGGGAATGGGGGCAGAACCCCCAGACCGTCATTACCATGCCTTTGCTTGAAGGGCTCGACGGCGTCAACAAGATGTCCAAGTCCCTCGGCAACTACATCGGCATCAATGAGCCTGCAGACGATATTTTCGGCAAGATCATGTCCATATCCGATCCCCTTATGATCCGATATTACGAGCTCCTGAGCGACATGCCTCTTTCCGAATTGAACAGGCTGAAGCAGGGCCTGGATGACGGCTCCGTCCATCCCATGGAGGCCAAAAAGGCCTTGGGCCGCGAATTGGTGACCAGGTACCACAGTGCTACCGACGCCGCGCGCGCCGAGGAGAATTTCGTCTGCAGGTTCCGGGATAACCAGATTCCCGACGATATGCCGGAGGTCAGAATACATGCAGCAAACGAAGTTGGGGCGGACACAATCCTCCTCTTCAAGGTTCTTGCAACGGCATCCTTGGTCAAGTCCAACGGCGAAGGCCGCAGGGCCATCCAGCAGGGTGGAGTCAAGGTCAATGGTGAGCGTGTATCGGACGAAGGTCAGGAAATAGCCTGTAAAGGTGAATACGTTCTGCAGGTCGGAAAGCGCCGTTTCGCCAAAGTCGTGTTTGAGTGAAAATTAATAATTTTCCTGTTGACCGGAATTTGTCGATTTGGTATAACCCTACTTCCTTTCGGGGCGGCGCGGTCTGGCCGGGGAAAAAGAA
>CALABV010000175.1 GCA_937886325.1 uncultured Geobacter sp.
ATGCCCAGTTCGGTGAAGACCTCGAGGGCGGCATTGAGCTGGCCCTGGCCGCCGCCATCAACCTCCTGCCCAACCACTACGGGCTGATGGACCAGATGAACCTGTTCCCGGCCAAGCCGGTGCGGTTGCGCCAGATCGCCATCGAGGAGAAGAACGGCGTCCTGACCCTGCTGCCCACCCTGCCGGTGGGGTCGCCGGGCACCGTCGGCAAGCGCGGCAAGCGCAAGCTGCGCTCCTTCGCCATCCCCCACATCCCGCATGAGGACGTGGTGCTGCCCGAGGAGGTGCAGGGCATTCGCGCCTTCGGCATGGAGTCCGAGTTGCAGTCCATCTCCAACGTCATGGTCGAGCACCTGCAGACCATGCGGAACAAGCACGCCATCACCCTGGAACACCTGCGCATCGGCGCCCTGAAGGGGGTGATCCTGGACGCGGATGGGTCGGAACTGTTCGATCTCTTCGACGAGTTCGAAATCCCGCCCAAGGTAGTGGACTTCAAGTTCTCCAACGCCGGCACGGACATCAAGAAGACCTGCATCGAGCTCAAGCGCTATCTGGAAAAGAATCTCCAGGGTGAATTCATGACCGGCGTGAAATGCCTGGTCTCCCCGGAGTTCTTCGATGCCCTCACGGGCCACGCCAAGGTGGAAAAGGCCTATGAGAACTGGCAGACCGGCAATGCCCTGCGCAGCGACCTGCGCACCGGCTTCACCTTCGCCGGCATCGCCTTCGAGGAGTACGTCGGCGAGGCCTCGGACGGCAGCATCACCCGCCGTTTCATCGCCGAGGGCGAGGGCCATGCCTTCCCCCTGGGTACGGTGGACACCTTCGCCACCTACTTCGCGCCCGCCGACTTCAACGAGACGGTGAACACCCTGGGCCAGCCCCTCTATGCCAAGCAGGAACCGCGCAAGTTCGACCGGGGCACGGACCTGCACACCCAGAGCAACCCGCTGCCCATGTGCCATCGTCCGGCGCTGCTGGTGAAGGTCACGATGTCGTGAACGTTATTCAACGGGGAGACAAGTTGCCTCCTGTGAGCGGAGGCCGTTGTTCAGATGCTGCTTGGGAACGCCATGTCATGGAAATGATCTGGCGTATCCAAGGACTGCTCCATGTAAGAGTTACGCCGCACCAATCTTCACATCACTGCATTCCATATCGAATCGTTGGCCGCCTTCGTTCGCAAAAGCTGATTGATGCGAGTGAGTAGAACAGCGGGGACGTCAGACCGGCGGTCATTGGCGCGGATCGTCTTCTCGAACGCTGGATGGAAGTAGCGCACCTCACCTGTCCGGCGCACAGGAATTATCGTTCCGCCAAGCAAGATCCAAATCTTCTGTGCCTTGCGGCCGTTTGAAGTATGGATGGCGTGGTTCATGGCAGCCCCTCCGTCGAGACATCAGGCTTTTGGAAAACGTCCATCTCGAATCTCGTCAGTTCATCGAGCAACGCTTGCTGGTCACGCTGTTCACGCGCAAAAGCCGCCGTACCGGGAACCTGTGAGTCGTCTAAATAGCAGGCGAATCCAGGAAGCTTATGCAGCTGCAGAAGGTAAAGCCCGGTATCGAATCGTTCCTCACAGGCTACACGAAGGTAGTAGAACGGGTCAGAGTGAACCGCCTCGATGGCTCGCATTGGACTCGTCGGCATTGGCTCAACGCTCGATTGAAATGCGAACAGGCCGACGTTCTCCGGGAGATCTAAATATCTAAGGATCTCCCTGCTAGATCGCAGGAACATGATCAGGCGATTGAGAAAAGCATCCCGAACCATGTTCGTTTTGTCCACAACCGCATTGAGTGCCTCGGCCGTGGACTTTTCGACGACGATATTCACGGTTGTCGTGCCCAGTCGTTTCAATTCGCCCGCGATGTACCGCTTGGCCTTAGCGGACAGCTTCTTGTCACCCAGATCAGCCGCGAGGTGCTGTACCTCTCCCTTGATCATGCTGTTCAAGAAGGCGTCCCGCTTCAGAAAAAGAGCCTCGATATCCCGATCGAAAGCTGCCAGTAAGGGCGCGTAAAGCTTTACGGTTATTTTAGTAGTGCTCATATATGTTCCTCATGACTAGATTAATCTCAACAGTTCACATCATATGCACCACACAATTAGAGTAAAGATTAATGTGTAAGGATTTTTTGAAGAAAACGGCTATCCGGGATGCCAGGCTTTGCATTAACCTCGTCGTGCTCACCTTTTTTGTATCTGCGACTCCAGAGTCGTTCCCGATGCAGACACGTGTTCACGCCACTTGTGATCCAGCCGTCACACCGGGTGCCATTTCGTCCCTGTGCACCTTCTTCCTCTCCTTCGTGTGGCGATACCAGGGCGTGGGCGGGTCGCCCGCCATGAAGCGGGTGGCGGCGATGAAGGTATCGAGCAGGCAGGGGTCGTAGTTCACTCCGGTCTGCCAGCACAACTGCTGGAACAGCATGTAGGGGTCTTGTCCATTGAGATCCGCCGGACGCTGGATGCCGACTTCCCGCAGGTAGCCGGCCACCGCCGGACCGACATTGGGCAGTGTCTCCAGGGGCAGGGGTTCCGCTTCCGCCGCCGTCTTCGCCTTCTTCATGAGTCTGCTCTCTCCCTGCAAAACACCATGATAGCTATCGACGCCCTGTATCAGACGGCGGGCCGCGCCGGTCTGCTGCACCCCGCCATCTGGCGGCCATCACCCGGAAAGATGGTCACCGCCTGGGTGGATTTCCGCGCCCCGGACGAAAGCATCCTCGACGGGCTCGGCGTGTCCACCGACTACAGCATCCGCTACCCGGCAGCGCGCCTGGCGGGGCTCGGTCAGGGTGACACGCTGGAGATCGATAGTGTGGTGTACCGGGTGCGGGAAGTGCGGGCGGTGGGGGATGGCTCGGAACGGCGGGCGACCATCAGCCGGACGTGATCACTTGCCGCCCCAGCGGTTCCAGACCATCCGCTGGATCGCGGCATTGGCCGCGCGCCGGTCGAACAGTTCCGGGTCGAACTCGCCGCCAGCCCAGAGCCGCAGTT
>CALABV010000176.1 GCA_937886325.1 uncultured Geobacter sp.
GACTTGATCTTTTTGAGCGGGGAAAGAACAGATATTTCCAGGTCTATATCGCCCAGTTCGTCTTTTGTAAGGGGGTAGAAACGAGGATCCTTTGTCGCCGCGGCTATGGCCATATCCCGAACAGTCAAGTAGAGCGGTTTGTCTGATGTGAACATCCCGATGCAGCCCCGCAGTCTGCCACGCATCTTGATAGTTACGAAACAGCCCCTTTTCTGCAGGAGGTTTCCGCTTCCCGCAAGCTTCCCGCCACATGATCCCGCACCCACTGCCGCATGGATGGATTCCCTGGCAATATGAAGCAGAATCCGCTGTTCTTCAGGGGAAACGATGTTTTCCAAGGTGTCCTCCTTTGCATCTTTTTCATCTCATCAATCGTATACTATATTTGCATTTTTGAGACAATACATTAGATTGTCGGAGGTACTTTCGCATTTTCCGCGAAAGATCGGCAGCGCCGTGTTGCGTGAGGAGATGAAAGAGATATTGGTGTCTTTAAACCGATATATTTTCAGTCTGGAAAAAAATCTTGACTTTTACTTTGAAGATAGTATATTCGCAACTTGTTTGGCTTTGGACACCACGCGCATTGCGCGAGTATGGTAATCAAAAAAGGAAAGAGGTGATTATGTCAATGAAAAAACTGCTCTCATTTGCTCTGTGCCTTGTTATCGCGATGGCTTTTGCCGCTGGTTGTAAGAAGAAAGAGGAAGCTCCTCCGGCTCCGGCCCCTGAGGCTGCTGCTCCGGCTCCGGCCCCTGCTCCGGAAGCTCAGGCTCCGATGTCTTCCGTTAAGGCTCCGGAAGCTGCTCCTGAGAAGAAGTAATTTAGTTCTGTATCCAAGTACAGAATGGAAAGCCTACAGAGAAATCTGTGGGCTTTTCTCATATCTAGGGCTTTAAAATTCTTGACAACAATACCACTGAATGGTAGGAAGAGCGGTCACTTACCCGCATCGAATAATCTGATAGGAGATGGTGATGGAAAGAACGTTTGCGATTATCAAACCTGACGCCGTGGAAAGGAATATTACCGGGAAGATCCTGGAGAAAATAGAGTCCGACGGATTCAGAGTTGTCGGTATGAAGAAAGTTCACATCAGCCTGCAGCAGGCCATGGGCTTTTATTATGTTCACAAGGAGCGCCCTTTTTATAATGAACTCTGTTCCTACATGGCCAGGAGTCCGATTGTCGCGCTCGTCCTGGAAAAGGATGGAGCGATAGCCGGATGGAGGAAGCTCATGGGAGCGACGAATCCAGCGGCTGCTGAACCGGGAACCATCAGAAAGGAATTCGGCATCAGCCTGGGGGAGAACTCAGTTCACGGTTCCGACTCGCCCGAGTCTGCCGCCTTTGAAATTCCGTATTTTTTTGCCATGTGTGAGCTTATATAACAATAAGAGATACAGGAAAAAAGCCCTTCCAGGTGAAGGGCTTTTTTATTCGGTGTATGGAAAAGACAGATATAAAAGATTTTTGCCTTGATGAACTGGAAGGCTTTCTTCAGGGGCTCGGTAAGGAGAAATACCGGGCAAAACAGATTTTTAAATGGCTCTATCAGAAGGGCGCGGGCAGTTTCGAGGAGATGACCAACCTTTCCAAGGACTTTCGACGAGAACTCGCCGAACGAGCTCGCATAAGCATGCTGGCGCCCGAGAGAATCGAGATTTCAAGTGACGGGACAAAGAAGTATCTTTTTCTTCTCGAAGACGGAGCGAGTGTCGAATCGGTGCTCATTCCGGAAGAGGGGCGTGCTACTCTCTGCATCTCTTCTCAGGTCGGTTGCGCCATGGGATGCAGATTCTGCCTCACCGGCACTTTTAAGCTGCAACGGAACCTGCGGTGCTCCGAAATTGTCAATCAGGTATGCGCAATCCGGGGATCGGAGAATATTACGAATATAGTCCTGATGGGAATGGGAGAACCGCTGGCCAACCTGGACAATGTGGTGCGGGCACTCAAAATACTCATTTCACCGGACGGTTTCCAGATCTCCAACAGGAGAGTGACGGTTTCGACTTCAGGGCTCGTTCCGGAGATGAGGATGCTGGGCCGGGCGGTAACCGTCAACCTTGCGGTTTCCCTGAATGCGACCACCGATGAGCAGCGTGATCTTCTCATGCCGATTAACAGGAAGTATCCCCTCGCGGCATTGCTTGACGCGTGCAGGAATTTTCCGCTTCCCAATCGCCGCATGATTACCATCGAGTATGTAATGATCCGGGAGCTGAATGATTCACTGGAAGATGCGAAAAGGCTCGTAAAGCTTCTCAAGGGGATTCCCGTGAAGGTCAACCTCATTCCCTTCAATGAATTTGATGGTTGTGATTACCGGAGTCCCGCGCAGGAGGCAATCGACCATTTCCATCGTTATCTTCTGGACAAGAACATTACCGTAATTACTCGGGCCAGCAGGGGTGCGGATATTTCGGCCGCTTGCGGTCAGTTGAGGGCAAAACTGGAAAAGACGGAGCGGGAGAGGGGTCGAGGGCATTCCTGAAAGTCTTTTTGGAACGAACAGGACGGCGAAAGAATCAGCAAACAGGTTTTCGTTAAAAACCTCCCCGGAAGGGAGAAATCGGAGAGAACGGATGATGGAAGATAGAGACCAGGTAATCGGAGTCATTGGCGGAAGCGGGTTGTATGAAATGGAAGGTCTTTCCGAGGTTGAGAGCGTTTTGCTGGAGACGCCTTTCGGCGCTCCGTCCGATACTTACATAACAGGGGTTCTGGACGGGGTTCGCATGGTATTCCTGCCGCGGCACGGGAGGGGACACAGGCTTCTTCCTTCCGAAGTAAATTACCGGGCGAATATCTACGGGATGAAGAAACTGGGCGTGACCCGTCTTATCTCCGTATCCGCGGTGGGAAGCATGAAAGAAGAGATTCGGCCTGGACATATCGTGATTCCGGACCAGTTTATCGACCGCACAAACGCTACACGGAACAATACCTTTTTCGGCAACGGGGTTGTCGCCCATGTGCAGTTTGCCGATCCCGTCTGTGAAGAGGTGTCCGGAATCCTCGATGAAGCCGCGCGTCGCACAGGCGTGCACGTCCACCGGGGAGGTGCCTACCTTTGTATGGAAGGCCCCGCCTTTTCAACAAGAGCTGAATCGAGAATGTACCGATCGTTCGGTGTTTCCGTGATTGGAATGACAAATATTCCGGAAGCGAAACTGGCACGTGAAGCCGAGATCTGCTACGGCGTCATCGCGCTGGCGACGGATTATGATTGCTGGCATGAATCACAGGATGATGTTTCCATCGATGCGATTCTTGTGATCCTGCGGCAAAACGTTGAGATGGCGAAGTCAATCATACGGAATGCAGTCGGGTCCCTGCGATGTGAGAGAAAATGCCCTTGCGCTGATGCTCTCCGTTATGCAATTATCACCGACAGGACGGTCATTCCCGACAAGACGAAGCGGGATCTCGACGTCATTGCAGGCAGATACATCGCTTAGTATTCTTATTCTCAGGAGATTGGACGGATGGGTATTCTTGTGGTCGGTTCCGTGGCATTTGATTCGGTGGAAACACCGTTCGGCAAGGTGGAGAACGTTCTCGGCGGTTCGGCAACCTATTTTTCCACTTCCGCCAGTTATTTCACCGATGTGAGTCTGGTCGCGGTAGTAGGAGACGATTTCCCGCGGGAACATACCGACTTCCTCGAATCGCGGAATATCGACCTTCGCGGGCTTTCGAGAAACCCGGGCAAGACGTTCCGATGGAAGGGACAGTACGGTTACGATCTGAACGAGGCGCATACACTGGAGACCCGCTTGAATGTGTTCGAGTCGTTCAGACCCGTTATTCCACCCGAATATGCCGGCGCGGAATACCTCTTTCTCGCCAATATCGATCCCGACCTCCAGATGGAGGTGATGCGCCAGGTGAAAAGTCCTCTGGTGATAGCCAGTGATACGATGAATTTTTGGATATCTTCGAAGCCGGAGTCCCTGAAAAAGGTTGTCGGTATGGTTGACATCCTGATTATCAACGACGCCGAGGCTCGACAGCTCTCCGGCGATCCGAACCTGGTGAAATCAGCCAGGAAGATCCTGGACCTGGGTGTAAAAACCCTCATTGTTAAAAGGGGCGAGTATGGTGTGCTGATGTTTTCAAACTCCTCAATCTTCGCGGCGCCCGCATACCCCTTGGAAAGAGTGTTCGACCCTACGGGAGCGGGCGATACGTTTGCAGGCGGCTTCATGGGCTATCTTGCCAATACCGGCAACCTGTCGGAGTCGGGAATACGTCAGGCGATCATTTTCGGCAGTGTCATGGCCTCCTTTACCGTGGAAGAGTTCAGCCTGAACCGTTTGAAGAACCTTACGTACCGGGAGATTGAAGAGCGATATCGCGGTTTCAAATCCATGACACACTTTGAAGATCTTCCGGAAACCGGGGGAGCGTACTGAAATCATTGGTGTCAGATCCGTGTTGGTATTCATCGAAGCATTCGGGAAGGTGATCACCATGAGATTTTTATTCTTGATCCTGACTTTCGTAACCGTTGCCGTCTGCACAGGCTGCGCTGCCCTGGAAGCGTCCCAAAAAAAGGCTTCGTATCACTACCAGATGGGCCTTTCCTTTCTTGCGGAGGGTAATTACACAAGAGCGCTCATTGATTTTTCCGAAGCGGAAAAGATCACGCCTGATGACCCTCTTCTCCTGAATTACCTGGGTCAGGTCTATTATTTCAAAAAGAGGTATGACCTGGCGGAAACGAGATATCTGCGGGCTATTGCCGTCAAGCCTACTTTTTCCGAGGCCCGGAACAATCTCGGCGTAAACTACCTGGAGATGCAGAGGTGGGACGATGCGATCAATCAACTTACAATAGTTAAAGACGACATCTTTTATCAAAATCACGATGCGGCATGCATGAACCTCGCGCTTGCCTACTTTGGAAAGGGTGATTATGCAACCGCACTGACACTTCTTCGTCCGGTTATGAGTAGCAACCCTCGTAATCCTGTCGTGCGGATGAATCTGGGAAGAGTGTACTTCGCGGATGAAAAGGTTGGATTGGCAATAGCGGAATTCAAGAAGTCCATTGAGTTGAGCAAGGACTATGCGAGGGCGCATTACAATCTGGCCCTTGCCTATCTGAAAATCCAGGAGACAGCCGCGGCAAAGGCTGAGTTCAATGAGGTAATCCGCATCGATGGTGATGGAGAAATAGGCCAACTCTCGAAGGAATATCTCGAGATGCTCAAGTGAGTGAGTGATGTCCGATACAGCTTCTATCGAGATGGATGGACAAACCGTCGGTTCACGTCTGCGCTTCGCCCGCGAGAACAAGGGACTCAGTCTGGAAGATGCCGCCCGAGTGACAAGAATTACCAAGGGGTATCTCGCGGCCCTTGAAGAAGGCAACTACTCAAGGCTTCCCAGTGATGCCTATGCCAAGGGATTCCTCCGAGTCTATGCTCAATTTCTCGGAATAGAGGAGCAGGATGTCCTGCGGTTGTACGAGAATGCCATGCATTCTCCCTTGCCGTCCGATGAGTTGAAGGTGAACGCGGGCAAGTATCATGACGCTCAGATAGTACGAGGCACGAAAAAGAGGGTTTTCTTGTCCCTTGCCGTTGGCGGTGCCCTTTGTACCGTTGGAATCCTGTTTTTCAGATTTCAGGGCACTACCTTTGAAAAAAAAGCGGAAAACACTGTGTCGATTCCACCGGTAATGACCCCTGTAAGTTCTTTCCAACAGCCGCAGATTGGGGCTCCACCCGAAGAAAAGAGACCGAAATACATCCCGCCTGACAGTATTGAAACTCCTCCCCTCCCCCCCGTCTCCCGTGAAAAGGGCATTGTCCTGAAAATGAAGGCGCTGGAGGACGGATATCTCGTTGTAACAATCGACGACATGGTTTCCCAGCAATACGACTTGAAGGCCGGTGACGTCATAGAATGGAAAGCTGAGAGGGTTTTTTCCCTTGATCTGGATAATGCAGGAGGGGTCGAGGCTGAGTTGAATGGTAAGCTTCTCAAACCGTTCGGGGAAAAGGGGGCCTCTGCCCATGTTATGTTGAAGGCTGATGCGGAAGGTGACGAAACCGCACACTGAGCGGATTGATGAACTTGACAGCCTCCGTCGCTCTGGTAGACTTCACAACTATGAGACCAAAATTTCCTACAACTGTCTGCTCGGCGAAAGCAAAAAGGATCCTCATCGTAGAAGACGAAGAAAATACCCGATACGCACTTTCCAGACTTCTCGTGCGGGAAGGCTTTCTCGTAGACAGTGTTTCCAATGGTTGCGAGGCACTCAATTTTCTTCGCAGGCAATCCGTAAACCTTATTGTAACGGATATCAAGATGCCCCAGATGGATGGAATAACTTTCCTGAGGGAACTTAACAAGAATTTTCCCAAGAGCAATGTAATAATGATAACTGCATATGGCGGCGTCGAATCGTATCTGGAGGCCATGAATCTCGGGGCCTTTGAATATATCAATAAACCGATTCAGATTGAGGAACTTAAGATGGTGATGAATAAGATACTTGATGCAGACGGTTCATAGCCCATCTGTGGAGGAGCGTGCATGAAAGAGTTTTCTACAGTACTTTTTGCAACCGACTTTTCAGAGATATCCGAGTACGCATTTGAATATGCGTATACGCTGGCAAAGAAGTTCGATAGCCGCCTGATCATCATGCATGTCATCAACGAACCCGTTGACCTGCGCGGGTTTTACGTCCCGCATATTTCTTTCGATTCACTCGAGCAGGAGATATCGGAGGCGGCCGATACAATGATGGCGAAATTTTGCGCGGACAGATTGCAGGATCTTCCGAATCATGAAACGGTTGTTGCAACCGGAATCCCCTATGAAGAGATACTGAAAAAAGTCGATGAAGAGGATGTCTCACTCGTGGTGCTTGGAACGCACGGGAGAGCAGGTATTGATCATCTCCTTTTCGGGAGTACGGCTGAAAGAGTTGTCCGGAGAGCTCGTTGTGCGGTCATGACGGTCCGGCCTCCTGAAAAAGATGAATAAGACGTTATTTCAGAATGAACGGGAAAATTGAAAAGGCAGCTATACGCTGCCTTTTCCGTGTGCAAAGCCGACCGGGAACATGTTACTTTGATGATGAATGACGAACATACTATTACGCGAGCAGAGTGCGCCCCCATGAGTGGGAAAAGGACCATTCTCATCGTTGACGATGAGATGATAAATCTTGATCTCACGGCAAGGGTATTCCGTAATCGGGGTTTTCGGGTGCTTACAGCGGCCAAGGCGTTGGATGCCCTCGTTCTGGTGAAAGAGAATAACCCGGAAATCGCGGTCCTTGACTATATGATGCCGGAGATGAACGGTTTTTCGGCACTAACGGAAATAAAGCAGCAATTCCCGGACACGTATGTCATTATCCTGACGGGTCGGGGTAGTGAGAGGATTGCTGTAGAACTTATGAAAGCCGGGGCTTCGGACTATATCGTGAAGCCTTTTTTGAACCAGGACCTGGTGGAAAGGGTTGAAAAAGTCCTGAAGGTCAGAGAAATAGAGATCAGGAACCGGGAACTGCTCGTTGAGCGAGATCGACTCGTTGGGGAAATAGCCACCTGGAATCGGGAGCTTGAAGAGCGTGTACGGGAAAAGACCAATGAACTGCAAAGGGTGCAGGGGGAGATTATCCAGGCGGAAAAGATGTCGACTCTTGGATATCTTTCCGCCGGCATGGCCCACGAGATACGAAACCCCCTCAACTCCATAGGGCTTTATGTCCAGCTTGTAAAAGGGTGCCCGGATGAGACGGAACGGCTGGAGTGTCTGGAAAAGATTGAGCAGGAGATTAAGAGGATTGACGGTATTTTGAGAAAGCTCATGGACGCGGTGAAACGGCCCCGCTTCCATCTCCGACAGGTTTCCATCAATGAAGTAATAGATTCCGCAATAGAATTGTTTCGTTCTCGAATGGAAATGCACAGGGTTCGCCTGAACCGGGAGTACAGAAAAATACCTCCCCCAATCCAGGCGGACCCATTGGAACTGGAGCAGATCTTTACCAATCTCTTCGTGAATTCAATTGAAGAAATGACCGACGGAGGGGTTTTGGGTGTCATGCTGGAACAGGATGACGACAAAATAGTCGTCCGAGTGTCGGATACGGGAAAAGGTATTCCGCGGGAAAATGTTTCAAAGGTCTTTGATCCGTTCTTTACCACGAAAACTTCCGGCACCGGTCTCGGTTTGTCGGTCGTACTTCGAATTGTGCGGACCTATAACGGGAAAATTGAGGTTGAAAGCGAGGAGGGGAAAGGTACTGTTTTCACGGTTTTTCTCCCCATTCCGTCAACAACCGCCAACTAAGTCTATCCGGAAACTCCGGATGGAAACCAGCGAGGGGGTTTATCCTTCACTTTTAACCGACTATAGTGTAGTATTTCGCAATTCTGAGGCCTTCACCCGAGGTTCCGATGGAAGTACCCCGCGCAAAAATACTCATTATTGATGACGATCCCTTTTTTCTGAAAATTCTATCGGATGCCTTTCGCGACAATGCATATTCCGTGGTAACCGCCGACAACGGCGTGACGGGGATACGCGCTTTCCTGGACGAAACGCCTGATGTGGTGATCGTAGATCTGGTCATGCCGAAATTGGGTGGAGTCAGCACGTGTCTTGAAATAAGCCGTCTTGCCGGCGATGTTGAGCCGGTACTCATACTGCTGACTTCAATGTTCCGAGGGTTGCCACATGAGCATGAGACACCGGAAATGGGGGCACGTGTTCACATTCCCAAATCAACGAAACCTCTTGATATCGTTATCATCGTAGAACAACTTCTGGAACGGAAAAATTATTTCTCGACGAATCGGTAAGGGTGCCTCGTGCCTTTTCAAGTACGCAACTTTGCCGTTGATTTCACCATCCGTGAGGATGAGCTTTTTGAGAATCTGCGTCTTCGCCTGCTTCTCGAAAGAGATGAAATCACCGACTGGCGGATCATTCGAAAGGGGCTTGATGCCCGGAAGAAATCCTCCATACGCTATGTCTATACAATAGAGTTCTCCGTCAGGGACGAAGAGGGTTGTCGGGACAAATTCAGCATTGATCCCGACATACTTCCTGTAGATGTCGAGCCGACAAGGTTTATTCCGCGTCTTTCCAGCAAAAGAAAAATCATCATTGCGGGGATGGGGCCCGCCGGGCTCTTTGCCGCGATACGTCTTGCCTCCTATGGTCTGCGACCAATCCTCATCGAACGCGGACGACCCGTTGAGGAAAGGGTCAGGCATGTGGAAACATTTTGGAGGGGAGGGGCGCTGAATCCGGAAAGCAATGTCCAGTTTGGAGAGGGGGGGGCAGGCACCTTTTCCGACGGCAAGCTTACGACCCGGATACGTGACGAGAACCTCAGGTATGTTCTGGAAAACCTTGTTCATTTCGGCGCTCCGACGGAGATCCTCTGGCTGGCTAAACCCCATATCGGAACAGACAGGTTGCGACGGGTTGTCCGCCGGATCCGGAATGAACTCCTCGCTCGCGGATGCGAGTTCCTTTTTTCCGGAAAACTTACCGATATAACCTCACGAAACAGTCGTGTGAACACTGTTGTGATGAATGATAGAGATGAGGTCCCCTGTGATTTCCTTGTTCTCGCCACCGGCCATAGTGCCCGAGATACCTATGAAATGCTTGTGCGTCGTGGAGTTCACCTGGAAAAGAAGCCCTTCGCCGTCGGGGTGCGCGTGGAGCACCCCCAGCAACGCATAAATTGCATTCAATACGGCATTCCTTCCCATCCCTGCCTGCCGCAGGCTGAATACGTCCTGACTTTTGCCGACCCGGATACTGAGCGCTCGGTTTACTCCTTCTGCATGTGTCCCGGAGGGGTTGTGATGGCTGCCGCATCAGAGGAAGGGTGTCTTGTTACCAATGGAATGAGCACATACCGAAGGGATGCGCCCTATGCCAATAGCGCCCTGGTTGTTGCGGTTGACGGAAGGGATTTCCCTGGTAACAATCCTCTGGCCGGCGTGGAATTTCAGAGGAATTGGGAGCGGAATGCCTTTGCCGCCGGCGGCGGCACGTATCGGGCTCCTGCCCAGAACCTGCTCGATTTCGTCGAGGGGAGGGGTTCGCGGGGTGTTCGCTCAAGTTATCGTCCCGGTGTCGTGGAGACGGACCTTGCCAGGGTGCTTCCCCCTGAGATCGCTCAGGCGCTGAAGTCTGGAATCAGAGGTTTTGACCGAAAGATGCGCGGTTTTCTCACGCAGGAGGCAACGCTTACGGGCGTCGAGACGAGGACGTCGTCACCGGTTCGCATCGTTCGGGGTGATGATCTGCAGTCAGTGAGCCTCAAGGGTCTTTTCCCAACCGGGGAGGGCGCCGGGTACGCAGGCGGAATCATGAGCGCGGCGATTGACGGAATACGCGTAGCCGACCGAATTGCCTCGGAATTATCCGAAGACACAAGGAGCAGCGAGTGACCAAGATATTTGTCAACGACATCCGGGACAGAACTCAGGTTGATACAATTTTCCTCGTCAAGGAGAAGATTACCGCAGTGGCGAGAAATGGAAAGCCTTACCTGACCCTGCATCTCATGGACAAGACCGGAGATATTGAGGGACGGGTATGGGAGGATGTCGATTCCATCGGGTCAGTGTTCGAAAAAGACGATTTCATCCGTATCCGTGCCAAGGCAACCGTCTATCTGGGAAAGATGCAGCTAATCGTATCCGAACTAAAACGGATACCTGACCATGAGGTCTGCATCGCTGATTTTCTCCCCGAGGGGGAGCGGGACGGCGCTGAAATGCTTGCCGAGTTGTCCTCCCTGGTAGAGTCCTGTGCTGACGCCAATCTGCGCCGCCTGCTGCACTCTTTTTTCGACGATGCCGGATTTCTCGAAATGTACCGGACGGCGCCTGCCGCCAAGGGGATGCATCACGTATATCTCGGAGGGCTCCTTGAGCATTCCCTGGCGGTTGCACGTCTCGTTGACCGCATTATGCCCCTCTATCCCGAACTTAACCGGGACTTGCTCCTAGCCGGAGCGCTTCTTCATGATGTGGGCAAGGTGCGGGAAATGACCTACCTCCGTTCCTTCGACTATACGGACGAGGGTAAACTTGTCGGACATATCACCATCGGCGTGGAAATGGTGAATGAAAAAATACTGGGAATAGGTGATTTTCCGTTGGAGATGGCGATGCTTCTCAAGCATATGATCCTTTCCCATCACGGGCAGTATGAATTCGGTTCGCCCAAGAGGCCAAAAACCGTTGAGGCGACGGTTCTCAATTACCTGGATGATCTTGATTCAAAGATCAACGGTATCAGGACCCACATGCGGAAGGAGCCGGAGAGCCGGTCGAGATGGACCGCGTATCACAGGTTGTACGACCGATACTTCTTCAAGAACAACGGCCATGGAGAAGAGAATTCCCGCCAACCTGAAACATTGCCGACAGATGAGCGTCATGGGGAAATTGCCGCGCAAGCCGGTGAAAAAGATACCAGAGGTTTTCGTAACACCCCGTTTGAAAAACTGAAACAAAAAAATCTCGAACTCTTTTAGCGAAAGGTGAAACATGATTTTAGAGTCTGTTGTCGTAGGCCCTTTAATGGTCAACTGTTATGTGCTTGGATGCGAAAACAGCAGAGAAGGTGTGGTAGTTGATCCGGGTGACGATACGGACCGGATCCTGGATGTTGTGACCCGTCACGGCCTGAAGGTCGTTGCAGTGATAAACACCCATGGTCACTTCGATCACACAGGAGGCAACCAAAGGATAGTAACCGAGACCGGCGCCGGGCTTCTCATTCATGAATTGGATGCCCCGATGTTGGCGAGGGCAGTTGATACGGCTGCCATGTTCGGTTTGACGGCCGAGAACTCACCGCCTCCGTCCCGCTTTCTGACGGAAGGCGAATTCGTTGCTTTTGGCGAATACCGGTTACGCGTATTGCATACTCCCGGTCACACATTGGGGGGATGTTCTCTCCATCTTGAGGGAATGGTTTTTACCGGTGACACGCTGTTCGCGGATTCGGTCGGCAGAACGGATTTTCCAGGAGGATCGTCCGTCGCTTTGGGGAAGAGTATTCGGGAAAAGCTCCTGATCCTTCCAGACGACACGGTCGTCTACCCGGGGCACGGTCCTTCAACCACCATCGGCAGGGAAAGGAAGCACAACCCGTACCTCACTCCATCAGGAGTCATCTAGGGGAAGGCGTTCATGAAAGACAAAGTGATCATCCTTGGAGTCACCGGCGGCATTGCGGTGTACAAGGCGGCGGAACTGGTTCGACTTCTCGTCAAGGCAGGCGCCGACGTGCATGTCATCATGACAAAGGCGGCTCAACAGTTCGTCGCTCCGCTAACGTTTCAGACCCTTTCCGGGAATTCGGTTCATTCCGAACTCTTCAACCTCATCGAGGAAAAGGAGATAGGCCATATTTCTCTTGCGGAAAGGGCCGAACTCTTTCTGATTGTCCCGGCTACCGCTAACTTTGTCGGAAAACTAGCATCCGGCATCGCTGATGATCTCCTTACCACGACGGTCATGGCAACAAGGGCTCCTGTTCTTATTGCGCCGGCAATGAACACGGCCATGTATCAGAATCCCATCTACCGGGAAAACGAGGAAAAGCTGCTGCGTTATGGATACCACTTTGTTGCTCCGGTAACGGGAATGCTTGCCTGCGGATGGGAAGGTGAGGGGAAGCTTCAGGATCCGGCCGTCATTCTGGAAGTGGCATTGAACGTACTTTCACGAAAGGATTTCGACGGAGAAAAGGTGCTGGTGACAGCAGGTCCAACCCGTGAGGAACTTGATCCGATTCGCTTTTTCAGCAATTACTCATCCGGGAAAATGGGATATGCCCTGGCTCGAGCCGCTCGAAGACGAGGTGCTGAGGTGACCCTCGTGACAGGTCCGGTTTCCCTGGATGCGCCGTGGGGGGTGAATACCGTCAGGGTCACATCGGCGGAAGAAATGCGTGAAGCCGTATTGCGGTTATTTCCTGCAGCCACCATTGTCATTAAGACCGCGGCGGTTGCCGATTACCGGCCCGATGAGCGGGCATCGGCGAAGATAAAGAAGGCCGATTCTCCGTTGACGGTAAAGCTGATCAGGAATCCCGACATCCTCGCGGAACTGGGAAGGAACAAGGGAGATCGTTTTCTGGTCGGCTTTGCCGCGGAGACCGGGGACACCGGAGAGAGCGCGGCCAAGAAACTTCAGGAAAAGAACCTGGATCTTGTTGTTGCTAATGACGTCACGCGTGCCGGTGCTGGTTTCGCCGTTGATACCAATATTGTCAAAATCCTTTCCAACGATGGGCGAGCGGAAGATCTGCCGCTCATGGGCAAGGATGAACTGGCGGATGTGATTCTGGATCGGGTCGGGCTGGCGCTGGGTCAGAAGCGGGACAAAGAGAACGGGTAGGGTTTTCGATCCCGATTTGTCGGATGGATTTGCTGAAGCATTGCCGGAGCGCATATTGATTGGCGGAGTTTGGGTTTCAGTTCCTGCAGTTGTCCAAATGCCTCTTTCTGAGTTATCTTGCCGCTTTTGTAGAGGATCCGGAAGTTTTTACGCACGGCCTCGGCGGTTGTCAGCGCCCTCTCACCGGTTGGGTCGGCAAGGAAATAGCGGGACTTTTCTCGGTGCTTCAAAAAATCGAAGACTGCCTCTTCGGAAAGAGCGCTATATTCCATGCGGTCGCTTTCCTCAAGCACATACCGTGAAGAAGCGGAAACGGTACTGATAACGCCTTGCCATTTTTCCATGCGGCTCAGAAGCAGAATGGAATTGAAGATCCGCTTGTTGGTGGCGAAAGAAAAGATGGTGTCTGAAATCACCTTTCTCAACAAGGCGTCATTCCCCTTGTACTGTCCAACGGAAACCCGCTGTCCGACCTCCCAGATTTCCTTGTCCACGGCGCTGTCGAAGCGCATCTCCCAGTAGGTGTGTTTCATGGCAAGCGAAGGGAAACTCCGCATGATGTTATAGGGTACGAAGTAATTGTGAGCGACCGTATCCGCAGCCAGATGGGACAGATAACCAAGGGCGCATGCCTCTTGCTGCCTGCTTGTAGCGTTGGCGAGAATTTTCAGGCCGATGGGCCATCGATGGCAGTGCTGCAGGTAGTGGGTGAATTTCTTCCCGATAGTTATGTCGGCCGCGATGCAACCATACAGGAAATCAAGCGGGAATTTACCGAGAACGGCTGCTACGGCAGGTGGAAGCGCCTGAAGATTCCCGAGAACCGACGTTCCCAGTTGAAGGTGAAAACCTGCTCCCCAGGCGAAAGCACTAGTGGGCAGGAAAACAAGAAGCAGAAAAACCGTTATGAAAATTACCATGGAGTACAGAATAGTGAATGTGCCGGGGAATGTAAAGAGGTAACGCGTGTCCGACTCCGAACATCAGTACCTGTTGGCCGCTCTGCGCGGCTATCTTGTCGACTTGGAAGAAACCGGCGTAGACGGTTTGCCTGACCGGGCCAACAAGCATCATGTGAGCCGTGTGCCGGAAATTGTTGCAGGAAACAAAGAGGTGGACGGTTCTTCTTTAGACCAGGGCGTGTCAGCGGATCAAGAGTCGCTGGGACAAATCAGACGGGAACTCACCGACTGCCTTCGTTGCTCGCTGGGAAACTCCAGAACCAATCTCGTGTTCGGATCCGGGAACGAGAATGCCCGTCTTGTTTTTGTGGGAGAGGCCCCCGGCCATGAAGAGGACCTTGCCGGTGAGCCTTTTGTGGGTGAGGCAGGCCGTCTGCTGACACGGATTGTGCAGGCAATGGGGTTCGAGAGAGATCAGGTCTATATCTGCAACGTGCTGAAGTGCCGTCCTCCCGGCAACCGGAATCCTCTTCCGGCCGAGATTGAAGCCTGTCTGCCCTTTCTCCTTCGTCAGCTACGGACGATCGGTCCCGAAGTAATCGTTGCTCTCGGCACATTTGCGGCCCAGACACTCCTCAACACCCGCGAGCCGATTTCCCGCATTCGCGGGCGCTTCCATGACTTTCACGGCATCCCTCTGATGCCCACCTTCCACCCGGCCTTTCTGCTGAGGAATCCGGCCATGAAGCGTGAAGTCTGGGATGACATGCAGGCGGTCATGAAAAAACTCGGCCTGGAGCGGCAACGGACCCGGTAACCTTCCGGATCAGCCTACTCCCAGGATTACATCTGACGCCTTGCAGACCGCGCAGACCCGGTCTCCCTCCTGCAGAGAAAGCCGCTGAGCGCTTTCGCAGGTGATTACGGCGCTGATCGTGTTGCCTCCGGAAAGCTCCAGAGTTACCTCTGTGTTTACCGCTCCATCCATCACCTTCATGACCCGCCCCTGCAGAATGTTGCTCGTGCTGAGCTTGTTGATTTCCAGGTCCTTTCCCAACAGAACCGAACTCGACTTGATGATGGCGTAAACGTCCGCGCCTTCCTGCAGACCCAGGCTTTCGACACTCTCGTTTGTTACGATGGATACTAGGGTGTCACCCCCTCTCAACGAGAGAACCACCTCGGAGTTAACAGCTCCCTTTTTCAGCTTGGCGATGGTGCCGGAGAAGATGTTCCGTGCGCTTACTTTCATTGATATCCTCTTGATGAATTTGTAGAGATCCTGAGCCGAACCGACCCGTTTTGTAATGTTTGCAAGAAATTTGGAATGTTCTTCCTCAATAACGCGGTACTTTCTGATTACCTCGCGACCCTCGTCGGTCAGGCGGGTACCTCCTCCCGATTTGCCGCCGGCCATACGGACAAACAGGGGCTTGTCGGACAGGTTGTTGATGGCGTCCATGGTATCCCACGCGGTTTTGTAGCTTATGCCGACCGCCTTTGCAGCCTTGGTGATGGACCCGTGTTCATCTATCATTTCCAGGAGTTTGATCCTGTCGCTGCCCAGATATTCCAGGTCCGCCTTGCAGAGTGATACCGAACCGGCAACCTCAATCTTCTTCTTGGTGGTAGTCATGATATTCCTATCTCCTTTTAGCTTCTGCGATGTCAGAGAAGTCAAATCTGTTTTTGAATAGTCGTACCTGTTCCCTGATTTCAGCGGCGGTGCCCAGCTTCAGAAGATGAACGGCGAACGTGTCGGCCTCTGTTCGGGAGATTGTGCGCAGGGCCTGCTTTACGGCCGGAAGTGAAGGGGACGACAGGCTGAACTCGGTGATGCCCAGGCCCAGGAGTAAAGCCGCGTTTACCGGGTCCGAGGCCATCTCGCCGCACACGGAAACCGTCTTTCCGGCCCGTGCCGCGCAGTCCGCGACACGCTTGATGGAATGAAGCACGGCGGGGTGGTACGGATCATAGTATTGTTGAACCTTTGCGTTGTTGCGGTCGGCTGCAAGGGTATATTGAATTAGGTCATTGGTCCCGATGCTGACGAAATCCACTTCACGTATCAGGAAATCCGCTATCTGCACGGCAGCCGGGAGTTCGATCATGATACCGAACTGTATGTCGTCAGCGACTGCATGGCCGGATTTCTCCACTTCATGTCTGGTTTCAGCCAGTATTTCCCTGATACGCCGAATCTCTTCAAGTGATGAAACAAGCGGGAACATAAGGCGCACCGTCCCGAAGGGAGACGCCAAGAGCACCCCTGCCAGCTGTTCACGCAGAATCTCGTGGCGCTCAAGGGAAAGCCGTATTGAGCGCCACCCCATAAAGGGGTTCTCTTCTTTGGGAAGGGGAAAGTAGGGCAGACTCTTATCCCCACCGATATCCAGGGTACGGATTGTGACTGGAAGGGGAGAGAACTCTTCCAGCACCTTGCGGAAGAGGCGGGCCAGTTCATTTCTGTCAGGGAAGGCATTGCGGGCCATGTAGGGGAATTCCGTGCGATAGAGACCGACCCCCTCTGCTCCGTGGGCCAAAGCTACCTTGACATCGCTCAGGAGAGCGATATTGGCGCGAAGTAGTATTCGCGTTCCATCGATAGTGACTGCCGGGAGGTCGCGAAGGCCGGCCAGTTCCTGCTGTTTCAGGTTGAAGTCGAGCTGCAGGCGCTCGTATTCGGCCTTGACCTTGGCGTCGGGATTGATATAGACGCATCCCGTATTGCCGTCGACGATGACTTCATCCCGATGGGAGATTCCCCTGACTTCTTCCCATCCCGCTATCACCGTCGGTATTCCGAGGGATTTTGCCATGATGGATGCATGGGAGTTCGCATCGCCGCTTCCAGTAATGATTCCAAGGATTTTGGCGTGATCGAGCGCCGCGAGATCGGAAGGAAGGATTTCTCTCGCCACCACAATCCTTTTGTCACGAATTCTGAGAGTGGGGCGATCATTTCCCGTGAGGCAATCGATGATCCTTCGGCCGATATCTTTCATGTCGGCCGACCTCTCCCTCAGGTAGGGGTCTTCCATGCGGGAAAAGGCCACGACATAGGATTCCACCACGTCTTCAACGGCACGTGCGGCTCCGCAATCTCCGTCGATTCGGTCCTGCACCTTTGTCAGGAACCCCCGATCCTCAAGGATCATCAGGTGGGTGTGGAAAATTGCGGCATCCTCTCTTGAAAGTGTTTGCTCAACACGTTTTTCCAGGTACAGGGTCTGAATCTTCGCCTTCTCGACGGCAAGAAGAAAACGTTTTCTTTCTTCATGGCGTGAGCCGATCTGTTGAAGAGCAAGCCGGCTGTTTCCGGCGGACCGGTCAATAATGGAGACCTTGCCCGTGGAAAAACCCGGGGATGCGGCTGTGCCGCGCAGCATGCGATGGCGTTTTGCCTTCTTTCCTGCATGGTGGGGCGCAGCGGTGGAGTCGGCTTCCCCTTTTTTGAGCTTCCGAAGTTCTCTCTCGAAAAAGTCGCGTTCTTCTTCTTTTTTTCTGATTGAGTCGAGGAGTCTCGCGTTTATGATGATACTGCTTATCTGGTTGGCAATGGTTGTGAGCGTGCTTATTTCTTTTGTCGTAAAGGTTCGGGGCGTTTTGGTTTGAACAACAATAACACCGGTTGGGCTTTTGTGTTCGAAAAGGGGTAATCCGAGAAAGGAGTGGAAACGTTCTTCCTTTGTTTCCCGAAAATATTTATAGCGAGGGTGAGACGGGGCATCCTCGATTGCAACCACACCTCTCTTCTCTACCACGAGACCGGTAAGTCCTTCCGAGGTATTCATGCGGACCTTTCCCACTGAACTTCGAGAGAGACCCTTGGTTGCATTGAGAGTCAGTGTTTCCCCATCTTTTTCGAGAAGATAGATGGAACAGACGTCGGAGCCGGTTCTGCGAGCAACAAGGTTTACGATATTCTGAAGGGTTTCGTGCAGGTCGTGGGAATGAAGAATCAGGTTGCTTATGTCCTCAAGCGTCCGCAAGCCGAGGCTCTCAAAACCGTCTTCTGTCATTAAAGGTATTGCCCTGGCTCTCATGTGTATCGAAGTATACGGGATTCGAAAGGCAAAAAAAAGGTTTTTCAGTTAAATTTCGGGAGAATAGGGGGGATTTCTGGAAATGGGCTCACGTTTCTGATATAGTTTGACCGTTTAAAGACAAGAATGGGGGGAGGGGAGAATTGATGGCCGGATTGTTTGAGGAAAACCTTCAAGCGGGAATTGCGTTTCTGGATGACGGTGAATATGTGAAAGCCGTTGAATGCTTTACCCAATGCGTGCAACAGAAGCCGGAGGATCCGGAGGGACACTTCAGGCTTGGTTCCGCGCTTGCCGAGCAGGGAAAACTTGATGAAGCGCTTGCCTCCTATACGGAAGGACTTCGTTTTGAGCCGGCTAACGCCGAGTCTTTAACCGCTATTGGAGACATTCATTTTGAGGCGGGACGGTACGAAGATGCTCTTTGCGCGTATCGAAAGGTTGTCGAGGTGAAGCCGGATGATCCTGACGGGCATGTCAGCATCGGGCTGGTGTTGAATTGCATGGAAAAGCCCCTTGATGCCATCAGTTCGTATACCACGGCTCTTGAGATGGATCCCTGCAATGTTTTTGCTCTCAATGCACTTGGTGACGCTTACTATGGGCTGGATCAGCGGGACAAGGCCATCGAGGCGTACCGGAAAGGGATAGAAGTCGATCCTGATGACGGCGCTGCCCATTTCAACTTGGGTGAGCTGTACTATGATATGGATGAACTCGATGACGCTGAGGCCGAGTGCCTTGAGGCCATACGCCTCGATCCCTCCTTTCCGCTACCGTATCTCACCATGGGGAGCATCTGTCTGGATCAGGAGCGTGTGACGGATGCGGTCAAATATTTTGAGCTCTATCTGCAGAAAGAGAAGTCACCCCGCGCGGACGAAATGATCCGTGAGGTTAAGGCGGTTCTGGAGGGGTTGAAAGAGGAAACCGGAGAGTAAATATATTGCAGATTAACAGACGAATAAGGAGGGCGCTGAAAGTGCGCCCCCTTATTCGTGATGCTGTTCCGACGGCCGTATTAGCCCAGGAAACGTGCCAGCCGTGAACGCTGTTTTTCCAATTTTTCCTGTCCGTCCTCAATGGTTTTCAGGATTTCCTTCTTCGTGTCGTGTGCCATGTCTACTCCTCTGTCGAGGATATCCGCGGCCTTTTCACCCACTGCGTCAACCATTTTGGAAATGCTGTCGGAAAAATCGTCGACGACTTCTTCTGCTCTCCTCCTGGCTTTCCGGGCATATCGCGAGATATCCTTTCGAGTGGCTTTTCCCGACTGGGGGGCAAAGAGCAGTGCTACGCCTGCTCCAATGATCCCGCCGGCAATGAGAAGTAATGCCCCCGCCTTTACAGTTGAACTCCTGTCTGACATACGCACCTCCTGTTGAAGTTCCGTTTTGGAAAGTCTACCATCAAATCGGGGATCGGTAAACCACGGCTGGAATCATTTCATTACCCTGAAAACAGCATTCTCGTCTTACGCCTCCTTCGGTAGTAGTAACCGCTTGTTTCGCCTTGAAAAGCAGAGAAGAAGACAATTGACAGAGGGATGGAATCCCGGTAAAAAGGTGCAACGCAGCTGTTGAGATATGATACGGTAAGCGGATAGAGATGAGTTCGCGGAGTCTCGCCGCTGTTTCCGGACAGGCAACACATGGAGTAGGTTGGCGGGCCATATCGGCCGCTGCGCCTTTCCTTACAAGGCAGATTCCGATGATTTACGGCACAGGTGTTGATATCGTTGATATATCTCGTTTTGAGCGATTCCTGGCGGAAGGGAAGGATGCGTTGTTTCATCGTCTCTTTACGCAGAGTGAGATCGAGTATTGCCGGAGCAGGAAGCGAAGCGCACAGCATTATGCACTGCGATTTGCCGCTAAAGAGGCTTTTTTCAAGGCAAGCGGGTTGGGTCTCAGGGACGGGATGTCCTGGAAGGATGTGGAGGTGGTGAATAACGACCTCGGCAAGCCGGAACTCAGACTCTATGGCAGGGCCGCGGAAATATTCTCGGAACTGGCGATGAAGAAGAGCCATGCATCCCTTTCCCACGACGGTTCCTATGGTGTCGCGCTGGTGATTCTGGAGCAATAGAGCGTGAAGATTGTATCTGCAACGACGATGCGCTCGGCTGAGCGATTGACGATGGACGAACGAGGCGTTCCCGGGCGGGTTCTCATGGAAACCGCCGGTCGAGCGTGTGCTGATATTGTCTGCGCGGAGTGGGGTGCGGGGAACGAAAAAAATGCTGTAATTGTTGCCGGTAAGGGTAACAACGGTGGTGACGGATACGTGATTGCGCGCTGTCTTCTGCGCAGAGGATGGAGCGTAGAGGTTTTCATCCTCGCCGAGAGGAGTGAAATAGCAGGAGATGCGGCCGCGAATCTGATGCTGCTGGACCCCGCCTGCCTCACGTTCTGCAACACCCCGGGAGACCTGCTTCCAAATGCCGGTGTCTTACACAATGCGTCGGTCATCGTTGATGCCCTGTTCGGCATCGGGTTGAACACGGAGGTTTCCGGTCTGTATGCAGATGCAATCGAGGTGATGAATTCAGCGGGGAGACCTCTTCTTTCGGTTGATATTCCTTCGGGAATTGACGCGTCGACAGGGAAGGTCCTTGGCAAAGCGGTGCAAGCGTATGTGACGGTAACATTCGGCTTCGCCAAGATCGGACATGCCTTGTATCCCGGCCGTGCGTATACCGGAAATCTGAAAGTTGTCGATATCGGAATCCCGGACGATATAGCTGCGTCCTTGGAGTGCCATGAATTTCTGGAAAGGGAGAGTGTTCGCCCTCTCATCAAGACAAGGGAGAGGTGCGGACATAAAGGGAAGTATGGCCATTGTCTCATTGTAGCCGGATCAACCGGCAAAACCGGAGCAGCCTCCCTCGCCGCAAACAGTGCCGTCAGGACCGGTTCCGGTCTTGTTACCCTGGCGGTTCCCGCGAGCCTCAACCCCGTTCTCGAAGTAAAGACGACCGAGGCAATGACGCTTCCTCTTGATGACGCGGGAAAGGGTTTTCTGGGGACGAGAAGCAGAGATCAGATCCTGAGCGCGATTCAGGGAAAAGACGCAATAGCTGTTGGTCCGGGGATTTCCCGGGAGTCGGAAACCGTTTCACTGGTACGCCGACTTGTCAAGGATGCCGCTCTTCCCATGGTGGTGGATGCAGACGGGCTGAATGCTGTTGCCGAAGACGTGTCGATTCTTCACGAGAAAAGGTCCCCGGCCTTGATACTTACCCCGCATTCCGGTGAAATGTCCCGTCTGTCCGGTTTGTCCATACCCGCCATTGAAGGCGACAGGATTTCCGCTGCCAGGAATTTTTCCATTCGATACGGTGTGTTCCTGGTACTCAAGGGCGCCAGTACAGTCATCGCGACACCCGGAGGAGAGGTTGCGGTAAATGGAAGCGGTAATCCCGGCATGGGTTCCGGAGGTATGGGAGATGTCCTGACGGGTATTATTGTTTCGCTTCTCGGTCAGAACTACCTTCCGTTTGAAGCATGTCGTCTAGGGGTCTTCCTTCATGGCTTCGCGGCGGACCTTGTGGCTCGGGAAAAGGGTGAAATCGGGATTTCCGCGACTGATGTGCAAGAGATGCTTCCCTTTGCATACAACGCGATTCTTCAATCGTATCTGAAGTGACAGTATAGGTATTTCAATTAACGTGCGGAATGCACGTTCGTAGTCGACGTGGAAGTTTTCAGTCAAATAAAGACTCATTCAGCAGGGAGAAAAGGATGCTTGCCGCAAGAGACATAATGACAAAGGAAGTAATTTCGGTAACCACGGCAACCACTATCCGCGAACTGGCCGAGATTATCTCGACCCACCGTATCGGAAGTGTTCCGGTCGTCGACTCCGAAGGCTCGCTCATCGGGATCGTAACCGAGTCGGATCTGATTGAACAGGATAAAAATTTTCATATACCGACCGTCATTTCCCTGTTCGACTGGGTCATCTATCTTGAAAGTGAAAAGAAGTTTGAAAAAGAGTTGAAAAGGATGACGGCCGGAACCGTAGGCGACATCTATACGAGAGAGGTTCTGACGGTTTCACCGGATACCCCTGTAAGTGAAATCGCGGACATTATGAGCGGGCGAAAGATACACGCGCTGCCGGTGCTTGAAAATGGAAAGCTTGTCGGTATCGTTTCCCGTATCGATCTTATTCGCAGCATGGTCAAGTAGCAGACATGCCGGTGTTTATCAGCAATTGTGTCGGGGATACCGTTTCCCTGGGGGAAAGGGTAGGCAGGCTTGCCCTGCCCGGAGATTTCATTGCTTTAACAGGGGATCTCGGCGCCGGTAAAACGCACTTCACTCAGGGTTTTGCTCGAGGTGTCGGGATAGATCCCGATATCTGCATTGCAAGCCCTTCCTATACCCTGATGAACGAATACCATGGCAGGATACCCCTGTACCATTTCGACCTCTACCGGTTGACCGGTGATGACGATGTGCGTGATCTCGGTTTCGAAGAGTATTTCAACGGACGAGGGGTCTGTGTTGTGGAATGGGCCGACAGGCTCTGCCAGGAGCTTCCCGGCTCCTATCTGAAGGTCGATTTTGTCCGGTCCGGGGAAACGACCAGGACAATTGAGATATCGCCTTACGGGGGACGGTACGAGGAGTTGGCGCGGGAACTTGTCAGAAAAGGGTGAAATTGTGTTTGACCTGTACGGAGCTTGTTGGTATGGAAAGTTTTGTGTATTCGGTACGATGTATCGTACGTAATCAAACTACCTAACATGGGAGACGGAACATGGCTCTTGTTGTACAAAAATTCGGCGGTACATCGGTCGGCAGCATCGAGCGTATTCGAAATGTCGCGAAGCGTGTTGCTGAAACGTTTGATGCGGGAAATCAACTCATCGTGGTTGTTTCCGCAATGTCGGGGGAGACGAATAAGCTTGTTGCCCTCGCTAACGAGATTTGCGAATTTCCCGACAGTCGTGAGTACGACGTGCTGGTGTCGTCCGGGGAGCAGGTAACGGTGGCGCTTCTCGCAATGTGTCTCAAATCAATGGGGTACAACGCCAAATCATATCTGGGGCATCAGGTGCCCATCATAACCGACAGCGCCTTCAGCAAGGCGCGCATCGACAGGATTTGCGACAAAAAGGTGCGGAAGGATCTGGACAATGGCGCCATCATTATTGCCGCCGGATTTCAGGGGGTTGATAGGGACGGAAATATTTCAACCCTTGGCCGCGGAGGTTCCGACACCTCGGCCGTCGCCTTGGCCGCGGCATTGAAAGCCGATGTGTGCGAGATCTTTACTGACGTGGACGGTGTCTATACGACGGACCCCAATATCTGTTCAGATGCAAGAAAGATTGAGCGTATTTCCTATGACGAGATGCTTGAACTCGCAAGTCTCGGCGCCAAGGTTCTGCAGATTCGTTCCGTAGAGTTCGCAAAGAAATACAACGTTGACGTACATGTCCGCTCGAGTTTTAACGATAATCCGGGAACCCTGGTTACCAAGGAGGATAAAGAAATGGAGTCGATTCTCGTCTCTGGAATCACCTATGCAAAAGATGAAACCAAAATTGCCGTCATGCGGGTCCCGGACAAGCCGGGCATCGCGGCCAAGCTCCTTTCGCCTCTCTCGGCCGCGAACATCTCCGTAGACATGATAGTGCAGAATGCCAGTGAAGACGGTTTCACCGACTTCACATTTACCGTCTGCAAGGCGGACTTCAAGAAAGCACTCATGATAACAAGGGAGGCGGCAGGTGAAATAAACGCCAGAGATGTAATGACCGATGAGTGTATTACCAAGATATCCATTGTGGGGCTTGGTATGCGAAGTCACGCAGGGGTCGCGACGAAGATGTTTGAAACCCTTGCCGCTGAGGGTATCAACATTCAGATGATCTCTACTTCCGAAATAAAGATATCCGTCGTTATTGATGCCAAATATACGGAACTGGCAGTTCGCGTCCTTCATGATGCATTTGGTTTGGCAGGAAAGGATGTCAAACCGGAGTAGTATACACATCAAAACGAAAAAGGTGACCCATGAGCCAGATAAAGCTCTATGATACAACGCTGCGTGACGGTACCCAGGCAGAGGATATTGCCCTCCTTGTCGAAGACAAGATTCGCATTGCCCACAAGCTTGATGAGATGGGCATCCACTATATCGAAGGTGGGTGGCCGGGGAGCAACCCGAAGGATGTTGCGTTCTTCAAGGAGATCAAAAAGGAGAAGCTTAACCAGACAAAGGTGGCGGCATTCGGTTCAACCAGAAGGGCAAAGACGACTCCGGACAAGGACCAGAATATACGCACGCTTATCCAATCCGAGGCTGATGTGGTTACGATATTTGGAAAGACCTGGGATTTCCAGGTTCGGGAAGCGCTCCGCATCTCTCTGGAGGAAAATCTGGAACTGATTTTCGATTCGCTGGAGTACCTCAAGGGCCATGTGGGCGAGGTATTTTATGATGCCGAGCATTTCTTTGACGGATTCAAGGCGAATCCCGAGTATGCTCTGAAAACTCTGAAAGCCGCGGAGGAAGCCAAGGTTGACTGTATCGTTCTGTGCGACACGAACGGCGGTTCCATGCCGTATGAAATATCCGACATCGTAAACCAGGTACGAAAATCCGTCAAGACACCGCTCGGAATCCATACACACAACGATTCCGAATGCGCGGTCGCCAATACCCTTGCCGCCGTCGAACGCGGCGTGGTTCATGTGCAGGGAACGATAAACGGTTTCGGGGAGCGATGCGGAAACGCTAATCTTTGCTCAATTATTCCAGCGCTTATGCTCAAGATGAAAAGAGAGTGCCTGTCGGAAGAACAGTTGAAAAGGCTTTCGGAATTGTCTCGTTTCGTCTACGAATTGTGTAATCTTTCGCCGGACAAGCATCAGCCATACGTCGGAAAATCGGCGTTTGCCCATAAGGGAGGCGTTCATGTGAGCGCCATACAACGACACCCCGAAACCTATGAGCATATCCGGCCTGAATTGGTTGGAAATGCTACGCGGGTTCTGGTTTCGGATCTTTCCGGGAGATCGAATATCCTTGCAAAGGCTCAAGAATTCAACATAAACCTTGACAGCAAGGATCCGGTGGCAATGGAGATACTTGAAAAAATCAAGGAATTGGAGAATAAGGGCTACCAGTTCGAGGGCGCAGAGGCATCGTTCGAACTACTCATGAAGAGGGCTCTCGGGACCCACAGGAAATTCTTTTCCGTCATGGGGTTCCGTGTCATCGATGAGAGACGGCATGATGACCAGAAACCTCTTGCTGAGGCAACCATCATGGTCAAGGTCGGAGGAAGAATCGAGCACACCGCCGCAGAGGGAAATGGCCCTGTCAATGCGCTCGATAATGCTCTTCGCAAAGCTCTTGAGAAATTTTATCCAAAACTGAAAGAAGTCAGGTTGCTCGATTACAAAGTTCGCGTTTTACCAGCCGGTCAGGGTACTGCTTCCGTAACCAGAGTACTGATTGAGTCGGGTGACCGGGAAAGCAGATGGGGTACCGTAGGTGTCTCTGATAATATCATCGAGGCATCCTATGAGGCCCTCATCGACAGCATCGAATATAAACTGGACAAGGCGGAAGATAAGGAGCTTATCAGAAAGTGATTGAGAGCCTTCATCGGCTTGTTCTTTTCTGCATCGCGCTTGCCCTGGCAGCTGGTCTCTCCATAAAAAGCCACGATGTCCCTCAATCTGGGGGCGCCGTGGCTTTTTTGCCTATGGGAACTTCGGTTCCAGGGAAAGAAACGATACGTATTCGTGGAAACATCGAAAAACCCGGAGTTTATCAAATAAATTCCGACGTGGAAGGAAAAACCGTCACATTATTGACGCTTATCGGTGTCCAGGAAGAAGTACTGGAGAAGTCGCTTGCAGGACTGGAATTCCATTCCGGAGATGTGCTGGAGATTACGCAAAAAGATGCACAATACTTTGATATTAAAAAGGAAACAATGACTGTTGAAGAGAGAATCATTCTCGGGATTCCTTTGGATCCGAATCGAATGACCGCGCATGATTGGGAAAAATTGCCGGGCATTGGACCGGTCACCGCTAAAATGATTATTATTGATCGTCAAAAAAATGGCGATTTTCAATCCGTATACGACCTGAATAGGGTAGCGGGAATCGGGGAAACAAAAATATTGAATCTAAAACAATTTTTTAAATAAAGGTTAATATGCTGAATTTTCTATGAAAATATGTTTTTCGTCGAGCGAGGCAAGAATATCAATCACGGTTTCACATCTGTTTGGCATGCATGATGTAATTATCCCTTCACCTGGTTATTTTATATACTCATCAGAGGAGGGATCGATATGCAATGTCCAAAATGTAAAGGGCTCATGTTTTCCGAAAAGTATTTCGATTATGTTCGGTCTTTTTATGCTTGGAAATGTACCGGGTGTGGTGAGTTGTTGGACACGACGATTTTGTCAAACAGGGCTCGAAGGAATGATTTTTTTATTGGTTAAGACTCACGATGGATTTGTCGAACAAAGATTTCCTCGTATGTGAAATTCTTCGTTGTTCCTCGTAAGGCGGTTGCTTGTGCATACCGAATACTCAGCCAGAGAAGGTTTCTTCAAAGGCTGGATGCCAAGCGGCCGCCGAGTCGATTCATGCATTCCAGGTAACAAAGTTCCTTATCTTTTCCACTATCCTCATACAATATTCCTTCCGGTTGTCATGTCAGGGTACGATAGTATTTCCCAAGCCTCAGGGGAGCTTCCGCAGTTTACTCTTAACATAAAATCAGTATTGCGTTTTGAATCTCCGGTCGGGGAAGATTTTTATACCATCTGTGCGAAAGCCATATTTCTGGTATAATCTTCCGCACCGGAGAAAATAATGAATATACCGTGCTACCCTCAGTCAAGAAATATTCGTTTTGAGGACAAGTCCTTATTCGATGCTCTTTTCAGATCCCTTCAACCTCGTGTGTCGGAGTGTTCATTCGCAAATATTTTCCTCTTTCGTCATGCACATTTCTACCGTCTTACACGAGTTAAAGATTCCTATGTCGTCCTCGGCAGAGGGTACAATGGCGAGGCATACTTTCTGCCACCATTGGGTGAAGATGTTGACGATGCTCTGTCAATACTTCTTCCTGATGGTTTGGTCATGTATGGTTGCGATGAATCGTTTGTTGATTCCTATCTTGCGGCACTTAAAGATATCGAGATCACCGAAGAACGGGATGCTTTTGATTATCTCTACCTTCGCCGGGATCTTGCGGAACTTCCCGGTAACAGGTACCACAAGAAAAAGAACCGGGTGAATTATTTTGAAAGCAGACACGTTTACACTGTTGAGCCTTTTTCACAAGACCACCGTCAAGGGGCGCTCCGTCTCCTTGAAGAATGGCTCCGCATCAGGTCGCAGGTGGAAAGTCCTTCCCTTCGTCCTGAAGTGGCTGCATCTGCTGAAGCGGTTGAGATGGCCGGATTGCTTGGTTTGGAAGGGGTCGTTATTCTCGTGGAAGGAACACTGCGGGCTTTTGTTCTTGGGGAGCGATTGAATAATGACACGTCGGTCTGCCACTTCCTGAAGGCAGACCCGTTTATGGATGGGCTATATCAGCTTGCGGATCGTGAGTTCAATCGTCGCTGTTTCTCTGACTGTACGTACGTTAATCGGGAACAGGATCTGGGAGAACCGAATCTTCGCTCGTCAAAACTTTCCTATCATCCTTGTGAACTCGTGAAGAAGTATCGAGCATGGAAAGCTTTGGACACTGTTTTTCAAGGATAGACAATCCGGCTATTCCCCGACTATTTTGACGAGAACCCGCTTCTTTCTCCTGCCGTCGAAGTCTCCGTAGAAAATCTGTTCCCATGGACCCAAGTCCAGATCGTAGTCGGTTACCGCCACGACAACCTCTCTGCCCATGATCGTCCTTTTCAGGTGGGCATCGGCGTTATCCTCACAACCATTATGGTGATATTGTGAATAGGGCTTCTCCGGCGCCAGCATTTCCAGCCATTCTTCAAAATCCAGGTGCAAACCGGGTTCATCGTCATTGATGAATACACTCGCAGTGATGTGCATGGCATTGCACAGCAGGAGGCCGTCCCTTATTTCGCTTTCAGCCACGCATTCCCGCACCTGTTGGGTGATGTTGATGAAATCCCTTCTCTTGCTGATTTCAAACCAGAGTTCCTTTCTATAATGTTTCATGCAGAATCCCCCCCTATTGTTTCTTGCTAATCTATATTTATCTGGAAGAAGAGTGAAAGAGAATTCAGTTCCAGTGCCGCAAGAGAACCGAGTTCCGGATTAGAAGCGTAAACGCACCCGTTATCCAGTAGAATCCATCCTGTTCTGACGGAATTCTTTATCGTCTCTCTCGTGACCGGCGTATGACCTGAGATGATCGGTTTTCCCGCTATTGTTCTTGTATCATTGATGGAAGAAGGACGGGCCCAGAGCATCGCTTCCGTGTCACTGAACGGATCGTCTGACTGGCGATTCAAGCCGGCATGAACGAGAATGAAGTCTTCAAGTTCAAAATAGTACGGGAGTCTCGATAAAAACCTTTTGTAAACAAGAGGAGTGTCGCACGGATCGTCAATGCCGAAGCTTTCAAGCGTTGTTTTTCCACCATTCAGCATCCAAGCACGGAAGTAATCCAAGTCACCGCATGCACGCAGCAGCATGTCGTCATGGTTCCCCCGTAGGGCATGCACGGAGTATCCTTTTTGCCGAAGAAGCAGGATGGAATCCACAACCTCCCTGCTTCGCGGCCCTCGATCGATATAATCACCGAGGAGATAGAGGGTATCTGTCTTCTTGATGCGTAGGACATCATGCAGAAGAGCGGAGAATGTCATGGAACAGCCATGGATGTCAGGAATGACGAATCGGCGACGAGGCATTATATGGTATTCCAATAGTATTTAATGTGAGGGTTTTCCAAAGAGTCGAGCCCGCCTTTTTGTTATTGTTCAAGACTATCTTAAATTTTGTTCTTTGAAAAGAATGTAAACATCAAAAGGGATAAAGCAAAATAATACTTTCTCAACGTTGCCGGATTGCTCGATGCATACAATGCAAAAAGGTGCAACCGTGAATTATGCCTTCAACTCATGTTTCCGGAAATGCTTCTCGGAAGAACTGGCGTCAACCGTGTCCCGGTTCAGGCGATATAAAAGCTACAAGACAATTTTCGGCAGATTTGCCTTGACAAGCCACCAGTCTCGTGATCAATTGTCCAAATCCATGAAACAAGTGATTGATTGAGGTCGCAATGAAGAAGATCCTTTTATTTGCCATCATAGGCGTTTGTCTTGCGGTCGTGGGCGGATATCTGCTTTTCGCGAAAAAGCAGAAGCCCTCCTACATCACCGGGCGCGTTGAACGCGGGGCCATTGTTTCAACGGTCTCATCCACGGGAACGCTCAACGCGGTCACAACCGTTCAGGTCGGCACCCAGGTGTCCGGAACCGTTCAGAAGCTGTTCGTAGACTACAATTCTCTGGTAAAAAAAGGACAAATAATCGCTCAGATCGATCCGTCAATCTTCAATGCCCAAGTGGAGCAGAGCCAGGGTAACTTCAAAAGTGCCGTAGCAAATCTTTCAAAGCTGAAAGCTGTTGCCCTCGACGCTGGAAGAACTCTTGAGAGGAACAGGCAATTATTGAAAGAAGGAATCGTGTCCCAAGGCGATTTTGATGCCGCGGAAACAAAATACAGGGAGGCCTCTGCCGCCGTCAGTGCGGCAGAAGGAAACGTGCTCCAGACCCGCGGCGCATATCGGCAGACCCGGACGAATCTGCGCTATGCCACCATACGCTCTCCCGTGGACGGCATTGTCGTGTCCAGGAATGTTGATGTGGGCCAGACTGTCGCTGCGTCATTCCAAACCCCAACTCTCTTTACCATTGCCCAGGATCTGACCAAGATGCAAATCAATACCAGCGTCGATGAGGCGGATATCGGCAAGGTCGAGGTCGGTCAAGGCGCCGTCTTTACCGTCGACGCGTATCCGGAGATGCAATTCAGGGGTGTGGTTACGCAGGTCAGAATTGCTCCGATAGTAACGCAGAATGTGGTAACCTACGACGTCGTGATTACCGTGGAGAACAGGGACCTCAGGCTCAAGCCGGGGATGACGGCCAATGTGAACATCGAGGTGATGAGAAAGGGCAGCGTGCTGAAGATACCCAGCGCAGCCTTGCGGTTCAAGCCTGTTGCAAACGGGGAGGGCACGGAACGGAAAGCGGCAATGGAGAGGCGCGGCAAGAATGGGACCTCCGGGCAGAAGGTCTTTGTACTGAAGGACGGCAAGCCCGTGCCGGTTCCGGTACAGAGCGGAGCCACGGATGGTTCGCACGTTGAGCTTATTCGCGGGGAGTTACGCCAGGGCCAGGAGGTTATTGTCGAACAGATTCTTCCCAAGAAGAAAGCCGGCCCTGTCGGCGGTGGAATGGGTCCGAGGTTTTAAATGGGCGAGATTGTCGTTCGGACGGAAGAAATTTCCAAGGTCTACAGTATGGGGGAGCAGCGGGTCGATGCTCTGAAAAGGGTTTCCCTGAGTGTGGAGAAAGGGGACTTTGTCGCCATTATGGGGGCGTCGGGGAGCGGGAAATCGACCTTCATGAACATCATCGGCTGCCTGGATGTCCCCACGTCCGGCACATACCTGCTGGAGGGGGAGAATGTGCAGGGGTTTTCTGGAAGCGCCCAGGCGGAGGTCCGAAACAAGAAAATCGGTTTCGTGTTTCAGGGATTCAATCTGCTCGCCAGGACATCGGCGGTTGAAAATGTGGAGCTTCCCCTTATCTACGGAAGGTTTCCCGCTTCACTAAGAAGGGAGAAGGCACTTTCAGCCCTGGCGCTTGTCGGCCTCGCCGATCGTGCCGGGCATACCAGCAAGCAGTTGTCGGGAGGACAGCAGCAGCGGGTCGCGATCGCGCGGGCACTGGTGAACGAGCCTGCAATCATCCTGGCTGATGAGCCGACCGGTAACCTGGATTCAATAACCAGTGTTGAAATCATGGCGATCTTCCAGAAACTGAACAGGCAGGGCAGTACCATTATCATGGTCACCCATGAGCCTGAAATTGCCGCCTTTACCAAGAGGAATGTCGTCTTTCGGGACGGTCGCGTCATTTCCGATACCCCAGTCGCGCGCCAGGCGGATGCCGAACAGGCGAGGGGGCGAATGTGATAGAGTTTCTGCTGAGCCTCAAAATTGCGTTGCGTGCGCTCAGGATCAACAAGATGCGATCCTTTCTCACCATGTTGGGCATCATCATCGGAATCGCAGCGGTTATTGCCATGGTCGCAATCGGTTCAGGGGCGAGCAAGATAATCTCGGATCAGATAGCTAGCGTAGGCAGTAATATTCTCCTTGTCTTGCCGGGTTCGAGAACAAGCGGCGGTCTTCGAATGGGTCACGGAAGCACGCCAACCCTTACCCATGACGACGCAAAGGCCATAGCTGCGGAATGTCCGTCCGTTTCGTTCGCGGCGCCGGTTGTCAGGGGAGCTGCACAGGTCGTATACGGAAATATGAACTGGTCCACATCGATAATGGGAGTAACCCCTGACTATTTTTCCGTACGGGATTGGCGGGCTGTAACGGGAAGAATCATCGGCCACTCGGATGTGGAAGGGGCAACAAAGAACTGCCTCATCGGTCGTACTGTTGCCGAAAACCTGTTTGGAGCGGAAGACCCCGTCGGCAAGATCGTGCGGGTCAAGAAGCTTCCCTTCATGGTTGTCGGGGTTATGGACGGAAAAGGCCGGTCTCCGCAGGGCGGGGACCAGGATGATATCCTCTTCGTTCCTCTGACAACGGCGCAGAGGAAACTCTTCGGCAGCCAGTTTCCCGGTTCCGTCGGATCCATAATGATTCAGGCAAGAAGTGAAGAAGAGCTCAGCCGGGCTCAAAATCAAGTGGATGCGCTCCTGTATCAGCGGCACAGGATCGGTCCGGGCCGCGAAACCGACTATACCGTGAGAAACCTTACCGAACTCCTGGATGTTGCTGAACAATCGTCAAAGGCAATGTCCTTGCTTCTCGGCGCGGTAGCATCCATATCCCTCATTGTCGGCGGGATCGGCATCATGAATATCATGCTGGTTTCAGTAACCGAACGTACCAGAGAAATCGGGATACGAATGGCAATCGGCGCCAAGAAACAGGATATCCTTCTCCAGTTTCTCACCGAGGCGGTGTTGCTGACCTTTATCGGCGGAATAATCGGCATGGTGGTGGGGATTGGTGGAGCCAAGCTGGTTTCCGTGTTTTTTGATTGGCCGACGCTTATTTCATTCCAGGCAATAATCATGGCATTCGGCTTCTCCGGAGCAATAGGGGTCTTTTTCGGCTTCTATCCCGCCAGAAAAGCCGCTTTACTGAATCCCATCGATGCTTTGCGCTACGAGTAATGATGGGGAATTTACTGTACCTCAGAACGTTGAAGAAAGGATTCCCGATGGTTTCCAATCGTTTTCCGTTTCGACTTCTTATGATCCTTCTTGTTCTTTCCTGCGGAGATTTGTCCGGATTAGCATATGCAGGAGAGGAAACCGTCACTCTGACACTGAAACAGGCCATCAGTATGGCGGTCGAGAAGAACCTGGAGGTCAGGGCAGAACTCTACAACCCGGCCATGAATGAAGCGGATATCAGGAAAAACCGCGGAATTTACGACCCGATGCTGAACCTGTTCACCAATTATCAGCAGTCCACGACTCAACCCACAAGCACCTTTCTGTCGGGCGCCAGCATAAGCAGGCAAAAGAATTTTCAGGCGAATGCCGGCGTCAATCAGCTTGTTCCCATCGGCGGGACGGTGGGCTTGTTTTTCGACAACCTGTGGAATCGCAACAATTCAGACTCATCACGCGGTTTTCTCAATGATTACTGGCAGTCGGAGCTTACGCTCAGCTATACTCAGCCGCTTCTCAAAAACTTCGGACGGGAGGCGACCGAATTGGGGATTAGTGTTGCGGTGAATAACAAGGAGGCATCGCTTGACCAGTTCCGGAGTAAGCTGATAGATGTCGTAACACGGTCCAGGACCGCCTATTTCACCCTGTACAGCCTGAGGGAAAACCTGGAAGCAAAAATGACTGCGCTGGCGCTGGCGCGGAAGATACTAGAGGAGACAAAGGGAAGGGTGCGGGCCGGTGTGCTCCCTGCCATGGAGATCCTTAATGCTGAGTTCGGTGTCGCAACGCGGGAGAAGGAACGTATTGATGCGGAAAAGAACTTGAGAGACCAGATGGACGTGGTGCGATTTCTCCTGCAGATTGAAGGGAATCCGGATGTGAATCCAATCGACCCTCCATCGAAGGAGGAATATCCGGTCGATGAGAACGAGGTCATCGCGCGGGCGCTTGCTGTGCGCCCCGATCTGCTTGCCCTCAGAACGAATCTGCGGACAGCGGACCTGCAGACCCGTGTGGCCCAAAATCGCATGATGCCGGATCTCTCCTTTGTCGGAAGCGCGGCCCTGGCCGGCCTCGGGAGAGACTACGGCCGCGACCTGGATAAGGTCGGCTCAGCGGAATATCCGGTATGGTCGGTTGGTCTGCAACTGACCTACCCAATCGGCAATCGCGATGCGAAAAACACCTTCATCAAAAGCAGGCTCAGTTCCGAACAGGCAAGGGTTCAGGTGAAAAATCTCGAGGATACCATACGAAACGAGGTGAAAATCGCCGTCCGCGGGATTCGCGCCAGCTACCTGCAACTGGATGTCGCGGATCGGGGGCTAGCCTATGCTGAAGAACGATTGCGCGCCTATATCAAGAAAAACGAAGTAGGATTGGCCACTACCAAGGAAGTGGTTGATGTGCAGAATGATCTGGTTGCGGCCAAGACAAACCAGATTAAAGCACAGGCGGAATACACCATTGCCATCGGTCAGCTCTGGAGGGCTACCGGAGAAGTGTTGGAACGGGAGGGCATAACTCTGAATGGAAAGGAAGCCGACGCTCTCTATGATTCGAACAGCAGGTAACGGGAACATGTCTTGGCGCAGTGAAACGGGAAGATGGTTGATTACCTTTGTCGGGTCGACACTGATGATGCTTGCGATTCAGATATCCGTTTCATCATGCTCCCATCGAGAGGAACGTCCGAAAGAAAAGCCGGCTGTCCCGGTCAAAACGGCAACTGCGTTGCGAAAGAGTGTTCCCGTTCAGATTCGCGCCATCGGAAATGTTGAGGCGTACGCTTCCGTATCCGTCAAATCGCAGGTAAACGGTCTGCTGGAGAAGGTTCATTTCCTGGAGGGCGACGATGTCAGGAGGGGTCAGCTCCTCTTCACCATTGACAGCAGACCCTATCAAGCCGCGCTGCGGCAGGCGAAAGCAGCTCTTGCCCGGGATGCCGCCCAGGAAAAATATGCACGGAATCAGGCGAAGAGATACGGGGAACTTTTGAGTGAGGGTATCGTCACGCAGGACCAGCATGATCAACTCACCTCCAATGCAGATGCGCTTGCCGAGTCGGTGCGGGCGAATCGGGCCGCGGTAGACGAAGCGATGATCCATCTCGGCTACTGCGCGATCCGATCCCCGCTGGACGGTCGAACCGGAGACCTGATGGTGCAGCGGGGCAATCTGGTAAAGGCCAACGACTCCCCTGTACTGGTTACCATCAACCAGATTACACCTATCTACGTTACGTTTTCCGTCCCTGAAAAGGACCTTGAGGAAATCAGAAAGGCTATGGCAGCGGGAACGGTCAAGGTGGAGGCCGTTTTTCCCGATGGCGCCGTGTTGCATGAACCGGGCAGGCTGAGTTTTCTCGACAATGCCATTGATGTCGCGACCGGCACCATCAAAATCAAGGGAACCTTCGCCAACCGTGAAAGACGGTTATGGCCGGGTCAGTTCATCACGGTGCTCCTGACTGTCGCGACGATTCCGGATGCGGTGGTCGTGCCTTCACAGGCCGTACAGACCGGGCAGGCAGGGCAGTATGTATTTGTCGTGAAATCGGATCAAAGAGTGGAGATGAGGCCTGTCGTCATCAACGGAGTTCTCGGTGGCGAGACGATAATCCGGAAGGGCATGCATCCCGGTGAGACGGTTGTGACTGACGGACATCTGCAACTGGTGCCCGGAGCCAGGGTTGCCCTGAAAACGGCAACCGCGAGCGGAAAGGATATCCGTAAATGACCGGGCCGGCGCTCTTCATCCGGCGTCCCATCATGACCACGCTGGTGATGGCCTCCATTCTCATATTCGGCCTGTTCGCCTACCGTTTGCTCCCGGTGAATGACCTCCCGAATGTGGATTTTCCGACAATCCAGGTGTCGGCCAATCTGCCGGGCGCCAACCCCGATACCATGGCGTCGGCTGTTGCGACGCCTTTGGAGAAACAGTTCTCCACCATAGCCGGCATCGATTCCATGACATCGGCAAGCGGGACCGGAACCACCCGTATAACCATCCAGTTCGACCTGTCCCGAGATATCGATGCCGCCGCGCAGGATGTCCAGGCAGCGATCTCCCGCGCCTCGCGCCAGCTGCCCCAGAATATGCCTGCGCCGCCATCCTTCCAGAAGGTCAATCCGGCGGATCAGCCGGTTATTTATCTTGCCGTCAGTTCGCCGACCCTGCCACTGTTTATGGTAAATGAGTACGCGGATACCGTGGTGTCCCAGCGCATTTCCATGATCGCTGGTGTCGCCCAGGTTCAGGTGCTCGGCGCACAGAAGTACGCGGTACGCGCCCAGCTTGATCCGAAAGCACTCGCGTCCCGTCGTATCGGCATTGACGAAGTGTCCGCGTCTCTTTCCAATGCAAACGTCAATCTGCCAACCGGAACGCTGGACGGCAGACACCAGGCGTTTACCATCCAGGCGAGCGGTCAGTTGTACAACGCCGCCGCATACCGACCCGTTATCATTGCTTACCGCAACGGTTCGCCGGTTCGCCTCGAGGAATTGGGAAGGGTCATCGACAGCGTGGAAAACGACAAGGTGGCGGGATGGTTCAATTCTACCCGAGCCGTCGTTCTTGCGGTTCAGCGACAGCCCGGCACCAATACAATCGAAGTTGTGAACGCCATCAAGAGCCTTCTGCCCGAATTCCGTTCGCAGTTGCCCGCTTCGGTCAATCTCAACATCATCTATGACCGATCCGTGTCCATTCGCGAGTCGGTTTCCGATGTCAAGTTTACCCTCGCCCTCACCATCTGCCTGGTGGTGCTCGTTATCTTTCTATTCCTGAGAAATCTTTCCGCAACCATTATTCCGAGCCTGGCGCTGCCGTTTTCACTCATCGGCGCCTGTGCCGCCATGTACCTGATGAATTTCAGTGTCAACAACATCTCTCTCATGGCATTGACCCTTTCCGTCGGTTTCGTTGTTGATGACGCCATTGTCATGCTGGAAAACATCGTGCGGCATATGGAGGAGGGTGAAGGAGTAATGGAGGCAGCACTGAAGGGGTCGCGGGAAATAGGATTCACCATTCTTTCCATGACGCTGTCTCTGGTTGCTGTGTTCATTCCGGTCCTGTTCATGGGCGGTATCATGGGACGGCTGCTGCACGAATTCGCGGTCACCATCAGCATGGCTATCCTGGTTTCCGGCTTCGTTTCGCTGACATTGACCCCCATGCTCTGCAGCCGTTTCCTTCGTCCACCGGCATCAGAGGGGCATGGACGTCTCTATATGGTTACGGAACGTTTCTTTGCCGGCATGCACCAGGTCTATGACCGCACCCTTCAAGCAGTCATGCGACACCCTCGCGGTACGGTAGGATTCGTTATAGTCCTGACCCTTGTGACGGCATGGTTGTTTGTACGAATCCCAAAGGGATTCCTGCCCAGCGAGGACACCGGCCAGATATTTGCATTCACCGAGGCTGCTCCGGGCATTTCCTTCGAAGAAATGTCGGACAAGCAGCAGCAGCTGGCATCGATTGTCGCCCGTAATTCCAACGTGGCTGCATTCATGTCATCAGTCGGGTCCGGCGGCGCCAGCGGTTCCGTGAATGCCGGTCGCATGAATATGCGTCTCAAACCCCGAAGCGAGAGGGAGCTCTCCGCCGAAGAGATAATCCGGGAACTCCGGCCCCTGGTCGCTTCGGTTCCGGGAATCAGGATGTTTCTCCAGACTCCTCCCAGCATACGGATTGGCGGCCGTTTGACCAAGAGCCAGTATCAATACACCCTGCAGAGCCCGGATACGGCTGTTCTGTATGCAGGCGCAGCGCAATTGGAAGCAAAGATGCGGGAGCTCCCCCCGTTGCAGGATGTAACCAGCGACCTGCAAATGAACAATCCCCGGGTAAATGTCGAGATAGACCGTGACAAGTCTTCGGCGTTGGGGCTTTCGGCACAGAAAATCGAGGATGCTCTTTACTATGCATACGGCTCACGGCAGGTTTCTACCATCTATGCGCCCAATAACCAGTACCAGGTGATTCTTGAACTGGAGGGTCGTTATCGTACGGGTCCGTCCTCGCTGGAGTTGCTGTATATCCGGTCAGCTGCGGAACAACTCGTGCCGCTCAGTACGGTGACTCGAATAACCGAAGATCTCGGGCCGTTAACCGTTAATCATCAGGGGCAGCTTCCGGCTGTGACTATTTCTTTTGACCTGAAGCCGGGTGTCGCAATCGGGGATGCCATCCCGCTGGTCGAGGAACTTGCACGGAAAACCCTGCCGACGACCATCAGCACGAGTTTTCAGGGGACGGCGCAGGCATTTCAGACCTCCCTGAAAGGGCTCTGGATCCTGCTGTTCGCGGCGATTCTGGTGATATATATTGTTCTAGGTATTCTCTATGAGAGTTTCATCCATCCTCTCACCATCCTCTCTGGGCTTCCCGCTGCCGGCTTCGGGGCGCTCGTGACTCTCATGATCTTCGGCATAGACCTTTCGCTCTATGGATTCGTCGGCGTCATCCTCCTGATAGGGATTGTGAAGAAGAACGCCATCATGATGATTGACTTCGCGCTTGAAGAACAGCGAAATGGAGGAAAGACCGCTTTCGAATCAATTCACCGTGGCGCCCTCGTTCGTTTTCGTCCGATTATGATGACCACCATGGCGGCGCTCATGGGCACTTTGCCGATAGCACTCGGCTTTGGAGCCGGAGCCGAGGCACGTCGCCCCTTGGGTCTTGCGGTCGTTGGCGGCCTTATTGTCTCCCAGCTCCTTACCCTGTATATTACGCCTGTCGTGTACTGCTACATGGACGGTCTGCAGGAGAAAGTGCGAAGGTGGCTTCAACGGGGTCGTCAACCGGAAATCCGCCCAAGCGTAACCGGTGGCGGGGCATGATTTCAGTGGGGCTCGGCTGATGGTGAATATGAACGTATCACGGGAGTTTTCCGGGTGAGCCTGTTTCTGCTTGTATTTTTTCTTTTGTACGGGGGCATGCACTTCCATGCGTACCGCAAGCTTTCCGGGGCCTTTTCTCTTTCTTTACCGGCAGCTTTGTTCCTGCTCCTGTGCATGGGAGTGATGATCTGTGCGCCTGTGCTGGTTCGCCTCGCGGAGAAAGAGGGTCTTGAGTCGATTGCGATTCCGCTTGCCTATGCCGGGTATCTTTGGATGGGGTTTCTGTTTCTGTTTTTCACGACTTCGGTAATGTTTGATAGCGTGAGGCTTCTCCTGCGTTTATCCGGTCTCCTTAGTCACGGGTGTCAGTTTACAGACCGGCAGACGTTCCTTGCCTCTCTGTTCGTTTCTCTTCTGGTGGTTGTCTACGGTTGTCATGAGGCAGGGGATATCCGTACGGAGAAGGTGACCATCCGCACTGAAAAACTGCCGCCTTCACTCCCCCGCCTGACAATAGCGCAGATATCCGATGTTCATCTGGGGCTGATAGTCAGAGAAAAGCGTTTAAAGGCTATCGTGCGGGCGATCGAAAACGCGCGTCCGCACGTGCTGGTTTCGACCGGTGACCTGGTGGACGGCCAGATGGACGGGATGGAGAACCTGGCCGCGGAACTGCGGAAACTGAAGCCAGAATATGGAAAATTCGCAGTCACCGGCAACCACGAGTGGTACGCGGGTATCGGGCCGGCTCTGGATTTTACACGTCGTGCCGGTTTTTTCGTGCTGAGCGGTCAAAGTTACCAGGTGGGGGGAGTCTTGAACATAGCTGGTTTTGATGATCCCGCGGCAGTGAGAACAGGAATTACCGGAGGAAACGAAAGTGATATCCTGGGAAAGGTTCCAAGGGGCGAATTCACCTTGTTGCTCAAGCACAGGCCGGTGGTTGACAAAAGGAGCGTCGGCCTGTTTGATCTCCAGCTTTCGGGGCATGTTCACAAGGGCCAGATATTCCCTTTCGGACTGTTGACGCGACTGGTCTACCCTGTAGCCACCGGTTTATCAAACTGGGGAATTTCGTCCCTGTACGTGAGCAGGGGAACGGGAACCTGGGGGCCGCCGATACGCTTCCTTGCGCCCCCCGAGGTGACCGTTATCGAACTGGTGAAAGCTAAGAATGGTACACAGGAATAATGCGCGATATCAATGGCAGTCATCCCGCCAGAGGCATTCCGCCTGTCCGCATGAAGCGGCGTTGCCGGTTTCATAGCAGTCGTTATTGCCTTCGTCCTGCTGAATTAAACGGATGATCTCCTTTTTCTTCATGCCTTTTGTCTGCAGGCCGCGCTCTTTTGCGATTTTTTTTACTTCATCAAGTTTCATGGGTTCTCTCCTTATTCTCTGGTGGAGGTGTGGAATGATATAAACGTGTACAACTATAGCAAAGAGAAGACCGAATACAACCGACTAGATGAATAAACTGGGTGCTGAAAACGGCCTGATTGTGTCTTTCCCGCAGTCTTCAAGGGGCATGATCTCGAAGGATGGCGTTTCCCGGCAACTCAAGGAGGAAAAATAATGAAGAAAATCTTCAATCAGTCACGGATATCAAGCAGTATCCCGCCCCCGTCATTGCTGTTTCTTGGTCTCATACTCGCTGCTTCCATGTTTGTTTTTGTCTCTCCTGTTTCGGCATTGAGCATTCCGGAAAAACTGGTCTACGATCTTACCTGGACCGGCATCAAGGCGGGAACAGCTACCCAGGAGATACAAGATGATGGCGGGGAAACCAGGATAATCTCAACGGCCCGGTCCGCGGACTGGATTACTACGTTTTTTCCGGTCGAGGATCGCATCGAGACGGTTCTGGCGGGAGCAGGCCAGGGAAAAATCGGATTGCCTAAGGTGTATCGTTTGAAAATACGTGAAGGGAACCACCGCAGGGACAAGGAAGTACTTTTTGATCACGGCAATGGAGTCGCCCATTACAAGGATAACCTGAACGGTGACAAAAGAGAAATATCCATCCCGGCTGCCACGCTTGATACCCTTTCGAGTTTCTACTATGTCAGGACCCTCAAGCTAGAAGTGGGCAAGCCCGTTTTTCTGACGATTTTTGATAACAAGAAGATCTGGAACGTGGAGGTGAAGGTTCTCAAAAAGGAGAAAATCAAGACCAAGCTCGGGAGCTTCGACACAATCGTTATCAAGCCCTTGATGCAGTCGGAAGGTATACTGGAGAAAAAGGGTGATATGTTTATCTGGCTAACGGACGATGAACGCCTTCTCCCGGTTAAGATGAAAACAAAGGTCAAGGTCGGCAGCATAACGGCAACCCTTGTCGGTGGTTCATTCAAGAAATAGTGTCCATCCGGTAACGAACTAATCATGGAAGCGGCGCTTCTCTCATAGTGGACTAAGCGCCGCATCTCCCCCCTGCCAGCACTTTCGTGGAAATCCTTTTACAAAATGAACCGCATGTGGTACCAAATTATTGTTAACCACTTGCTGGATGTGTGGTTGACCATTGCTGTCAGGAAACGCAGTACTTCAAGGGGAGGGGTTCGTGTCGCGTTCTTTTGCCGATGAATTGCATCAACTGTGCGAAAAGGGACTGTACCGGCGGATGAGAAGCATCAGGGGAAGCCAGCAGTCCAGGGTGGTGATGGACGGCGGGGAGAAGCTGCTCCTCTGTTCCAATAATTATCTCGGACTTGCCGACCATCCTGAATTGAAAGCGGTGTCAATCCGGGCAACCGAGAGGTTTGGGGTCGGCAGCGGGGCTTCCCGTCTGGTTTCGGGAACAATGGAGCTTCACGAAGCCTTGGAGGCGCGCATCGCCGTTTTCAAGGGCACGGCACGCGCCCTTGTCTTCAATTCCGGTTATGCCGCCAATACCGGCGTTTTGCCGGCCCTTGTGGGAAAGGATGACGTGGTGTTTTGCGATCGGTTGAACCATGCCAGTATCGTGGACGGCTGTCTCCTCTCCCGTGCCCGCATGGTACGGTATCCCCATAATGACATGACAGAGTTGCGGCGTCTGCTTCAGGAGAGCAAAGGACGGAGGAGACTTATTGTCAGTGACGGAGTTTTCAGCATGGATGGTGATCTCGCTCGTCTATCCGAACTGGTCGCTCTCAAAAAGGAATTCGATGCGCTTCTGATGGTCGATGACGCTCACGGTACCGGCGTGCTCGGCGCCACGGGCAGGGGTACGGCCGAGCATTTCGGTCTTCAGTCCGAGATAGATATCCATATGGGAACGATGGGGAAGGCGGTAGGATGCTTCGGCGCCTATGTTGCCGCTTCGGAGGAGATAGTAGACTACCTTGTGAATCGCGCCCGGAGCTTCATTTTCTCAACATCCCTTCCGCCGGCGGTGATGGCTTCCTGCATTGCCGCGTTTGACATCATCGACTCCCCTGTCGGGGTGGCGTTGCGTAATCATTTGGCGGGAAATTCGTCGTTTTTCAGGACCGGCCTGCAGTCCGCCGGGTTTGATATACGGGAGAGCGAGACCCAGATTATTCCCGTGATGGTCGGTGATGCGGAGAAGACCATGGATTTTTCATCAGCCCTTTTCGATGCCGGAGTGTATGTCCAGGGAATCCGCCCTCCCACGGTCCCTGTCGGTGGATGCCGGTTGCGCTGCACCCTGATGGCAACCCATACGGAAGACGAGCTTTCCCTGGCTCTCGAACTAATGACCGGCATCGGAAAAAAACTCGGGATACTCTGAAAGGATGGGACACTGTCCACCGTGCGCGGTAGAGTCAGTCCCGGATACCTGATGCTTTTTTGTGAGAGGAAAGATGACGTTTCAATCCATTATGTCGACGAGGGGGCAGGGAACCCCGTGGTCTTCATCCATGGATGGTCTCTCTCGGGAGCGGTATGGGCTCGTCAGCGCGAGTTCTTTTCCCGAAGATACCGTTGTATATCGCCCGACTTGCGCGGTCATGGGGATTCGTCCGCCCCTGCGTCGGGGTATGATGTCCATGAAATGGCGGCGGATGTCTCGGCGCTTTTCAAGAGCCTGGATCTTTCAGGGGCGACCCTGGTGGGATGGTCCCTGGGCGTCCTGGTGGCGCTTTCAGCTTATACGGAACTGAAAGAAAGGCTCTCAGGGATTGTCCTAGTCTCCGGAACCCCGAAATTTGTTGCTTCCGATGATTATCCATTCGGTCTCCCTGAAAAGGAGACACGCGGCCTGTCTCTCCGTCTGAAGAGAAGCCCGGAGCGTACCTTTGAGAATTTCGACCGGATGATGTTTGCCGGGAATGAGCTGAACAGCCACGGCTATCCTGTTATTGAAAAGGAGATACTCAGGACGATTCAACGCCCTGCCCCGGATGTGGCGCTCCGCACTCTGGAAGCGCTTGCCTGCGCCGATATGCGGACGGTTCTTTCAACTATCCGCGTTCCTGTCCTACTTATTCATGGCGACATGGACAGGATCTGTCTTCCCCAAGCATCGCGGTATATGACTTCTTTGATCTCCGGAGCCTCTCTCTCTCTCCTGAAAGATGCCGGGCATGCACCATTTCTGTCGAGACAGGAAGAATTCAATACACTATTGGCGAATTTTTTGGATACGATATATGGGTAATATTTATAAAGAAAAAGTGAGAAGGTCATTTGACAATCAGGCGGAATTCTACGAGGAGACCGTTGTTGTTCAGAAGCTGGTGAGAGAAATCCTTCTCGGGCAGTTGCGGGAAAACGGGTCCGGTGACCCTCCTCAACGGATTCTTGACGTGGGCGCAGGGACGGGTGTCTTGTTGAGCGGAATCAGAAATCTCTATCCAGCTTCATTCCTGGCGGGACTCGATCTGGCTCCCGCCATGGGCCGAACAGCACTGGGAGCTTTGTGCGGGGAAGGGGGGACGCTTCTTGTCGAGGGAGACGCGGAATGTCTTCCCTTCGTGGAAGGCGCCTTTGATCTCGTTGTATCAACCTCGACATTTCAGTGGCTCAATACCCTTGAAAAGGCATTTTGCGAGGCGTTTCGGGTTCTTTCGCCAGGCGGGAGTTTTCATTTTGCCCTTTTTGGAGGGGACACCCTTCGAGAATTGAGAAATTCGTATAAAAGTGCGCTCAAGATTCCCGATAGAGAAGGAGTCGACCGGACACACCGTTTTTTCTCTCTCTTTGATGTGGAGTTTGCCTTGAAGACGGCCGGCTTTTCCGTATGCAGGCTGGAGAAAAGTATCGAGGTAGAGTATCACGCAGATGTTCAGGCATTGCTCCGCGCCCTGCGACGTATTGGGGCGGGCAATGCTTCCCGATTCACGCAGGGGGGACTGGGTGGAAAAAGGGTTATGACGGAGATGATGGAGATCTACCGTACGGATCATGGGTGTCGGCACGGTATTCCCGCTACCTACGAGGTATTGTACGGCCTGGGCAGAAAACTGTAGCAACGTGACACGAGAGTGAAAACAAAAAAACCCTTCGTAAAGGAAGGGCTTTTTCGTAGCTGCTATTGCGATGAAATTACTGATGGTGCGATCAGGGAGAGTCGAACTCCCACGGGGAACCCCCCGCCAGCCCCTCAAGCTGGTGCGTCTACCAATTCCGCCATGATCGCAAATAATCTCTAATAAAATCAGCCATCAAGATGATGGTTTCGGATACATCCGCCTCTTTGGCGGCGAGGTTCATTTTCTACCAGTTTATCCCTGTGATGTCAACAGCAAAGTGACGTTGCGGTTACTTTTTCGGGGCCTGTTGCGGGGTCGCCGGAGGAGCGGCCGGTTTCCCTTGGACAGGGGCGTCTTGCTGTTGTGCGCCCGACGGTTTTGGGGCGGTTTTCGCAGCCGGTTTGCTGGAAGGCATGATCGATGAACTGCCCGATTTGCCTGAAAGGTAGGCCAGAGAAAGCGAGGTAACCATGAAGATGATGGCTGCTCCCGCTGTGAGTTTTCCGAGAAAACTGCCGCCGCCGCCGGCGCCGAACAGAGACTGGCTCGCGCCGGTGCCGAATGTGGCGCCCAAGTCGGCGCCTTTACCAGCCTGCAAAAGGACGATTACAATCAGTGTGATGCTGACAAGGATGTGAACGGTGATAAGAAAACCAAACATTGTGACTCGAACCTCGCAATAATGAATTAAGATATGGACAATACCACAAATTCAAGCGCCAATGAAAGTATTTATTTGCTGTTACGAATGATCGACGAAAATGAGGAGGCCGAGAGACTCGCCCCGCCGACGAGAGCGCCATCAATATCGGGACAAGACATCAGGCCGCCGATATTTTCCGGTTTCACGCTCCCGCCATACAGGATTCTGATGGCCTGCGATTCGAGCGGGGAGTAAAGCCGCGAAATGAGGGACCGAATGAAGGAGTGTACTTCCTGTGCTTGGTCGTCTGTGGCCGTTCTGCCGGTACCGATTGCCCAAACCGGTTCATAGGCAACGACAACGTTACGAAGATCCCCGGCGCAGATATCCTGGAGACCTCCCCGTACCTGTCGCTCGATAACCGACAGCGTCTCACCCGACTCCCTTTCTTCAAGGGTTTCGCCGATGCATGCAATGACCGAAAGACCGGCAATGAGAGCCGCCTTGATTTTCCGGTTGACTGTTTCGTCAGTTTCTCCGAAGTGTTGGCGCCTCTCGGAATGGCCGATAATCACATGAGTGCATCCTGCGTCGACGAGCATCCCCGGTGAAACCTCTCCGGTAAACGCACCTTCTTCCCGCCAGAAACAGTCCTGACCGGCGACGGCAATGCGTGAACCGGACAGGGCTTCGCTTACCTTGCCGAGAACGGTAAATGAGGGCGCCACAATGATTTCAACGTCTGTGCAGTCTCCCGTTACTTGGACGATTTCACGCGCCAACTCCAGAGCTTCGCCGGTCTTTTTATACAGCTTCCAGTTTCCAGCAATGATCGATATTCGCATTCCCGCTCCTCATGATGTAGTGGCGCTTCAGGCCGGTCCGTTTTCTTCCAGCACCCTGATGCCGGGAAGCTTCTTCCCTTCGAGGAGTTCAAGGAAGGCGCCGCCACCGGTGGAGATATAGCTTATCTTGGCGAATTCTCCGGCGCGATGCACGGCGACATCCGTGTCGCCGCCGCCTACGATCGTCAGCGCATAGGAGTTGGCTACGGCACTGACCATGGCAAAGGTGCCCCGTGAGAACGCATCCATTTCAAATACTCCCATGGGTCCGTTCCAGATGATGGTCTTCGCGTTCTGAAGCGCCTCTGAGAAGAGAGTCATGGTTGCCGGGCCGATGTCCAGGGCCATCCAGTCGTTGGGAATTTCCTGAACAGGGGTGATTTTTATCTCGGCGGCCGGATCGAAACGGTCCGCAACGACGCAATCGACGGGAAGATAGAATTTGATTCCTTTTTCTCGCGCCTTGTTGTAGGTTGCCAAGGCTGTTTCGAGCAGTTGCTCCTCCACGAGAGACTTTCCGATTCCGTATCCAAGGGCCTTCAGAAAAGTGAATGCCATTCCTCCACCAATAATTATCTTGTCTACCTTGTTCAGCAGATTGTCGATAACCTCGATCTTGCCTGAGACTTTTGCACCGCCAAGAATTGCCACCAAGGGATGAACGGGATTTTTCATGGCGCGATCGAAAAATCCCATTTCATTTTTCATGAGGAATCCGGCAGCGATGATCGGGATAAAACGGGTAATCGCTTCTACAGAAGCATGTGCCCTGTGGGAAACCGCAAATGCGTCATTCACGTAGATCTCCGCCAGACTTGCCAGGGACCGGGCATATTCGGGGTCGTTCTTCTCTTCTCCGGGATAGAAACGGAGATTCTCCAGCATTACGACATCGCCCGGTTTCATGGCATCAACCAGCGACGCCACCGACTCTCCGATACAATCGGTGGCCAATGTCACGTCCTTGTCGAGAAGCCTGGAAAGCCGTTTTGCGGCAGGAGCCATGGAGTACTTGGGATTCTTTTCACCTTTCGGTCGGCCCAGGTGCGAAGCGATTATTACCTTCGCAGAGCAGTCCAAGGCGTAATTAATGGTAGGCAGGACAGCCCTGATGCGGGTATCGTCGGTAATATTTCCTTTTTCATCCAGGGGAACATTGAAATCAACCCGCAAAAACACTCTTTTCCCGGCAAGGTCTTTAATCTCATCAAGATAGCGTATCGGCATAATTCTAAGCCCCCTATAGAAGTGTAGTATGGACAATTAGCTTTACGAAGAGGTGATGCTATTCCGGGTGGTGACGGAAAACCGACCTCGGTATGTGTTGGTGATGGTTATTTCATTACCAGGCGCATAAGGTCGAGGAGTCTGCGGGAGAAGCCAGTTTCGTTGTCATACCAGGAAATGACCTTTACCAGGTTTCCCTCTATGACCTTGGTGGATTGAGCGTCGACGATGGAGGAGTGGGGATTGCCGTTGAAATCGATGGAAACGAGCGGTTCGTCGGTAATGTCCAGGATGCCCTTCATGGAGCCGCGGGAGGCTTTTTTGAGGGCGGTATTGATTTTGTCCGCATCCGCTTTCTTGGAGAGGGAGGCAACCAGGTCCACTACCGAGACATTGGGTGTTGGAACGCGAATCGCCATCCCGTCCAGTTTTCCCTTCAGTTCGGGAAGGACGAGGGAGATTGCCCGAGCTGCGCCGGTCGCGGTGGGAATCATGGAAAGTGCGGCCGCGCGCGCCCTCCTGAGGTCCTTGTGGGGCAGGTCGAGAATCCGCTGGTCATTGGTATAGGAGTGGACGGTCGTGACAAGGCCCTTTTCAAGGCCGAAGTTTTCATGGAGCACCTTGACGACCGGGGCCAGGCAGTTGGTGGTGCAAGACGCATTGGAGATGATGAAGTGCCTTTCCGGGTCATACATGCTGTCATTGACTCCCATGACAATCGTGATGTCGGGATCCGTGGCAGGGGCTGAAATAATGACCTTTCCGGCTCCCGCCTTCAAGTGCAGTTCCGCCTGGTCCCTGGCCGTGAAATGACCCGTCGACTCCAGGACCACATCGATTGATTCGCTTTTCCAGGGAAGTTCATCAGGATTCTTTACGGCAAAGACCTTGATTTGTTTGCCGTTCACTATCATCAGTCCGTCGCCTGTTTCAACTTTGCCGGGAAATGTTTCGTGAACCGAATCATACTTGAAAAGGTGCGCGAGGATTTTCGGTTCGCTCAGATCGTTGATTGCGACGATCTGGATATTCTTTTCCCGCAGCGCGTGCCTCAGCACCATCCGACCGATCCTGCCGAAACCGTTTATCGCAACTCGTAGTGCCATGGGGAGAACCTCCAGAAAAATTGAATGGATGCAGCGTGGTGTGACTTCCAGAGCCAGCCAAGGAATACTATACAACCTGTCGGACGGCCGTCAACCTTTTTGTAGAAGCTCTACGGGGGGATTGCCATGGTTCCGGCGTACAAATATCAGGTTTTTGCAAACGGAAGCGGCTTGCGTCCAGGTTCATGTGATAGGGATTATTTTGTCATGCTAACAAGTTTCGGCTTGAATCTTCACCGTGTTTTCTGTATAAAATGTCTGTTTAATTGATTACCATAAATGCAGCGCGAACAGGCGTTCCAAGGGTTACCAGGGCGGATATCTTCTTTACCGGAACAGGGAGGGCTCTCTCGTCCCGGCTTTTTATTGCCCGATTTTTTCTGGAGGACTTGTGCGGGTCTGTCTTCTTGCCAGCGGCAGCAAGGGAAACTCCCTGTATGTCGAAACGGATCGGACGAAGTTCCTTGTCGACGCCGGTCTGTCCGCCCGGGAGATAACGGCACGGCTTGCGACCATGGGAGTGTCGGGTTCCGAGATTGATGGTATCATTATCACTCATGAGCACGGCGACCATGTTCGAGGAGCGGGAGCTCTGGCGAGAAAGTATGATCTGCCGGTTTTTATCAGTTATCCTGCCTGCCGTGAGGTGGAAAAGCTGTTTCGTTCCGTTCGCCTTGTCGAGTTCGAGTCCGGATGCTCTTTTGAATTTAAGGATGTTCTCATTGACCCGTTTCCCGTAACCCATGACACGTCGGATCCCGTCGGACTGGTGATCGGAAGCCGCGAGGGAAGGATTGGAGTAGCAACCGACCTGGGTATCGTCACCCGTCTTGTTCGTGAAAAGCTCAAGGGGTGCCGGGTACTCGTGCTGGAGACGAACCATGACGAGGAGTTGCTGGCAAACGGTCCCTATCCATGGCATCTTAAGCAACGGGTCAAGTCGCGTCACGGCCATCTCTCCAACAGTGATTCCGCGGAACTTCTCGCCCAGGTGACGCACCCGGGACTTGAGGGTGTTTTTCTTGCTCATCTATCAGAGGTGAATAATCATCCCGATATGGCACTCAAGGCATTACGCAAGTCGCTTTCCGCTCAGACCTCCTGCTGTCCGCGGGTTATCATCGGCAGTCAGCATTGCATCAGCGAAGAGTTTTCCCGCTAGACGACGATCCGCTTCCCGTCAATCCGGCTCGTAAAATGGGTTACGAAAAATACATTTTTCATACTTTTTAGCATCAACCATCAGCACCATCAAATCAAAGTGTATAAAACACTAAATATTAGGAACGAGGAATAGATTAAATGATTGAACGTTACAGTCGTCCGGAAATGACTGCAATCTGGGGCGCTGAAAACCGCTACCGGAAGTGGCTTGAGATAGAGATCTTCGCCTGTGAGGCACATGCCGAAATGGGAAACATCCCCAATGACGCTTTGCAGCGAATCAAGGAGCGGGCGAGTTTCGATGTCCGCCGCATCGATGAAATTGAAAAAGTCGTGAAACACGATGTGATTGCCTTTCTCACGTCGGTTGCCGATTATATCGGGGATGATTCACGCTTTCTGCACGTGGGTATGACTTCCTCGGACGTCCTTGATACATCTTTTGCCATGCTCCTCAGGGAGAGCGGCCTCCTGCTTCTCGACGGCATGAAAAGGCTGATGGACGCGCTGAAGAAGAGGGCGTACGAGCACAAGGACACGGCAATGATCGGCCGATCCCATGGAATCCACGCGGAACCGGTTACCTTCGGCATCAAGATGGCTCTCTGGTATGACGAGATGCGACGCAATCTGCGGCGGATGGAGTCGGCAATCGAGACGGTTTCGTACGGCAAGATTTCGGGAGCGGTGGGCACTTTCGCCAATATCGACCCGAAGGTGGAGGAGTATGTCTGTGCCCGAGCCGGCCTCAAGCCCGCCCCCTGTTCCACCCAGATTGTCCAGAGGGACCGCCATGCGGAGTTCTTCGCAACCCTTGCGATTATCGCCTCCTCCATTGAAAAATTTGCCGTGGAGATCCGTCATCTACAGAGGACGGAGGTCCTTGAAGCGGAGGAGTTTTTCAGCAAGGGACAAAAGGGATCATCCGCCATGCCCCACAAGCGGAACCCGGTCCTTTCCGAGAATCTTTCCGGCCTGGCCCGCCTCATCAGGGGGTACGCTGTTTCCGCGCTGGAAAACATTCCCCTTTGGCACGAGAGAGACATCTCCCATTCCTCGGTGGAACGGGTTATCGGTCCGGACGCCACGATCCTGATGGATTTCATGCTCCATCGCTGCACCGGCCTCATTGAAAATCTCGTCGTCTACCCTGAGAATATGATGAAAAACCTAAACCTGATGCGGGGACTGGTTTTTTCCCAGAGGGTTCTCCTGGAACTTGCCCGGAAAGGCGCGTCACGGGAAAATGCCTATGCCTTGGTGCAGAGAAACGCCATGAAGGTCTGGGAACAGGGGAAAGATTTCCGCGAGGAGCTCCTTGCCGATCCGGATGTGCGGTCGTACCTTTCCGCCGGAGAAATCGACGGCGCGTTTGATCTCTCGTATCATTTCAAGCATGTGGATACCATTTTTACACGGGTCTTCGGTGGATAGGTTTCTGGAACTCTTTCATTTCCAGATGGAGAGTGAAAAGATTCTCTCTCTGGGGGGGGAAGCCCTGTTTGCCGTCCTTATTGTTACCGCATTCTGGGGAATCTCCCGGTTCGTCCGCTATGTATTGATTCATTGGGGACCCCGAATCGTCAGATTCAGCAAAACGGATCTCGACGACCGGATTCTCGCTCGGGTTACGCCTCCCGTTGAGCTTCTCGTCCTGTTCGTGGGAGTCTATCTTGCGATGAGAAGTCTGCCGCTGCCGGAAAAGATTCATCGCATAAGCTCCGGTGCGGTATATATCATCAATGCGATACTGTTTGCCAATATCGCATACAGGAGCGTGGATGAATTCCTTTCCTGGTATGCACGCCGTGTCGAGGAAAGGACGGGTTCGGCAATGGGAAACCAGGTTCTTCCCCTTGTCAGGAAGGTCTCCACAATTTTCCTCGTCTGCGCCGCGTTGATTGTCATTCTGAAGCACTTCAACTACGATATCCTGTCTCTGGTAACCGCCCTCGGTATCGGCTCCCTTGCAATCGGACTTGCGGCCAAAGATACCCTTGCGAACATGATTTCAGGATTCACCCTGATGATCGACCGTCCCTTCCGCATCGGCGACAGGATTCAGCTGATGAGCGGCAAAAGCGGGGATGTGGTCGATATCGGCCTGAGGAGCACCCGGATACGGACCCCTGAGAATACCCTCCTGATAATCCCCAATGCCGAACTCTGCAACAGCACGGTTCATAATATGGCGTTTCCGGATCTCCGGTCCCAGGGGAAAATTACCATCGGTGTCGCATACGGCTCCGATGTGGAAGTTGTAAAGAAGGCATTGCTGGAGGCGACGCAGGGAGAGCCGGATCTGCTCGCGGAACCGGGGCCGGAGGCGTATTTTCTCGCTTTCGGCGATAATGCGCTTATGATGACGCTTGTATTCTGGGTAACCGACTACACGAAACTGTTTACGGTCACGGACAACCTCAACGTACGGATACTATCGTGTTTCGAAAGGAAAGGAATCCAGATTCCGTACCCGACACGAAGGGTACTGCTGGAAAGGGAAGAATAATGGCCCACAGAATAGAAATTCGCCTGCGGGAGCGGGCGCCTGACGCACGGGGAGACAGGATTCAGAGAGAAATCAACCACTTCCTGCATATACCCGTTGACAGTGTGCGAACAATTGACGTTTACTCAATCGATGCCGAACTGAGCGATGCCGAACTGAACGTCATCGCCTCGGAACCGCTCTGCGACGCAATCATACAGGAATATTCCATTGACGCCCCTTCGGCGCGGGACTTCGATTTTCTGGTCGAAGTGGGTTTCCGCCCCGGTGTCACGGACAACGTCGGGCGCACGGCGCGGGAAGCCATCGAGTATGTCACCGGCCGCCCCCTGGGAGAAGGGAGGGGGGTATATACGTCGGTCCAGTACCTCCTGAAGGGAAACATTAGTCGGGATGACGTGGAGCGAATCGCCACCGGCCTGCTCTGCAACACCCTGATCCAGCGCTACCAGATTGTCGACTTCTCTTCCTTCAGTTCCGGCACGGCTGCCCCCCTTGGAATTCCCAAAGTAATAGGTGAGCCGCATGCCGCGGTCCGAGAGATAGATCTCAATGTCTCTGATGATGAGCTTGTCGCTATCAGCCGGGACGGAGTGCTGGCTCTCTCCCTGGAAGAGATGAAGATTATCCAGGCCTACTATAAGAAGCAAGAGGTCGCGGCGGAGAGAAGGCGGATGGGGCTCACGGAGAACCCAACCGATGTGGAACTGGAGGCACTGGCGCAGACCTGGTCGGAGCACTGCAAACACAAGATATTTTCCTCAACCATCGACTACTGTGATGAAAACGGAAATCGGGAAGAGATTCGCTCCCTGTTCAAGACCTGCATCCAGGGGGCTACAAAGAAGGTGCGCGAGGATCTCGGCGACAGGGACTACTGCCTGTCGGTATTCAAGGACAATGCAGGGGTTATCCGCTTCAACGAAGAAAATTCCCTGGTATTCAAGGTTGAGACCCACAACTCGCCGAGCGCCCTTGATCCGTACGGCGGAGCGCTCACCGGGATCGTCGGCGTGAACCGCGACCCCTTCGGCACCGGCAAGGGAGCCCGCCTGATCTTCAACACCGATGTGTTCTGCTTTGCATCCCCCTTCTACGAAAAAACGCTTCCGATGCGCCTCCTCCACCCCCGCCGCATCTACGAGGGCGTGGTGGAGGGGGTGGAGCACGGCGGCAACAAGAGCGGTATTCCAACCGTGAACGGTTCTCTGGTCTTTGATGACCGCTTTGCCGGGAAGCCCCTGGTTTTCTGCGGAACTGCCGGGATGATGCCTGCCTTCATAAACGGCAAGCCGTCCCACGAGAAGAGCATCAACCCCGGTGACCTCATTGTTATGACCGGCGGCAGGATCGGCAAAGACGGCATCCATGGAGCGACCTTTTCTTCCGAGGAACTGAGCGAATCGTCCCCGGTTTCCGCGGTCCAAATCGGCGATCCCATAACCCAGAAGCGCATGACCGACTTTCTGCTCCGCGCGCGGGATCGCGGGCTGTATAATTTCATAACCGATAACGGCGCAGGCGGTCTCTCTTCCTCCATCGGCGAGATGTCGGAGGCCTGCGGAGGATGCCGACTCGATCTGGCAAAGGCGCCGCTCAAGTATCCGGGACTCGATCCCTGGGAGATACTCATCTCCGAAGCTCAGGAGAGGATGAGCCTTGCCGTTCCCCCTGAAAACATAGAGGAGTTTCTTTCCCTTGCCCGGCGCATGGGCGTCGAGGCCACGGTGCTCGGCGAATTCACCGACTCCGGTTATTTCCACATTTGTTACGGCGAAAAGACCGTGGCGTTCCTTCCCATGGATTTCCTTCACGGCGGACTTCCTCCCATGCAGCTGCGCGGTGTCTGGGAAGTGAAGAGACATCCCGAACCGAAACCGGACGAAAAAAAGGATTATACCGATGATCTGCTGCGGCTCCTTTCTTCCCTGAACGTCTGTTCAAAGGAATCGGTCGTACGCCGCTATGACCACGAGGTTCAGGGCGGCAGTGTCGTAAAACCGTTCAGCGGAGCGGAGAATGACGGCCCGTCCGATGCCGCGGTTATCAGGCCCCTGCTGGAATCCTTCGAGGGCGTGGTGGTTTCCCATGGCATCTGTCCCCGCTACAGCGATATCGATACCTACCACATGATGGCAAACGCCATAGACGAGGGGTTGCGCAACTATGTGGCGGTCGGAGGCTCGCTGGATCTGGTGGCGGGTCTGGACAACTTCTGCTGGTGCGATCCAGTTCAGTCTGAAAAGACGCCTGACGGAGAGTACAAGACCGCCCAGTTGGTGCGCGCCAACAAGGCCCTCTATGAGTACTGCGTGGCCTTCGGGATTCCGCTCATCTCGGGCAAGGACTCCATGAAGAACGACTACTTCGACGGTGTAACCAAGATATCCATTCCGCCGACCGTGCTTTTTTCCGTTATCGGCAAGATGGAGGATGTGCGGAAGGCAGTGACCATGGATGCGAAACGATCGGGAGATCTAGTATACCTGCTGGGCAAGACGGCCTTCGAGCTGGGAGGGTCCGAATACTACGCGACAAAGGGTTTCATCGGCAACCGGGTACCCCGTGTCGACGCGGCGAGCGCGCTGGTTCGGTACCGGGCGTATCACAAGGCGGTCGGACGGGGCCTCGTCGCATCCTGCCACGACCTGTCTGACGGTGGGCTCGCCGTAGCCCTCGCGGAGACCTCCTTTGCCGGTGGATTCGGAATGGCCGTTGATCTGGGAAGGATGATTTTCTCCGGAGTTGCCTGTGACCGGAGGGACGAGGCGCTTCTGTTCTCCGAGTCTGCTTCCCGCCACCTGGTAACGGTACGGCCGGAGCATCGGGAGGCCTTTGAAGCAGCCATGGCCGGGACCTGTTTCTCCTGTATCGGCATGGTAACGGACGATGCGACGCTGACGGTATCCGGTATTGACGGATCGGTGGTGCTGCGAGGGACGATCAATGAGTTGAAAGAGGCATGGCAGAGTCCTCTGAGGGAGTTGTGATATGAAGCAGGCAAAGGCAATCGTATTGACGGGTAACGGCACCAACTGCGAGATGGAGGCGGCCCACGCCTGCCGGCTCGCGGGCTTCGACCAGGTGAGGATAGCCCATATCTCTGAGCTCCTCTACGGAGAAGTCCGACTCGACGACTTCCACTTCCTGAACCTCACCGGCGGCTTTCTCGACGGTGACGACCTGGGGAGCGCCAAGGCACAGGCAAACCGTCTGAAATACGCACGGGTTACCGGTGGAGAGGAGCACCTCGTCGATCAATTCCTGCGGTTCATTAATGACGGAAAACTGATCCTGGGGGTGTGCAACGGTTTTCAACTCATGGTAAAGATGGGCCTTCTCCCCGCATTTGGTGGTGAGTACCTGAACCAGACCGCGACCCTTACCTTTAATGATTGCGGCCGGTTTCAGGATCGCTGGGTCTACCTGCGGAACAATCCGGCCTCACCTTCGGTGTTCACGCAGGGGATAGGGCGCGGTATCTACCTCCCCATCCGCCATGGGGAAGGGAAATTTCAGGTGGAGTCGGAACAGGTTCTGGACAGGATAGAAACCCTGAACCTCGCGGTACTGAAATACTCGGACTCGGACTATTGCGCTCCCACCATGGAGTTTCCGCTCAATCCGAACGGGTCCCTGAATGCCATCGCCGGACTGTGCAACGAAACGGGCCGTCTCATGGGCCTGATGCCGCATCCGGAGGCATTCCTCCATCGCACCAACCATCCCCGCTGGACGCGTGAAGAGCTGCCGGAACAGGGTGACGGACTGCTGCTGTTCAGGAATGCGGCTGATTTCGTGCGGGGCAATTTGCTGTAGAAGCGCCTCCGTGAAGGGGCTAAAGGAGATCGGTACTTCAATGAAACTCGTACGACCAGAAGAAGAGTGCGGTATTTTCGGTATATTCAATCATCCGGAGGCGGCGAACCTGACCTATCTCGGGCTTTACGCTTTACAGCACCGGGGGCAGGAGAGCTGCGGAATCGTTTCTTCCGACGGGATGCACCTTCACGCTCACAAGAGCATGGGGCTCGTGGCGGATGTTTTCGGGAACCAGGATATCTTTCGTCGTCTTCCCGGCAGCGCGGCCATCGGACATGTGCGCTACTCGACAACGGGTTCTTCGGTATTAAAGAATGTTCAGCCAATCATGGTGGATTATTCACGAGGTTCCATCGCGGTCGCCCATAACGGTAACATCGTCAATGCCCAGCTGATTAAGGACGAACTGGAGGCGTGGGGTTCCATTTTCCAGACCACCATGGATACGGAAATCATCATCCATCTCCTGGCAACCTCTAAGGCCAGTTCCCTGCTGGATCGCATCACCGAAGCTCTGGAGCGCGTGGAGGGAGCCTATTGTCTTCTCTTTCTGACCGAGACACAGATGGTCGCGGTCAGGGACCCGAACGGCTTCCGTCCCCTCTGTCTCGGAAAGCGTGGAGATTCTTTTGTGGTGGCATCGGAGAGTTGCGCCTTGGACCTTATCGAAGCGCAATTCATCAGAGAGATAGAACCGGGAGAAGTCATCTTCATAGATTCTGACGGTATCAGGTCCTTTTTCCCGTTCAGGAAGGTGAAACCGACACCCTGCATTTTCGAATTTGTCTATTTCGCCCGACCGGACTCCCGGATCTTCGGCAAGAATGTCTACATGGTACGGAAGGAACTGGGAAGGCAACTTGCCAGGGAACACAGGATAGACGCCGATATCGTCATCCCCGTGCCCGACTCGGGTGTTCCGGCGGCCCTCGGCTATGCACAGGAATCGGGCATAACCTTCGAGTTCGGCCTGATGCGAAACCATTACGTCGGGCGCACCTTCATCGAACCCCAGCAGGCAATCCGACACTTCGGCGTAAAGATTAAGCTCAATCCGGTGCGAGACATCATCCAGGGCAAGAGAGTCGTTGTCATCGATGACTCCATCGTGCGGGGCACGACATCCCGGAAGATCGTCAAGATGATACGGAGCGCAGGCGCAAAGGAAGTTCACGCATTGATCTCGTCTCCGCCCACCAGCTACCCCTGCTACTACGGGATTGACACCCCTACACGAAAAGAGCTCATCTCCTCGTCCCACACCATCGAGGAAATCCGCAGATACATCACCGCCGACTCCCTGGGATACCTGTCAGAGCAGGGGATGATCTCCGCAGTGGGAACGGAAAACACGAACTACTGCCGTGCCTGCTTCTCCGGAGGATACCCTGTCGAATTCCCCATCATGTCCCAGGAAGCACAGCTCGCCCTCTTCAACAAGGAGTAAACCATCCCATGACCGATAGGCAAAAACTGAAGCAGATCATTCTTGAAAAATCCTATGAAAAAAGAAATGTTGTGTTGTCTTCCGGAGCGGAGAGCGACTTTTACTTTGACGGAAAACAGACCACCCTTCACCCGGAAGGCGCGTATCTGACAGGGCGGCTCTTTTTCGAGGCACTGAACGACATTGAAGACATCGACGGTGTCGGTGGCCTTACCTTGGGAGCGGATCCCATCGCCACGGCCCTCTCGGTCGTGAGTTTCCTCAACGGCCGTCCAATCCCGGCATTCATTATCAGAAAAGAGCCGAAAGGCCACGGAACCGGCGCCTGGCTCGAAGGGCGAAAAAACCTCCATGAAGGCGCGCGGGTCGTTATCGTCGAGGACGTTGTCACAAGCGGAGGTTCCTCCCTGAAGGCGATACGGCGCGCGGAAGAAGAGGGGATGACGGTCCTCGGCGTGGTGACGCTCGTGGATCGGGAAGAGGGGGGCCGGGAGAACATCGAGCAGGCAGGGTACTGGATGAAAGCGGTCTTCACCAAATCGGATATCATATCCTGACGTTAAGCGTTTGGAGTCTTCCTTCGTTCACTCCGGACGACTCCAAACGCCGTTTTTCGGGTACATCTATCTACAACACTACGGGGGCGTCGACTGGATATCGTCGCCTCCTTGCATTTTATGCGTATAATCCGGCGACCATGAAAACGGCTGTATCGCTTTTTCTTCCAATTCCGAGGGTATCGTCATGAAACCATCCCTTGACAGCGTGCTCAGCTTGTATGGAGACCTTCTTTCTTCCGTGGATCAATGGTTCGGGCGGTCCATGCGTTTTGCCGGGAAAAGTGTCGTCTGTGGGCAGGGTTGTTCGTCCTGCTGCCGAGGCCTTTTCGATATCACCCTGCTTGATGCCGTTTTCCTGAAAGAGGGATTTGAAGGATTGCCGGCCGTGGTAAGACTCCCGGTTCTTGAGCAGGCGGAAAAACGATGCGCGGAATTCCGGTCCGTCTGGCCGGAGTTTTCTCCTCCCTATATCCTTAATGTCCGCCCCGAAGAAGAGTGGGATGTGCTGATGCCCGACGATGACGAGACTCCCTGCCCGTTGCTGGGGGAAGACGGGGGTTGCCTTGTTTACAGGTATCGTCCCATGACCTGCCGGCTGCATGGAATCCCGCTTATCGATACCTCGGGCGAGATGTTTCACGACGAGTGGTGTACGTTGAATTTTCCGAATGAAGATCCGTTGGTCCTGGAAGGATTGCGATGGGGATTCAGGGAATGTTTCCAAGAGGAGCTGAAGCTTTTTCAAATATTTACTGACATACTGTTAAATCAAAGGATACGGGAATTGGATACCTTTATTCCTTCGGCGCTTCTGATGGATTACCGGGAATTTGATTGGAAGACCTGGTGGTGGAAGAATTGCGGACGGATTACAACCGCGGGTTCTCAAGAAAACCGCTGACCGGTTCATCCTTTCCCTCGATGAAAACCCTCCTTCCTTCAACACGAAGCTTTCCTTCCGCGAACAACTGGATGGCCGAGGGATAGACCTTGTGCTCTTCGGCAAGGATGCGCCGGGAAAGGGTGTCTTCCGTATCCGTATCGAGAACGGGAACCGCTGCCTGGGCGATTATCGGTCCGGTATCCGTGCCCGAATCCACGAAATGAACGGTACATCCCGCGATTTTGGCGCCGTGAAGCAGGGCCTGGCGCTGGGCATGGTTTCCCGGGAAAGCGGGAAGCAGGGCAGGGTGGATATTGAGTATCGCCATGGGAAAGGCGTCGAGCATGACCTGGGAGACTATCCGGTTGAATCCGGCCAGCGCAACGAGTTCAACCCGATGTTCCCTGAGTATCCGTACAACGGCCGCATCAAAGGACAGGCGGTCCGGATAGGAGCGGTGATTGACGTGGACAGCGGGGATTCCGTGCCTGCGTGCGCGTTCCAGGGCATGGGCATCCTCTCGGTTGCTTATCACGCAGGCAACCGATGCGTTAATCTTCCCCTGCTCGCAATGGTCTATGATGGACTGCAGGTTGGAACCATTGCCGGAGACGAGCACGCCGACCCGAACTCGTTGCGTCGAATGTACTGCGGAAATATGCGGGGTACCGGAATCAGACAAGCTCGACGCACTCCCCGCCCACATCGCACTTCGCAATTTCTCCGATGAGAAAGGCATCTTCATTGAGACCGGAAAGCCTGATGAGAACCTCTTCCGCTTCCTGCTCCGGTACCGCGAGCACCATACCGATCCCGCAGTTGAAGGTGCGGAACATCTCCGTGTCCTCGATGGATCCACCCTGCTGGAGGACGGTGAAGATGTCCGGCATGGCCCATGAAATTCTGTTGATGATCGCTTTGCAACCGTTGGGAAGGATTCTCGGGACATTTTCCAGGAGACCGCCGCCGGTAATGTGAGCGATGCCGCTGATGTGAAAATCGCGCATGAGGTTCAGTACGGTCTTCACGTAGATGCGGGTCGGCGTCAGCAACTCGTCCGCAACGGTTCTGTCGAGGCCGGGGAGCACGGAGTTGATGCCGAGACCCATCATTTCGAAAAGGACTTTTCTTGCAAGCGAATAGCCGTTGCTGTGCAACCCGCTGGAGGCGATTCCGATCAATTTGTTCCCCACGGTGATGGATGAGCCGTCGATGATGTTGTCCCGTTCCACGACGCCCACGGCGAAGCCGGCAAGGTCATATTCGCCCTCACCGTAGAAACCGGGCATCTCCGCGGTCTCACCACCGATCAGGGCGCACCCGGCCTGGGAACACCCCTGCGCAATCCCTTTCACCACCTCGGCGGCCTTTTCAGGCACCAGTTTCCCCGTGGCAAGGTAATCCAGAAAGAAGAGGGGCTCGGCGCCCTGCACGATAATATCGTTGACGCACATGGCGACCAGGTCTATTCCGACGGTGTCGTGGCGGTCGGCAAGAAAGGCGAGTTTCAGCTTTGTTCCCACTCCGTCGGTACCCGACACGAGCACCGGGTTCCGGTACTTTGACGCGTTGAGGGAAAAGAGACCTCCGAAGCCGCCGATATCGGCCATGACCTCGGGCCGGTAGGTAGCTTTTACCAGAGGCTTTATCAACTTCACGAAGCTGTTGCCTGAATCGATATCAACACCTGCATCCTTGTAGGTAACCTTGCCGCTGCTCACAAGCGCATCCTCCTGACTGAAAAAAACGAGACCCATTTTTACGGTATTGAGGCTGAAATGTCAAACCCAATCTGGGATTCTTCACCGGCAGTAACGAGTGCCACGTGTGCATCGAAGATAGACGTACGCACGGATGGCCGACAACCCGGATGCGTCATTCGAGATGTCGCCCGCTTCCCCTTGTAGGCCGGCAAAAAACAGTTTACATCACGTGAGGTGTGTGGGTATCATTGCCCGCGACAATGGGAGGAACCCGTGGAAAAGATTGTTGTCCAGCCCATGACGGAAGCCGATCTGGAGGAAGTTCTCGCTATAGAAACGGTTTCTTTTCCATCCCCCTGGAGTCGTCAACACTTTATCGGTGAATTGTCGTCGCCCCTTTCGTTCCCTCTGGTTGCCCGGACAGCCGCCGGCGCCATTGCGGGGTATATCTGTTGTATGCTCGTCCTTGATGAGGGGTCCATTCTCAACGTGGCCGTGAGCCCCGGGTTCAGGGGCAGGGGGGTAGGCAGACTCCTTGTCGAGGCTGCAATTGACGGTTTGCGGGTACGGGGAGCCGCCTTCGTGGCCCTGGAGGTTCGACCGACCAACCGGCCGGCGCTTTCCCTGTACGAGAGTCTCGGTTTTGTCGTCACAGGGAGGAGGAAGGCCTATTATGAAAACGGAGAAGATGCCGTGCTGATGGAATACGATATGAAGAGCCACGGTGGAAAAGAATATGCACTTTAAGTCAGTTGTAGTATCCAATCTGGAGATCTCACCCGGCTATCGCCGAATCCGGCTCACCGCGCCCCGCGGAATCATGGAGGCCAAACCGGGCCAGTTCGTCATGGTGAAGGTGCGTGACGGCGTAGACCCGCTCCTGCGGAGACCGTTCTGCATCTACGATGTGGGGACCTTTTCCCTGGAATATCCTGACACGCCCCGCCGCTACTACCTTGAAATTCTCTACAAGGTCGTGGGCAAGGGGACCTCGATTCTCAGTTATCTCCACGAAAGGGATTCCGTCGATATCCTTGCGCCCCTGGGCAACGGTTTCACAATCGGAGAGCCGGGGGAAGAGAAACTCCTTGTGGGCGGGGGGTTCGGTCTTGCCCCCCTCTACTTCCTTGCCCGTCGACTGGTGGACGCATCGCCGGTGAAGGTATTCATCGGCGGGAGGAGAAAAGAAGACGTGCTGTGTGTTACGGAATTCGAGCAACTGGGCATCGATACCTACGTGGCGACCGATGACGGGACCCTCGGCGCCCGGGGGCTGGTCACCGAGGTGCTGGAAGAGCATCTGTCGCTGGAAGGGAAGCGCCGCGCGGTATTCGCCTGCGGTCCGGAGCCGATGCTGCGGGCCGTGGCAAGAATGTGCGCAAAGTACGGTATCCGGTGCCAGGTTGCCGTGGAGGCGACCATGGCGTGCGGATTGGGAGCATGTCTCGGGTGCGTGGTCAAGGGGGCTTCCCATGACGAGAAAGCGCCGGATTACCGTTGCGTCTGCAAGGAAGGGCCGGTGTTCGACACGACGGAGCTGCTGTGGGATGAGGCGGTGAACGAGGTGCGGCCGTGAGAAAACCCGATCTTTCAGTGAACCTGGCCGGCATCACCTTGCGCAATCCGGTCATGACCGCTTCCGGCACCTTCGGCTATGGCGAGGAGTTTTCCGAGTATCTGGACCTGGAAAAAATCGGCGCAATCATCACCAAGGGGCTCTCACTCCGTCCCAGGGCCGGCAACCCAATGCCTCGCATCGTGGAGACCCCTGGTGGGATGCTGAACGCCATCGGACTGCAGAACGTGGGTATCGACGCATTCATCGAGAAAAAGGTCCCGTTTCTCCGCACCATTTCAACCCCGGTGATCGTCAACTTTTTCGGCAATACCGTGGAGGAATATGCCGACCTTGCGGCACGGTTGGACGCCGTTCCCGAGGTGGCCGGGGTGGAGGTGAATATCTCCTGTCCCAATGTCAAACACGGCGGCATCGTCTTCGGTACGGATCCGAAGGCGGCATCCTCGGTAGTCGGGGCGGTGCGTCGTGCAACGACAAAACCGCTTATCGTGAAGCTTTCGCCCAACGTAACGGATATCGTGGAGATGGCCCAGGCGTGCGCCGAAGCCGGAGCCGATGTCCTCTCACTTATCAACACGATTACCGGCATGGCAATAGATCTGAAGAGCAGGCGTCCGGCCCTCGCCAACGTGACCGGAGGGCTGTCAGGCCCGGCTGTCAAGCCTGTGGCTCTCCGCATGGTATGGCAGGTGTCCCGGGCAGTGAAGCTCCCTGTAATCGGCATCGGAGGGATCGCAACGGCAACCGACGCCCTTGAGTTCCTGGTCGCCGGCGCAACCGCCGTGCAGGTGGGCACGGCCAACTTCATGGCGCCGGACGCGTCTCAACGGATAGCCGAGGATATGGAGCGGTACCTGCGGGAAAACGGTATCGCCGACGTCAAGGAATTGATCGGGTCGCTGCGGGTGTAAGACCAAAGAGAATCAAAATATGGAAGAACCGGAACGGCGGGTGGTCATTGCTCCCCGCCGTTCTCTTTGTCGCCTTTCATGATATTCACGATTGTTCACGCGGATCAGAATTCGCTATTCCTTCGGCAGAATGACCACTTTGATTTTCCCCTGCAGTTTTTCCTGAAATCTCCTGGCATCGGATGAAGAACCGACAATCGAACCGTAGTGCATGGGTATGGCGACCCGCGGATTGATTATGAGGGCTGCCTGAACAGCCTCATCGGCGGTCATGACATAGGTCCCGGAAACCGGGAGAAGAGCGATATCGGCTTTGATAGCCTGCATCTCCGGAATCAGGTCGGTATCGCCGGCAAGGTAGATTCTTTTGCCGTCCATTGTAATGACGTAGCCGACCCATCCCTTGTCCCGTGGGTGAAATTTTTTGTTGGTGTTGTAGGCCGGTACCGCTTCGATGGTAATTTTCCCAAGGGTGATGGTGTCACCGGGACGGACGGTACGGATATTTCCCGTGAGCTTCCGTGCGCAGTCCGCCGTGGCGATGATTGTCGTGCCGGGGCCCTGGAGCTTTTTCACATCGTCCGGTGAACAGTGGTCGTAGTGTTCATGGGTAATCAGGATGATGTCCGCCGTGTCTTTCCTGCCGACGGAGAAAGGGTCCGTGTAGATCGTTGTCTCTCCGGTGATCTTGAATGTGTCATGCCCCAGCCAATGGATGTTTTCCGTCATGTTCCTTCCCCCTTTCGTTCCGGCAAAGGCCGACGGTTGAAACGAAAACATCAGAAATGAGATTGCGAACAGAAAAAGAAAGCGTGCCATAGGGTGCCTCCTGGATGGTTATATCGCGGCTGCCGCTTGTTTATCCGGCAATCGCTTGCGGTATTCAGTATAGGGCATTATCGGTGGTTTTCATCTTTCGGTCCGTCATAGACGGAATCATCGGATGGCATTTCGATGGGAGACCCAACAATACCACGACAGGCTCCATGCGTTCAACATGGAGTCGGGTGTGGTACTGGGGAACGTGTTACTGACATATGCCGCGGGGAATGCCGAAGGGAAGGCATGAAGGGGGGGCGCCCCTGTCCGGGGGCGCCGGTTGGTCGCGAGGCTGCCGGCTACTGCCCTTTGGCGACGGGATAGTCTGCTTCCATCCACCCCTTGATGCCGCCGGGGTGACGATAGACGTTCTTGTATCCCAGTTTGACCGCCCACATGGCGCCGTTGTGGCTGCGGGTGCATTTTGTGAAACCGCAGTAGAATACGATCATCCTCTTTTTGTCGGGACCGAGAAGCTTCAGCAGTTCCGCTTTGGTCTTGTCGTCCAGGGATTTCATCTCCGGGATGGGAAATTCCATTTGCTTTGCGCCGGGAATGTGGTTCTTTATATAGCTGTCCTGGTAGGGCATGGTATCGACGATAAGCATGTTCTTTTTTTCGTCAATCCATTTTTTCAACTCTTCCGTGGAAACGATTTTGTACCCCCCTCGTTCAACTTCACGGGCAAAGGTGACCGCGCTCTTCTCCGTTTCCAGTTCCTTCACTCCAAGTGCGAAAACGTTCGGTGCGACTGCTGCCAGAACAAACAGGACAATCGCTGAGAAAATTCCGGTTTTCATTCTTGTTTTCATGCGTGATTCCTCCTAAATGATATTTTTGATCTTCGGCCGGCCCCGGCCGTACGTACTTCGAAAAATACGAGAGACATATAAGTAGCCGCAGACAGCAACCATCAGGATATCACGGTAGAGTGCCTGACGAAGGCTGTCCTGCCCTTTGATCTCTTCCGTTGAAAAGCATCCGCAGTCGATGTCCAGATCCTTCAGGATTCCATACCAGAGGATTCCTATAAAAGTGACGAGCATGCCGGTTATGCCAGTGAGCGCAGCGGGGAGATCGAAAATCAGACCGATACCGGCAAGCAATTCAAGTACCGGCAGACCGTAGGCAACCGGCGCGAGGAATTGATCGGGCACAAGGTTGTATTGGGAGACCATCCGGGCGAACCCTTTTACATCCATAACCTTAATCGTTCCCGAGTAGACAAATACCCCTCCGATTACGATTCTGAGAGAACGATACGCCCATAGATCCGCTGCTTTCAAATGAGACACGGCGACTTGGTTTATCCTCGCTTTATTCATTAGTATTCCGCTTGACAGGTCGCCAATCCTACCGGATTGCCGGAACATGTCAAATTGATAATATCGTATCGAGAGAGTAGTTCTATTGATATTATCGATAGCGTAGAGAGAAAGTGGGTAGGGCACGAGTATCAAGAGTATAAGTCTCCGCGCACATCCACGAATTGTTGAGTCCAGGTAGTTTCCATCCGGAAACTCAGGATGGAAACCAGGTAAAACAGGCTGGTTCGGTATTTATGTTGACCGTGGCAAGCGAGCTTGTCCGTTTGACGGTGGCGCCGGCATACTGAAGAAAAAAGACGAATGATGTGAGTTTATAAAAGACAGAAAATGAGTAGAAAAGTTAATCATTGTGTGAGTCTCAACTTGAACAATAACCTCGTGTTTTGATAATCGATGAAAAATGAATTGAACGTGTCTTTCCGGAAATCAATTGCCCGGTCTGGTGCGTGGGGTGAAGCGATCGGTAATGTTGACATGTAACTCATCATAGAGTAGAATCTCGAAAAAAATTGCCTAACATGTGCCAATACATCCCAGGCAGCATGTCAGCGGTTTTGGGCGGCGATTCTGTTTCGGGTCGTCCATCGGTTATTTTTCAAAAGCATTCAATAGGGATTGAGATCTTTGAGTTCGGCAATCAACGTAAGCGGGGCGTATCCCAAAGGAGAGAGAGCATGACAGAGTACAGTGCGGCAAGTCCCCTGGCGGCGGGTTACCAAGGTGTGAACAGGTATCATGCGGATCATCCCGAGAGAGGATATGTACGAAGCAATCCTTTCATAGGTACATGCAGGGCAGTGAGGTCGACCATCGAACAATTCGAGGCTGCGCTGGATGCCGAGCATGAGGTTGCCATCAGCCTTGCGTCATTCGGTTCTTCGATTGAATTCCGTGCGGACGAAATCAACATCTCCCCATCGAATCTCATCACTTTTCATGGAGTTACCGATTCGGGAGAGAGGGTTCACCTGGTGCAGCACGTATCGCAAGTGAGCCTCCTGCTGAAAGCGGTCCGCAAGTTGAACGATATTCCCACGCGAGTTGTCTTCCAGTACGGCGCTGCCTGACAGGCAAAAGGTTCTTCGCTGTTCGGGTGATCCAACTCGTTCAACTGCCGTCACCATGCTCTGATGATACAAAAAGGCCTTTTTCCCTTGTGGAAAGAGGCCTTTTTGTATGATGCCCTTTTGGCTGTGAGCAGTCGGAAGATCCGTGATGGACGGTTTTGTTTCCGGTTTCAGTGAAATTACTTCTTGTGCAGCGCTTGACATACCCATGCGCTTCAAGGCAAACTACGCCTTGGTCGGCGGCCACATCGGTTCGGACGTGAGCGACGCCCCGGACACTCAGGTGGACGGGAAAATCCTCCGGATTCACGGGAGACTTTCATGAAACGAAGAATATGCCGTGAATGCGGCTCCGAGATGAGGAAGGACTTGACGCCCGACGGCCCGGGGTTTTTCTGCGGACACTGCGACAGTTACACCCATTACGATGAATATGACATGGAACCGTTCTGCCCCGAATGCGGCGAAGTACTCCAATTCTGTGCCAAATGCGGCCAGGGATTCTTCTGCAATGGATGTAACAGACTCATATCCAGTAAAAATATAGTCTGGAAAGAAAAGTAAAAGGCCGCCGGATGCGGCACTACGAAGGAGGAAGGCATGCGTTTGATTCTGTTGGGCCCGCCGGGCGCGGGTAAAGGTACCCAAGCTAATTACATCAAGGAAAAATTCGGAATTCCGCAGATTTCCACCGGCGATATGTTGCGCGCCGCCGTGAAGGCCGGTACCGAATTGGGCATGGCCGCAAAGAAGATCATGGATGCGGGCGGTCTTGTTTCCGATGACATCATCATCGGCCTGGTGAAAGACCGGATTAAGGAAGCTGACTGCGCCAACGGTTTTCTGTTCGATGGATTCCCGCGTACCATTGCGCAAGCCGACGCGCTGAAAGACGCCGGCGTGCCCATCGATTATGTCGTGGAAATTGACGTGGCCGACGAGGAAATCATCAAACGCATGTCGGGCCGGCGCGTGCATTTGGCCTCCGGCCGCACCTACCATGTCGTGTTCAATCCTCCCAAGGTGGCGGGCAAGGATGATGAGACCGGTGAAGACCTGATCCAGCGCGATGACGACAGGGAAGAGACCGTCAGAAAACGTCTCGACGTCTACCACTCCCAGACCAAACCCCTGGTGAAATACTACTCGGACTGGGCTTCCAAGGGAGTATCGGGGGCGCCCACCTACGTAAAAATCCCCGGCACCGGCAAGGTTGATGAAATCCGCGACGCTATTTTTGCCGCATTGAAATAAACAGGCCTTGGAAATACGGCGGAAATGTCATTCCTTCAGTCGGAGGCATGACATTTCCGTTTTCCCTTCAGAATTCCCGACAAATCCGCTGCTACTCCCCATCACTCCTGTCACTCCCTTATTTCATGAACAGGTAACCCGGCGCCAGCAATACTGAAGAGCGCGTTCCTTTCATTACCACTGAAATACTCACCATTTCCGTGCTTCCATACCGTCATCGCAGGGGTCTTTCATTTCTCCCAATATGCGTTATTCTGGTAACTGTAATCATTCCAATTGTCTTTCGGACGGTGAGGCATGGCCACGGAACACGGTCACGTAAAATCAGGTCAGGAGAATCATGGAGAGGTCGTGGTGATTCGCGGCAGCGTGATTGATGTCCGTTTTCGCGGCCGGATTCCCCTTATCCATAACCGGCTCATGGCGCCCGACTCCTCCGGTGTGCTGGTGGAGGTGCTGGCACACCTGGACCATGAGACGATACGCGGCATTGCCCTGACCCACACCCAGGGTCTGGCGCGGGGTTCGCTTCTGGTGGACACCGGGGGTCCGTTCACCGTGCACATTGGAAACTCTCTCCTGGGAAGGATGTTCAATGTCTTTGGCGAGACCATCGACGGTCGGGGATCACTCTCCTGTGGGGAGCAGCGCCCCGTGCACCGGCGGCCGCCTCCACTCACGGAGCTGGTGACCTCAGCGGAAATACTGGAAACCGGCATCAAGGTAATCGATGTTCTTTCTCCGCTCGAACGGGGAGGGAAGGCGGGGCTGTTCGGCGGAGCGGGCGTCGGCAAGACCGTGCTCATCACCGAGATAATCCACAACACGGTGGGTGTGCACGAGGGAGTGAGCATCTTCTGCGGCATCGGAGAGCGCTGCCGGGAAGCGGAGGAGCTGTACCGCGAGATGGAGAAGAGCGGGGTGCTGGACAAGACGGTGATGATCCTGAGCCAGATGAACGAGCCCCCCGGCGCCCGTTTTCTGGTGGGGCATGCGGCTCTGACCATTGCCGAGTATTTCCGGGACGACCGGAAAAAGGACGTTCTTCTGCTCATCGACAATATCTTCCGCTATATCCAGGCCGGTACCGAGGTGTCGGCCCTGCTGGGACAGATACCGTCGCGCGTCGGCTATCAGCCGACCCTGGGAACGGAGCTGGCCCAACTGGAGGAGCGCATCTGCACTACGTCAAGCGGGGCCATCACCTCTATCCAGGCGGTGTACGTCCCTGCCGACGATTTTACGGACCCTTCGGCTGTGCATACATTCGCCCATCTCTCCGCCCTGATTGTCCTCTCTCGCAAAAGGGCCGCCGAAGGACTTTATCCGGCAGTGGACCCACTGGAATCGGGATCGAAGATGCTTTCCCCCGCCATCGTGGGCAGGCGTCATTACGAGATCGCACAGGCGATCCGCAAGAACCTGGCGGAGTACAAGGAACTGAAAGACATCATCGCAATGCTCGGGATGGAGGAACTGTCCGCGACCGACCGGGCCGTGGTCCACCGCGCCCGACGGCTGGAGCGCTTTCTCACCCAGCCTTTCTTCACCACGGAGCAGTTCACAGGCCATGGCGGAAGGATGGTGAGGCTTGCTGATGCACTGGACGGGTGCGAGAGGATACTGAACGACGAATTTTCGACGTTACCAGAGAGTGCGCTTTACATGATAGGAACTGTCGACGAGGCGCTAGAGTCATGAAACTCACGGTGCTGTTGCCCACTGGGGTGCTGGTGGATCAGGAAGTGACCAAGGTGACGGCCGAGGCCGAGAACGGCTCCTTCTGTCTGCTTCCCCGCCACATCGATTTCCTGGCCGCACTGGTTCCGGGACTGCTTTCCTTTGAAACCGCGGCAGGAGAGGAGGAGTTCCTGGCCGTGGATGAAGGGATTCTCGTAAAGTGCGGCGCGCAAGTCATGGTGTCGACGAGGAACGCAGTGCGGGGCGCACCCCTGGGGCAGCTTCGTCAGGCGGTGATGGAACGGTTTCGTGTCCTGGATGAGCGGGAACGGCAGGCCCGTGAAGTCCTGGCCAAGCTTGAGGCGGATCTGGTGGTCAGATTCGTCCGGATGGGAGAGAAGATCCGTGGATGATCCCGAAAAACAGGAATGGGCTGAAGCATCCGGAGAGATGGAAAAGACCATCGCCGCCAAAGAGGAGAGGCGCATCACCGCCCGCCGCGAGAAGGATCGCAGTCTGCTGTTCGGTTTGACCATCTTCGGCATCGTAGGCTGGTCGGTGGTGATCCCCACCCTGATCGGCATCGCCCTTGGAATCTGGCTCGACAACCGCTGGCCGGGCCGCTTTTCCTGGACACTGATGCTGCTGTTCGGCGGCTTAATCCTGGGATGCCTGAATGCCTGGTACTGGGTGAGCCATGTCTCGAAGAATGATTGACTGGCACCTCAGGAAGATCAGGGAGGTTACCTCGTGCACATCCTCGCAATCAATCTGATGCCGGCAGCTGTTGCCGGAGCGGCTCTCGGCCTGCTCTACTTCGGGGGGTTATGGCTCACGGTTCGGAGAATATCGTGCAGCGCAAGGCCTGCTCTGCTCATGTTCGGCAGTTTTGTCGTCAGATTGCTGGCGGCGCTGTGCGGATTTTATCTCGTGATGAACGGAAGCTGGGAACGCCTTCTGGCCTGTCTGGCCGGATTTCTTGCAGTTAGGCTCGTTTTGACCCGTATCGTCAGGTCAGGGGAAGCGGCGGTACGGCTTTCAGGTGAAAGGGGACGGTCCCTTTAGGTACGAGGACTGTACTTCTCCCTATCTGATAAGTTTGGGGAATGCAATGGAACTGAGTCCCGACAGTATGATTCTCTGGCAGTGGGGTCCGATCAGGCTCAACGGCACCATCGTCTATACCTGGGTGGTCATGGCGGCCCTGTCCCTCGGTTCATGGCTGGTAACGCGCCGACTTGCGGAGGAAGGGAAAATGTCCCGCCGTCGCAGCCTGCTGGAAACGCTGGTGACCTTCCTCAATGACCAGATACGCGCAACCAGCCGCCAGGAGCCGGGACGGTTTCTTCCTTTCATCGGTACCCTGTTCCTGTTTATCGCCGTTTCGGACAGCCTGGAGATAATACCCGGTTTCCATCCTCCCACCGGCTCTCTTTCCACCACTGCTGCTCTGGCCATCTGCGTCTTTATCGCGGTTCCGTTTTACGGTGTACTGCAGAAAGGGGTATGGGGCTACCTGGCTCACTACGTCAAGCCGTCGTTTTTCATGGCGCCGTTCGAGATAATCGGCGAGTTTTCACGGACCCTTGCCCTGGCGGTAAGGCTTTACGGAAACATCATGAGCGGCACCGTCATCGTAGGCATCCTGCTGAGCATCGCCCCCTTGTTTTTCCCTATTGTGATGCAGGCGCTGGGGCTGCTCATCGGGCTTATCCAGGCATACATCTTCGCCGTTCTGGCGACTGTCTACATCGCGTCCGCCACGTCCGTCCAGAAACGCGGGGAAGCCGAAACAGACAAAGAAGGAAAGGGAGGCTCCTGATTATGAACAACATCGGTCTTATCGGAATGATTTCCATCATTGTGGCCGGAGCCACCATGGCCGTGGGTTCCATTGGTCCCGCTTTCGGCGAAGCCAGGGCCGTTGCGCAGGCTCTGAGCGCCATCGCCCAGCAGCCCGATGCCTCCGGGACCATCAGTCGAACCCTTTTCGTCGGCCTGGCCATGATCGAGTCCATGGCCATTTACTGTTTCGTCGTGGCGCTGATCCTGGTATTTGCAAATCCGTTCTGGAAGTATGTCATCGAACACCCGTGAGGAGACAGGATGGGACCCGACTGGTTTACGGTTATCGCCCAGATAATCAATTTCCTCGTTCTCGTGGCCCTTTTGAAGCGCTTCCTGTACGGGCCGATCGTCCGGGCCATGGTTCGACGCGAGGCGGAGATCACCGCCAGGTTCGAAGACGCGGCGAAAAAGGCCGACGACGCCCGGCAGGAGCGGGAGCGTTACGAGTCCCTCATGGAGGAGTTCGCGAAAACCAGGGAAGTGATGCGTGTCGAGGCCAGGGAGGAGGCTGATACGCTGCGCAAGGAACTGCTGGCAAAAGCACGGGAAGAGGTTGCCCGGAGCCGGACACAGTGGCTGGAATCGTTTCGCAGGGAGCGCGATTCATTGTTCCGGTCACTGCGACGCCATGTCTGTGAACAGGTCTGCGCCGTCTCCCGCGGAATTCTGACGGATATGGCCGACGCCTCCCTGGAGGAAAGGATGGCCGCTTGTCTGGAGCAACGAATTCGCGATCTGGGAACTGAACGACGAGAGGAGTTGGCCGGACACTTCCGCATTCCGGGACAGGAGGTAGTGGTCAGGAGCGCCTTCGAAATGAGCACGGAGGCGCGGAGAAAGGTAATAAGGATTCTGGAAAGCCTGGACGCGGACACCGGTACCGTTCGTTTCGAAGTGGAGCCCTCCCTGATCTGCGGCATAGACATGCGCGCCGGGGGGAGGTCCCTGGCATGGAATCTTGAAGAGCATCTGGGTGATCTGGAGGATCTGCTGGTGGAGAAAATGGCGGATTCCATGCCCGGGGAGTCAGGCAGAAATGATGGAGGATCTGAGCGGAGAATCGACGAACATGGAAGCTGACATATTCACCAACAATTTCTCACGGGTTTTCTACGAGGTATTGGACGAACTTCATCCTGAAGTGCAGCTTCGGGATGCCGGTACCCTGATCTATCTGAACGGCGGCATTGCCAGACTGTCCGGCCTGCCGGACGTTCAGTCCAATGAACTGGTCCGCTTCCCGGGCGGCGTGTTCGGCATCGCCTTCAACCTCGACCCCGACGAAGTGGGTGTCATCATGCTGGGCAAGAGCGATTCCCTCCAGGTCGGATGTATGGTGCGGCGCACCGGCAGGGTGCTCGATGCCCCGGTGGGCGAAGAACTGCTGGGCCGGGTGATTGACTTCCTAGGTACCCCCTTGGACAACCTCGGTCCCCTGCATGCCTCACAACGGCGTCCGGTGGAGCGCGAGGCGCCCGCCATCATGCACCGTGCCCCGGTAACCGTGCCGCTGCATACCGGCATCAAAGTCGTGGACGCGCTCATTCCCATCGGAAGGGGACAGCGGCAACTGATCATCGGCGACCGCCAGTCCGGCAAGACGGCGCTCATTCTGGACACCATCATCAACCAGAAGGGAAAGAACGTAATCTGCATCTACTGCGCCGTGGGTCAGCAGGGCGCGTCGGTGGCCAAGCTGGTGGACGACCTGGCCAGGCACGATGCAATGCAGCACTGTATCGTGGTGGTGGCAGAAGGTTCCGATTCGGCCGGTCTTCAGTACGTCACACCTTACGCGGCCACCACCATGGGCGAATATTTCATGGAGCAGGGCCGTGACGTCCTCATCATCTATGACGATCTGACCCGGCACGCACGCGCTTACCGCGAGCTTTCCCTGCTGCTGCGGCGGCCGCCGGGGCGCGAGGCTTTTCCCGGCGATATCTTCTATATCCACTCCCGGCTCCTGGAGCGCTCGACGCACCTGGATGCGCAGCACGGGGGAGGGTCCCTGACGGCGCTTCCGGTGATCGAGACTGAGGCGCAGAATCTCTCGGCCTATATACCCACCAACCTCATCTCCATCACCGACGGCCAGATCTACCTTTCGCCTGACCTGTTCCAGAAAGGGGTCCTTCCCGCCGTGGACGTGGGCAAATCGGTGTCGCGTGTGGGTGGCAAGACACAACTCCCGGCGTACCGAGCCGTGGCAGGAGACCTGAGGCTTTCCTATGCCCAGTTCGAAGAGATGGAAGCCTTTTCGAGGTTCAGCGCCCGCCTTGACGAGTCGGCGTGTCGTATTATCGAGCGCGGCCGTCGGGTGCGGGAGACTCTCAAACAGCGCCAATACGACCCCATGCCGGTCAGCGAGCAGGTTGCCGTGCTTGTTGCCGTTACCGGTGGAGTCTTCGACACGGTACCTCCGGAGCAGGTAGCTGACGCGGAAAAAAGCGTCCGTCGCATCATGAGAGAGGAACTCTCCGACCTCTGCTTGCGCATCGAGGCAGGGCACGAGCTGGACGAAGGGGACCGGAAGGCGATTCTCTCAGCCATCCGGGGTCTTCCCGAATCCAAGGATAACGATAGAGGCAATGCCGACAACTGAGACCATCAAATCTCGCATCGTGACAGTGGAACTCCTCCAGTCCGTGGTGAGGACAATGAAGACGCTCGCCGCGGTGAGTATCCGGCGCCAGGAAAAGGCAATCCAGACGCTTGCCGAATATTCCCGGACCATTGAAATGGGCCTGGTAATCCTTTTGCGACAGGGCGCCGGTGAAGCAGTGGAACAGCAACCAACCGGAGAGGGTAAACTTGGCGCCGTCATTCTCGGGTCGGACCAGGGGTTGTGCGGACGCTTTAACGAACAGGTCGTCGCCTTCAGTCGGGACCGGCTGCGAAAATTGGCGCCCGACCAGTCGTCGCGGCGTATCCTCTGTATCGGAGGGCGTGCCCAGATGCACCTGGTCGAATCGGGCGAAGGAGTGGACGAGGTGCAGCCTGCGCCGGTATCGGTGACCGGAATCCTTTCTGCGGTGAATTCCATTCTGGTTGCCATCGAGGGGTGGAGATCGTTTCACGGCATCAACCGCGTGGTCGTCTGCTACAATCGCATCCTTTTCGGAACAGTTTCCGGTCCGCAACTCCTGCATCTCATGCCCTTCGACAGGGAACGACTACAGGAGTTGGCGACCCGACCGTGGTCAGGTTCGACCCTTCCCTTGTTCACCATGGAGCGCGGCCGTCTCTTTTCTTTGCTGATCCGCCACTCCCTGTTTGCGTCTCTGTACCTGGCGCTCGCCGAGTCCCTGGCTGCCGAAAACGCCAGCCGTCTGGCGTCCATGCAGGCGGCGGAGAAAAATATCGGGGAAAGGCTGGATGAACTGAACCTCCAGTTTCGCGATTTGCGTCAGGGCGCCATCACAGAGGAACTGCTCGATATCGTGGCCGGATTCGAGGCGATGACAGCGGTGCATGCCAAATGACCTTACCCTCACGGTAGAGAGGCAGCTGGAATGTCTTTTCAAAAGCGTATCGAGCAACTCTTGGAACCGGCTGACATCACCGTGAACGGCAACCGCCCCTGGGATATCTCCGTGAATCACAGGGATCTCTTCAGGCGGCTGCTGGCCCACGGTTCACTTGGTCTGGGAGAATCCTACATGGAAGGCTGGTGGGACTGCGAGCGAGTTGACGAGCTTGTCTGCCGGCTCTTCGCAGCGGGAATCGATCGTCGTGTGCGGACATGGGGCATGGTGTTTTCCGCGGTAGCGGCCCAGATAGCAAACCGCCAGTCCCGGTCACGCGCCTTTCAGGTGGGAAGAAATCACTATGATATCGGCAACGACCTCTATGAGCGGATGCTCGATTCACGGATGGTGTACAGCTGCGCATACTGGAAGGAAGCCGAAAACCTTGATACGGCACAGGAACACAAGTTGGATCTGGTGTGTCGCAAGTTGCTCCTGGAACGGGGGCTTCGACTTCTGGACATCGGCTGCGGCTGGGGCGGGCTGGCCCGGTTCGCTGCCGAACGCTACGGTGTACAGGTCGTGGGGGTGACTGTTTCCCATGAACAGCTCAAGGTGGCGAGACAGAGCTGTTCAGGCCTTTCGGTGGACATCAGGTTACAGGATTATCGTGATCTCCATGGGACGTTTGATCGAATCGTATCCATCGGCATGTTTGAGCATGTGGGGTATAAAAACTATCGGACCTTCATGGAGGTGGTTGAACGATGTCTGACGCCGGGCGGGCTGTTCCTCCTGCAGACTATCGGCGGCAACGAATCGGTAACGACCACCGATCCCTGGATTGAACGCTACATCTTCCCCAACGGGATGCTGCCCTCGGCGGTGCAGATTGCATCTGCCGTAGAGAAGCGTTTTTATATCCAGGACTGGCATGGCTTCGGCCCTGATTACGACAGGACCCTGATGGCCTGGTGGCAGAGGTTTGAGGATGCCTGGACGGATCTCGCGTACAGCTACGGAGAGAGATTCCACCGTATGTGGCGATTCTATCTGCTATCATGCGCAGGCGCTTTCCGTGCACGGGTCAACCAGTTGTGGCAGATAGTGCTTGTCAAAAAGGGTATGACAGGCTGCAATCGTCCGGAGAGGTAAACGAAAGGCGATGCCACAACAGGTAGAATCAGACCTGCCAGGTTTTCAAAACCTGGCAGGTCTGTGAAAGAGACAAGAGGCCACATGAGTTTACAGAGCAATCCCTCAAATTCTGTGACGAATATCCCTCCCCAACGTCCCTGGCCATCCAGGCTGTTCGTGGAGACCACCACACGCTGCAATCTCCACTGCCGTATGTGTGTCAAGGAGACGTGGGACCGCTCCGCCATGGAAGGGGATATGGCCGACGAAACCTTTGCCGCGCTGGAGGAGGCGTTTCCCCACCTGGAAGCCATAGTCCTCAACGGTGTCGGCGAGCCGTTGCTGGATTCACGCCTTGAAAGGTTCATCCGGAGATCCAAGGAGTTGATGCCTCCCGGAAGTTGGGTGGGTTTCCAGAGCAACGGCATGCTGCTGGACGGGAAGAGGGCCGTTTCTCTCCTGAATGCCGGGCTCGACCGGATCTGCATTTCCGCCGATGCCCTCAATCCCGAAACATTCCGCCAAATACGCAGGGGAGGGGAGGAACAGGGCGTGGAACGGGCGTTCTCGGCACTCCATGACGCGAAAGTTTCCTGTGGAAGGCCGGATCTGGAAATCGGGCTCGAATTCGTGCTCATGCGGGACAACACCAGGGAGCTGCCGGACCTCCTGCGTCGCGCGGCTGCTCTGGGGGCGTCTTTCGCCATCGTCACCCATGTGCTTCCCTACGTGGAAAGCAGCGTCCCCCTGACCGCCTTCGATTCCAATATGGACGGTGCGGTTGAACTCTTCACCGAATGGAGAGAAAAGGCCGTTTCCGAAGGTCTTGAAATCGGTGACTATTTCAAGGTGCTCTGGAAATACATGCGCACCCCGAACGAAGCGGATCTGGCCGGATTTCTCGCTGAATTGGCCGGCATCTTTTCCGCGGCCGGCGGCAGGGATGCCGTTCTCAGGATCATCGGCTCAAGCCTTCCGACCAAGCAGATTACCATAAAGGATTTTGTCGAAACCGAAGACCAGCTTGGACAGCTGTTCGGCGCCGACCCCGGATGGAAGGCAGCGCTGGAAGCGCTTTTCGAGGCCCTTGAAGATATTGGTGCGGGGGGCGGTTCCCGCGTCGAGAGGGCCGAGTTTTTCGTGCGATCCTGGAAGGAAGGTTCGAGGGGAGAAGAGGGCAACCTGGCCGATTACCTGACGGCAATCTGGAAATATTCGCGAACTCCCCGCGAACAGCGCCTCTTCGATCTGGTGGAGGAGATGAAGGCGGAGGCCCGTTCACGGGACATCTCCCTGCACCTGAAGAACCTCATGGAGCGCGACGAGGAGTGGGCCGCCGAACTGGAACGGGTCTTTTCGGAGGCCCGAACGGTTGCCGAAGAAACCGGGCTCGCACTCACTCTACCCGGAACCGCGCCCGACAGCAGCCGCAGGTGCGGATTCGTGGAAGGAGGAGGGGCCTTTGTTTCCTGGAACGGTAACGTGCACCCCTGCTATTTTCTCTGGCATCAGTACGGCTGCCATTTTTTCGGCCGCAAGAAATTCGTGAGCGCGAAATCCTTCGGAAACGCACGTGAACGGAGTATTCTCGAAATCTGGAACAGCCCGGAGTTCCGGAACTTCAGGGATGAAGTGCTGGCATACGATTTCCCCTATTGCTCCAACTGCAATGTCGTGCCGTGCCAGTATCTTACGGCAGAGGAGTTCGAGCAGGACTGTTACGGCAACACCGTTCCCTGCGGCGACTGCTTCTGGTGCATGGGGATGTTCAATTGTCTTCGCTAGTTCGTTTCCGGATGGAAACCAATAGTGTCACATCCGGAGTTTCCGGATGGACACTAGTTCATTCGAGGTGTTTCGGTGGTTGCCGTTTCGTGTTTCCAGCCTTGGGAGGATTAACGTATGCATCTTTACCAGCACATCAACGTAGTGGACGCGCGGGCTCCGTGGCAGACATTTTTCAACGCATGGCTGGAAACGGATCGCGGTCCGACACGAAACATAGAGGTCAATGAGCAATGGTCCATGGATCGTATCTGCCGAAGGATTCTTCAAAGCAGCGAGCAACTGGCGGCTTCAAGCCGGCATACCGGGCTGGGCGTGTTGAGGCTCGTCTGCCATGGAAACGCGGGTATCGTCCAATTGGGAAGCGGCTTTTGCGAGGCGACAATCGGGAGTTTCCGGCTCCTGCGCGGTCATTTCGTGGGCCGATATCCGAGAATCGAGGTCCTCGCATGCGGAGTCCTGAGCAGCACGGAGGTTTCGAGAGAGCGTCCGGAAGGCACTGTTGACATGAATTCCGCGGGGCATGCGCTCATGTGGACGCTGGCCGATGCCGCACAGGTCCTCGTAATAGCGGCGTACAACCTCCAACTCCACTACCCGAACGGAAGCATGGCCTACGAAGGGCCGGTCCGGCATTTCAGGCCGCGTACGTCTCCGTAGCATAAGTGAGAAAAACAACGTTTTGCCTGTTCTTACGTCGGCAAGCAGGGACATGGGGTGACTGCGACGCCGGCTTCAACCCTGTTTCTTCCCTTCTGTTTCGCCTCATACAGGTTCAAATCAGCATGTTTCAACAACTCTTCCAGACCGATATCATCAGGTAGGCAGTCATGTCCCGCAACACCGGCACTGATGGTGATCCGTATGGAACGACCGGATCCGAGTGCGATCGGTGTTTCCTCGATACTTCGACGAAGCGATTCGGCCACGGTGAATGCGCTCCGGGGAGGGGTTTCCGGGAGGATTACGGCGAATTCCTCTCCACCATACCGTGCCAGAAGGTCGGTGATTCGCAACTTGTTCCGCATCGTTGCGGCCACATGCCTGATGACGCCGTCACCCTCCGGATGACCGTACCGATCATTGATCTGCTTGAAATGGTCGATGTCGATCATGAGCACGCTGATGGGGTGGTCGTGCCGACGGCAGAGTTCCACCACCACCGGCGCAGATTCAACGAAATGGGACCGGTTGGTGATCCCGGTGAGCCCGTCGGTTTTCGCCTGCGTCTCGATGTGCCGGCGATACAGAAAGAGTCGTCGGTACAGCTTGTCCAGGGAAAGGTTGCCGAAGACGGCGATACCGCAGGTCGGCCAGATCAGGGCATTGTAGAGGGCAAGATTGAAACGGGGAGCCAAACCGAAGAGTACCATCAGATTGGGAATAACCGCGATACACAGGTTCAGAAGAAGGCTTTCGACAAAATTGAACGAGAGTCCGGCAAATGCCGACAACATGAACCAGTACATGAAGCCCGCGAAACCGTAGAGCAGCCCGCCATTCAGCAGTGTCAGGTGGTAGAGAAAGGCCGTCTCGATGGAAATCACGACAAGTCCCAGCAACCAGGGCAGGAATGAACGGCGAATTTCCATGAAAATGGCTGCGGGATAGATGCTCATGAACAGGCACATGAGCAGCCTTGTGTGGATCACATCCAGCGCATGCTCCGGGTCAAGGGTCCAGTCCCACAACCAGAGTCCGGCGATGAGAAACACCGCGGCGATTGCGACGCTGGTGACGACGCTCCGCGAGTCATCGAACTTGAATTTCAGGAAGGCTTCTTCAGACACCGGATCGAAGCTGTCGATGATGAAACCGTTCCGAAGTATTCCCGCCAGCTTGCGTATCACATCGTTGCCTTTCGAGTCCCGGTGGTGGCTGCCGTTTTCGGAGGTCGTATACACTTTGATAGCACAATCGAAGAAGCATTGTCCATATCGGAGAATGTGGGTAATTGTGAAAAAACCGATTGAAGTTCATTGAATACGCACGGTCGTTCTGGTATTTTTCTTACCGTACAAGTGACGACTCATTTGCTGGCCGGTTAATGTATATTTGAATTGCTGTCACCAGACACATTGCCCACACTCTATAGCTTCAGGTAATACCAATGGGAGGATCAGCAATGGGCACGATCGCATTGGTTACCGGCGCGTCCCGGGGCATCGGACGCGAGATTGCTCTCCGCCTTGCCGCGACTGGAGCCGTTGTCCTCGTGAATTATTCGAAATCCGGGGAAATGGCGGAACGCCTTGTCGCCGAGATCAGGCGTGAGGGTGGGAGCGCTCATGCTTTCCGCGCCAACGTGACCGACGAAGGTGAGGTCGCGAAGATGGTCGCCGATATCGCGGACAATTTCCCCCATCTGGACTATCTGGTTAATAATGCGGGCATCGATATTCCGCAATCCATCGAATCGTATGACATCGACGCCTGGCGGAGAATCATCGACGTGAATGTGACGGGAAAATTCCTTACCACAAAGCATGCGCTGCCTCTTCTCAAGAGAGCTCCAAAAGCGAGTATCGTCAATATCGCATCGCGCCTCGCGTGGAAACCCCTGGCCGAGGCCGGCGCATACTGTTGCGCCGCTGCCGCCGTTGTGATGCTTACCAAGTGCTCCGCTCTGGAACTTGCCCCCTACGGGATTCGGGTCAACGCCGTGTGTCCCGGGTTAACCCGGACGTCGCTCACCGAGAGGATTTACCCGGATGAGGAAGTCTGGACCAGGGCAGTCGAGTCAAATCCGATGAAACGGGTAGGTCATCCGAGAGATGCGGCGCAGGCTGCGCTGTTCCTGCTTTCGGATGATGCGGACTACATCAACGGCACACACCTCATCGTTGACGGCGGAAGCCTGCTGAGGTAAAGGACTGAAGCTTTGTCTCCTGATGCGCCTTTGGCCAATCCTGATACACTTCCTTCTAAAGAGGATAGTGAAAGTCTGAAAGAGAGCCGTATCCGCCGGCCAGCAGAGAGGAACCATTTCCATGAAGACCCAGAAACATATCTATATTTTCTCCAACTCCACCGGTGAGACGGCGGAAAGGGTCATCAGGGCGACACTTGCCCAATTTGACGAGCCGCACGTCAAGGTACACCGCAAGAGCTATCTGAAGACCCTGGACGATATCAGAAGCGCCATGGAGGATGTGGCGAAGCGCCCCGGTCTCATCGTGTTCACTATCATGCACCAGGCCCATGTGGCCGAGTTGAATGCCGAAGCGGATCGGCGCGGACTGGAAGCATTCGACGTCATTACGCCGATTATTGAAAAAATGCAGGAATTTTTGGGGGTTCCGGTACGGCGGAGACCGGGGGTCATTTACAAGGTTGATGAAGAGTACATAAAGCGCCTGGAGGCGGTCAACTTTACGGTGAAGCACGACGACGGCCAGAGCACACAGGACCTGGGCGAGGCGGACATCGTCCTGGTGGGCGTTTCACGCACGTCCAAGACTCCGCTGTCCATGTATCTTGCCGGAAAAGGATACAAGGTGGCCAATATCCCCCTGGTGGAAAGCCTCCCTCCTCCACGACAACTCTTCGAGATCGAGCAGGACCGAATAATCGGGCTTACCGTGGATGTCCAGCAACTGATCAATATCCGCACCTCCCGCATGCGGAACATGAAGCAATTCGGCAGAACCTCCTATAACGAATACGACACAGTAGAATCCGAACTCGTCTTTGCCAAACGCCTCTATCGGAGCAATCCGAAATGGATGGTTGTGGACATGACCAACAAGGCTATCGAGGAGGCAGCGGCGGAAATCATGAAAAAATTTCAATGACGGACAATCCCGGCCGAGCGAGATGTCCGTCCGGGCCGCATACGTCGGCGAGCTTAGTCGTCGAAAACAGGGGACATTCCGTCCATTGCGGCAAGCCGCGCTATCAGGTCCGCAACCCGCGAACTGTACCCCCACTCATTGTCGTACCAGGCGATTACCTTTACGAATGTTCCATCGATGACCTGCGTCAGGAGCGAGTCGAAGATGCTCGAATGGTAGTTGCCGACGATATCGGTCGAAACGATTGGATCCGTCTGGTACTGCAGGATCCCCTTCAAATCACCTTCCGCGGCCGCACGCACCGCTTCATTGATCTGCTCCACGGTACCTGTCCGTTCCAGTTCCAGGGTCAGATCAACGACACTCCCGTCGGTCACCGGTACCCGGAGAGCCAGGCCGTCCAGTTTTCCGTCCAGTTCCGGAATGACCCTGCCGATGGCCCGCGCGGCGCCGGTAGATGTGGGAATGATATTGATTGACGCATGACGCGAACGCCGGAAATCCGCATGGGGCGTATCCACGAGGCGCTGGTCCGACGTGAAGGCATGCACCGTGTTCATGAGCCCGCGCTTGATGCCGAAGGCGCGATGCAGCACCAGCGCCAGCGGCGCGGCGCAATTGGTGGTGCAGCTTGCATTGCTGATAATCGTCGCGTCCCTGGTGAGCACATGATCGTTGACACCGAGCACGATGGTGCTCTCCAGGTAGTCCTTGGTGGGGACAGTCACGATTACCCTGCGCGCCCCCGCCTTCAGATGTGTTTTCAGGTCGTCCAGCTTGCGGAACTTACCGGTGCTCTCGATAACGTAATCAACTTCCAGTTCCTTCCACGGCAGTTTCGCCGGGTCCTTCTCCCCGAGCACCAGAAAAGGGTCGTTATCTATTTTCATGGAGTTTCCTTCGATGCCGACGCTTCCCGGATAGATTCCGTGGACGCTGTCAAACTTGAAGGAATAGGCAAGCTGGTCCGGCGCGCTCAAATCGTTGACTGCAACGACATTGAAATGCCTGCGCAACTTCGCAATCCTCGTAACCGTCCGCCCGATACGACCGAAACCATTAATTGCGATACGTGGAACTTTCATGGGGTACCTCCTGTCGGCAGTCTGAAAAACACACCGAAACAATAGTGTTGCCGTTTCCGTGAAAACGCCGCATCCCGGCGCATCTATCCTCGGCGCAGTTCGATAATTTCCATGCGGTGGTTCGCCTCCGGTCGTTTCGTCGACGGACCTTCCGTGAGAATGACAAGATCACCCGCAAGCCCGTTTTCCGTTACCCATTGCTGCGCATAGGAGTTCCAGTCTTCCGGATGATCCGCCTCATGGATGGGAAAAACACCCGAGGTGAATTGAAGCTGTTGACAGGTCGACTCCTGGGAGCTGACCGCGGCGATCCACACCGGGAGGCGAAACGAGGCAATCCTCCTGGCGGTTGAACCGCTGCGCGTCGGGACGAAAACCGCCGCGGGAGTCACGTATTCGAGGCTCGTTTCAACACCCAGCGCGGTAAGGTGGGCAGGCCGGATCTTCCCCTTCAGCTCAACCCCTTTGAACATTTCACTGACCGTGAGGGCCGGTCGGTGTGGCTCGATGGCGGCCGCAATTTTCGCGAGCATGGCCGTCGATTCCACCGGGAAGCTTCCCATCGCCGACTCCGCCGAGAGCATGACGCAATCGGTGCCGTCCAGGATTGCGTTGGCCACGTCCGTTGCTTCCGCCCGCGTGGGACGGCTGTTTCCGGTCATTGATTCGAGCATCTGGGTCGCGGTTATTACCGGTTTGCTTCGCATGTTGGCGAGCCGCATCAGGCGCTTCTGGATGACAGGAATCTCTTCGATAGGCGCCTCGACCCCGAGGTCGCCGCGGGCGATCATGATGCCGTCCGCGGCATCGATGATCTCATCGATATGGTTCAGGGCAGTGGACCGTTCGATCTTGGCGATTATGAAGGGATGATATCCAATGTCGGCAGCCGCGGAGCGGACGGCCTCGATATCGGCGGCCCGGTTCACGAAGGACTGGCTGACTGCGTCGACGCCGCTCTCCAGGGCGAACTTCATGCAAGCGTGATCGTGATCGGTGAAGGCGCTGATTCCCAGGTCGGCGCCCGGAAGGTTGAGCCCCTTTCGCGAGCGCAGTTCACCCCCGACGATGACGCGGCACCGGACATCGTTTCCTTCGACGGCAACGGCCTCAAGCTGGATAAGTCCGTCATTCAGGAAAAGGGTGTCGCCGGGACGCACGGCTTTCGTCAGGTTGGAAAAAGTCACGGATACCCGGCTGGAGTCTCCCACGATATCATCGGTGGTGAGGGTGAAAAAATCGCCGGGGCGAAGCTCAATCGGCTCCGGTTCCAGTTTTCCGATACGCATCTTCGGCCCCGGAAGGTCGGCCAGTATCGCCAGCCTCCTTCCGGTAGAGGCCGCCGCGGCCCGGAGATTCCCGATGACGAGCGCATGACCGGAAAAGTCGCCGTGGGAGAAATTGAGCCGCGCCACGTTCATGCCGGCAAGGAGCATTCGTTCCATTGTTTCCCGACTCTCGGAAGCCGGACCGATGGTGCAGACGATCTTGGTCTTGTTTGGTGCGAGACTCATGAGTATCCTCCCGAGCCGTATCGTCCCCTTTTTTCGTCGGGCCATGTCGTACGGCGTGATGACATCAAAGCGTGCGCGGTTCGTCGGTCGTTCCGGTCAGTCTGGCGCAGAGAAATACGAACGAGTATGGCTGGACGACGTAGCCGGACCCGGCAATCGTCGTTGCATCCTTCCACGACCGGACATCATCCGGCGATTCCAGGAATGTATCCATCATCCTGCGCCATCCGGATGTAGTATGCGGCGGAGCAGGGGGGAGCTGGAATTCAAGGGCCTCATGATAGGCGTTGAACATCAGGTGATACATGAGGCGTTCATCGTGGCTCCATGTGGTTACCGCTATGCTGTGTGAATCATCGTTCCAGTCCGGCTGGCGCAACCGAACGCCGTGCCATTCGATGCGGGCGCGACGTAATACCTGGTTGAGGCTCACGACAGTTGTCTCCGTCGACAATTCCCAGTGCAACCGCCTGCGGATAAGATGCCGGCAAAATCGAAAGACATCCCGGTACTTGTCGGGCAGTGTCCAGTCGAACCAGTTCATTTCGTTGTCCTGGCAATAGGCATTGTTGTTTCCCATCTGGGTGCGGCGCACCTCGTCGCCCATGAGCAGCATCGGCGCTCCCAGGGAAATCAGCGTGATTGCCAGAAAGTTTTTTACCTGGCGGTTGCGGATGTGCTCGATGTCCCCGTCGTCACCGGGTCCTTCGACGCCGCAGTTCCAGCTCAGGTTGTCGTCGTATCCGTCCCGGTTATCCTCGCCGTTTTTTACGTTGTGTTTGACGTTGTAGGACACCAGGTCATTCAGGGTGAATCCGTCATGGCAGGTGACGAAGTTTATGCTCTGTTCCGGCTCACGCTCTTCGTGCCCGTAAATGTCGGGACTGCCGAGGAGCCTGGTGGCGAAATTCCGGACCGAACCGTTGTCGCCACGCAGGAAGCGCCGCACATCGTCCCTGAATTTTCCGTTCCACTCCTTCCAGCTGTCGCCGATAAAGCTGCCCACCTGGTAAAGCCCGGCAGCGTCCCATGCCTCGGCAATCAGCTTAATCCCTGCCAGGACCGGGTCCGAGTCGATGTCCCAGAGGATCGGCGGATTCGCCATGGGGCAGCCGCTCTCATCCCTGGACAGGATGGACGCCAGGTCGAAGCGGAAGCCGTCCACATGCATGACTTCAACCCAGTAGTGGAGACAGTCGACAATCATTCTCCTGACGATGGGGTTGTTCGCGTTGAGGGTGTTGCCGGTGCCGGTGAAGTTCGCATAGGTTGCGCCGCCATCGTTCAGTATGTAATAGACACCGTTTTCCAGGCCCTTGAAGGAAAGGGTCGGCCCTCGGTGATCTCCTTCCGCGGTATGGTTGAAAACCACATCCAGGATAACCTCGATACCCTCGCGATGGAGGGTCTTGACCATGTCGCGGAATTCGTCGAGGGCGCCGAGGGGATCTCTGCGGGAACTGTAAGCGTGATGGGGGGAGAAGAACGAGACCGGGCTGTATCCCCAGTAATTGACCAGTCCTTCGGGGCAGTCCTGCCAGTCAAATTGAAAGACGGGAAGAAGTTCGAGTGCGGTTACGCCCAATTCCTTCAGATACGGGATCTTTTCGATAAGGCCCGCAAAGGTGCCGCGCTTTTCAGGGGACACGCCGGAATTCGGGTTTTTGGTAAAACCACCCACGTGCATTTCATAGATGACGCTCCGGGAAAAAGGGCGTTTCAAGGGGGTATCCCCCTCCCAGTCGTAGGCGCGGGGATCAACGACAACGCTCTTCATCGCTGTGGAAATATTCTCCCCCATGCCGCACGCTGCGCTCCTGCTGTATCCGTCCGGCACGGCGACGGCCTTTCCGTAGGGATCGAGCAGAATCTTGCCGGGATCGAACAAAAGCCCCTTGCCGGGCATATACGGGCCATGGGCCCGGTACGCGTAGATCTGGCCGGGCTTCAGGCCGGGGACGAAAACATGCCAGTAGTTGCCGGTCTTGTTGTGGTTCGGGTTCAGGGTGATGACCCAATAAGGGTGAGGGGAGTCGGCATTGTCAAACAGCAGGAGTTCCATGACAGTGCAGTTTTTGGAATAGACGCTGAAATTCACTCCGTCACAGAGAATGGTCGCCCCGAGGGGATGGCTCTTGCCGTATCGCATCTGATGCGGTCCATTCCGCTCGTTCCCGTTCGGACAGCCAGGGTCCGGGAGGTCTCCGTCAGGCCGCGCGGTTCGGGCAGTGTCGAACGATGCAGTCTCTTTGTGTATCATTAGTTCACCGGTTTGACCTTCCATATTTTCGAGCAGTACTCCCTGATGGAGCGGTCTGAAGAAAATTTCCCCATGCGCGCCGTATTCAGGATAGACATGCGCGCCCATGATTCCTGGTCGCGGAAAGCGGCCGCAACCCGTTCCTGGCAGTCCACATACGACTGGTAGTCCGCGAAGAGAAGATAGGGGTCGTGGTGCAGCAGGGAGTCCACAAGCGGAGCGAAGAGATTCGTGTCGCCAGAGGAAAAGTGACCGGAAGCGATGAGGTCGACGGCCTCGCGGAGCAAGGGGTTCGATTCGTAGTAATACCTCGGCGCGTATCCGTGAGCCTTCACATCCCGCGCCTCTTCGGACTTCAGTCCGAAGAGGAAGAAGTTTTCCGCTCCCACCTCCCGGCGAATTTCGATATTGGCCCCATCCAGGGTGCCGATGGTAAGCGCCCCGTTCATGGAAAACTTCATGTTGCCGGTGCCGGATGCTTCCTTGCCCGCCAGGGAGATCTGCTCGGACAGGTCGGCTGCCGGATAGATCCACTGGCCCGTCTTCACATTGAAGTCGGGGAGAAAGACCACGCGCAGAAAATTCCGGGCAACCGGATCCGTGTTGACCACTTCGCCGATTGAGGTGATGAGCTTGATGATGAGTTTTGCCATCCTGTAGCCGGGCGCCGCTTTTCCGCCGAAGAGGAAGGTCCTGGGAACCGGCTGGGAGGCGGGATTCCTTTTGAGCCCGGCATAGAGGGCCACGATGTGGAGGGCATTCAGGTGTTGCCGTTTGTACTCATGGATGCGTTTCACCTGCACGTCAAAGAGAGAATTCGTATCCACGCTAACGCCTGTGCGCTGGGCGATAAGGGTCGCCAGGTCGTTCTTGTTGTCATGCTTTACGCGCCGCCATTCACCGCGGAACGAAGGGTCTTCGGCAAAAGGTTCAAGTCTCTTCAATTCGTCCAGGTCGCGGATCCACCCATCGCCGATGGCGCCGCAGATGAGCTCGCAGAGCCTCGGGTTGCTGAGCGCCAGCCAGCGCCGGGGAGTTACGCCGTTCGTAACGTTATGAAACTTCTTCGGGTCGAGCTCTGAAAAATCGCGCAGCAGTTCCTGTTTGAGAAGCCGCGAGTGCAGCTCGGCCACGCCGTTGACGGCATGGCTTCCGATGCAGGCGAGATGGGCCATGCGCACGTATCGTTCGCCGGTTTCGTCGATGATGGAAAGGCGGGCGATTCGCTGGTCGTCGCCGGGATAGATTGCTCGAACCTGATCGAGGAAACGCTGGTTGATCTCGTAGATTATCTCCAGGTGACGGGGCAGTATCTTGCCGAAGAGTTCCAGCGGCCATTTTTCCAGGGCCTCGGGCAGAAGCGTGTGATTTGTGTAGCCGAAGGTTTTCTGCGTCAGGGTCCAGGCATCCTCCCAGCCGACCGTGTGTTCATCCACCAGCAGCCTCATCAACTCCGCCACGGCTATCGCCGGATGGGTATCGTTCAGCTGGACGGCATACAAGTCGGCGAAGTAGGAGAGCGGCGCGCCTACCATGCTGCAGAAACGGAGCATGTCCTGCAGGGAGCAGGTGACGAAAAAGTACTGCTGCATGAGGCGCAGGCTCTTGCCGATGGATGTTTCGTCGTTGGGGTAGAGTACCTTGGTGAGCGTCTCCGATTTGACCTTTTCCTCCACGGCTGCGTAGTAGTCGCCAAGGTTGAAATCCTGGAAATCGAAAGATTCCACGGCTTCGGCCGACCAGAGGCGGAGGGTGTTGCACATGTCCCCGTTGTACCCGAGGATAGGCGTGTCGTAGGGCATTCCGCGGACAACGCCCGCAGGCACCCATCGCACGCGCAATCTGCCTTCTTCGTCACGGTACTGTTCCGTATATCCGCCGAACTTCACCTCGCGCGCCAGTTCAGGGCGGCGAATTTCCCACGGATTGCCGGGTCCGAGCCATTTGTCGGTGATCTCCACCTGCCAGCCGTCCCTGATTTCCTGATCGAAGATGCCGAATTCGTAGCGTATTCCATATCCCATGGCCGGCACGCCGACAGTGGTGAGAGAATCGAGAAAGCAGGACGCAAGGCGGCCGAGTCCACCGTTGCCCAGCCCCGGCTCTTCCTCCCGGCTGATGAGATCCTCCAGGGAGAAGCCTATCTGTGCCAGGGCCTGTTCGGTCTGCCGGTAGATGCCGAGGTTGAGGAGGTTGTTGCCCAGATGGGGACCGGGAAGGAATTCCGCTGAAAGATAACTCACAATTTTGAGAGGTCTCTTCCTGCCGATGTCGCGCATCTTCTCCAAGCCCTCAATCCAGCGGTCGAGGAGCCTGTCCCGGACCGTGTAGGCAAGGGCCTGGTAGAGATCGTTGGGGGAGGCGAGGGCGGGAATGCGGCCCCGCATGTAATAGAGATTGTCGAGGAAAGCCTGGGAAATCTCATCGGGAGAGGAACCCGTGCGTATATCGTTACGCTGTGACACCTTGCATCCTCCTTTTTCGGGGATTCGCGGAAACCCGAAGGCATCATTCTTCGTTTCTTCGGGATGCGCGGGCACAATAAGGCAGGAATTATTATTCCATAGTAAGGTAAAAAGGAGACCAGTCAATAGAAGAGACGTGCGACGCGACTATTTATAGTTCACATGAAGACGTGGTATAAGAAAAGCGATTCCGTGCCGGAATTTTCTAAGATGGTACTACAAGACGAAATCAGCGGACGATAAAGGTTCCGACGTGTCGCGTGTCGGGGCATGCCTGCTGACGGGAGGATCGTGAAATGCCCTGGACCCAGATCTATTCACCCTTTGCCGATAATCCTGCTGTCTCCGCACTGATTGCCGCACTCCCTCTCGCCGTCATATTCGTCTGTCTCGCCCTTTTCAAAATGAAGGCGCACCTGGCCGGGCTTCTTGCCCTTGTTTCCGCTCTGGGGATCGCCGTAACTGTATGGGGCATGCCGGTCGGGCTTGCCGGTCTCGCAGCGTTGCAGGGAGCGGCTTTCGGTTTTTTTCCCGTCAGTTGCATCGTTGCCGCCACGATTCTTCTCTACAACATCACGGTGCAATCCGGGCACTTCGAGGTGCTTCGAGCTTCTCTTGCCGGGCTGACAACGGATAGGAGGCTCCAGGCGCTTCTTATTGCCTTCTGTTTCGGGGCATTCATCGAGGGATCGGCCGGGTTCGGCACGCCGGTGGCAATCGCCGGAGCAACCCTTGTCGGTCTCGGTTTCCGGCCTTTCTACGCGGCCGGCGTCTGTCTCATCGCGAACACGGCGCCGGTAGCCTTCGGCGCTATCGGGATTCCTCTCGTGTCGTTGGCGGGGGTGATGGGGTACGACGACACCGGACTCATGAAGCTTTCCACCATGGTAGGGCGACAGCTTCCCTTCATTTCCGTCTTCATCCCCTGCTATATCGTCTTCGTCATGTCCGGTTGGAGGAGGACGCGGGAGGTATTCCCGGCGGTCCTCGTCTGCGGTGCGACTTTTGCCCTTTTCCAGTGGGCAGCGGCGAGCTACCTCGGTCCGTATCTTCCCGATATTATCGCATCGCTTGCTTCCATTGTCGCCCTTGTCGCTCTGCTCAGGGTTTGGCGCCCGAAAAGCGTCTGGACATTCGAACATGATTCTCAATCGGACGCGGAGGAACGGCATGAATATTCGGCACGGGAGATTGCCCTTGCCTGGTCCCCATATCTGGCCCTGACACTTCTGGTTCTCGTTTGGGGGCTTCCGGGCGTCAAGGGGATGCTCGACCGCATGACACTGGAGATTACCGTTCCTCTTCTCCATAACGGCATCCTGAAAACCGTCGGCGGTGCGCCGCTCCCGATTCCCGCCGTCTTCAGGCTGAACCTTCTTTCCGCACCGGCAACCGCTGTTCTGATTGCCTCCGTTATCTCCGCGGGTATCTGCGGTATCGGATGCTCCGGTTTTTTCCGCGCAGCCGGCAAAACCATGCATGACTTGAGGTTTCCCTTTCTGACCATTTCCGCGGTCCTTGCCCTGGCGTACGTCATGAATGCTGCCGGAATGACGGCGGCCCTAGGACTGGTGTTTACCAGGACCGGCATGCTGTTTCCGTTTCTCGCCCCCTTTCTCGGCTGGCTCGGTGTATTCCTGACCGGATCGGATACCTCCAGTAATGTGCTGTTCGGAGGAATGCAAAAGATAGCCGCGGAGCAGTTGGGCATAGACCCGCTCCTGACCGGGGCCGCCAACTCCAGTGGCGGAGTGATGGGAAAGATGATCTCTCCGCAGTCCATAGCTGTCGCAACAGCCGCAACCGGGCTTGTTGGAGAGGAAGGGAACCTGTTTCTCTTCACACTGCGCCACTCCCTATTTCTTACCACCCTTATCGGGGCGCTCGTCTTTCTTCAGGCATACGTCTTTCCCGGTATGATTCCGTAGAGGTCGGGATATGGACTTTTTTCAGTCCCAATAGAAATCCTGAAACTGGACATTCGCAGGTACGCCGGTATACTTAAGCCCATGCTAATGCAAAGAGGGGGCGAGAATATGCTGGTGCGGGTAATTTACAAGGATCAGACCGCGGGGGTGGTTGAAAGACACCTCCTGGACGGTCTTATCAAAAAGGGCAGGGTAGTCGCGTATCACAGGGAAGACAGGTGGATATCGGTTGAAAACGGGACATTTGCTCGCGAGTGTGCCGTTTCCGCCGCACGTTCTGATTTCGTTGAGACGGACAGGCGTGATGTCGGTTGATCTTTTTGAACGTCGGATGATTCTCTTTTTTCCCGCATGATGACGATCCGCGGTTTTTCTTCCTAATTTTGCCTTCCCATTCCAACCGGATAACCGGCGCCGCAGCAACCTTCGTAAGATACGGCCAGGTCGATCTTCAGCGGTCAAAACTTGCATGGTGCGATTAAAAATGATAGCTTCAGCCGAGGGGGAAGAATGAAATACCTTCGGGAAGGCATTCATATTTTTGTCCGGAGATTCGGGTTTCTCTACTCGTCCTGTTGCGAGGCCGGTTGCGGAGAACATGTCTCGCCGGCGCAGAGCCATATCCTGTTCGAAATACGGAGAATGGGGCGTCCTTCCATGCAGCAGGTGGCGGAAGAGTTGGGGGTTGATAGTACGACATTCAGCCGCCAGGTAAAGTCGTTGACCGAAAAAGGCCTCACTGTCCGACGTGTTTCTCAAGAAGACCGCAGGGTCAACCTTCTGGAACTCACAGATGAGGGAGTATGCATGCTGGAAAGGATCGACCTTCAGGTGAACGAAAAAATGGTACAGGTTTTTTCGGACATGACGGATTTCGAGCGGGATTGCGTGTGTCGTTCCCTTGAACTTCTCTCCGGAGTGATGGAGAAGACGGGTAGTGTCGGACCGAAAAAATCGCGGCATGCAACCGAAAATATCCGGATATGAATACGGACATGAGTAAAACCGAAAACAAGAAAAACAGAAACGGCGAAACTTCGCCTTGCTGTTGTGCCGAGGCCGAGCCACACGTGGAAAGGCCTCCTTGTTGCGGTCCCCCCGCCACGGTTGGGGGCGGAGAAATTAACGAAAAGGTCCCCGGTTTTATTGGGTGGCTTTCCACGATGACGGGCAGAGTACCGCGGATTTCATCGGAACTCACCATCAACGACCGTTTCAGCGCATGGAAGCTTCGCTGGGGAATAGGGCGCATGAGCGCAGTACTCCCGCCGGGTCTGTACGTGCTCGGAAAGCCGGAGAGACAGGATCCGGTGGTTGTCACCGCCAATTACAAGATGAGCTACGATCTGGTGAGACATGCACTGGCGGGGCGCAACCTCTGGCTCCTGGTTCTGGAGACGTTCGGCGTCAACGTCTGGTGCGCTGCCGGCAAAGGCGCCTTCGGTACGGAAGAACTTGTCCGGAGGATTGAAAAAACAGGTCTGTCGCAGGTGGTCGACCATCGGCTGCTGTTGTTGCCTATCCTCGGGGCTACCGGGATTGAGGCCCACAAGGTAGAGGCCCGCAGCGGGTTCCGGGTGCGCTATGCGACCATCAGGGTGGACGACCTCCCCGAGTACTTTGATAACGGCATGGTTACGACAACCGCCATGAGAGAGATGACCTTCTTCATGCGGGAACGGCTCGCGCTTGTACCGGTGGAACTGGTCATGTCTCTGAAAAAACTCGCGGCGGTAAGCCTGCTGCTCTTTCTCGTGCCGGCCTTGATGGGTGACCCGGGCGCCGGAGCCGGGGCAGTACTTGCCTATCTCGGAGCCGCGTTGGGCGGCATCGTTGTTGTTCCGCTTCTCCTGCCCTGGCTTCCCGGCCGGGCTTTTTCCGTCAAAGGCGCTGTGCTGGGCCTCGCCATGGTTGCAGCGTGGTATCTGTCAGGAATCTCCCGTGACGTAACCGTTTATGCAAAAGTTGCCGCATTCGTTGCCCTTCCGGCGGTGAGTGCTTTTCATGCGCTCAATTTCACCGGCTGTACGCCGTTCACACCGCGTTCCGGGGTTAAAAAAGAGATGCGTATCGCTCTCCCTGTTATGGGGTGCGCAGTCCTTGCCGGTGTCGTTCTGCTGCTTATCGGACTGATTCCGAGGCAGTAAGGGGGGGAGATATGAAGGGTTTCAGGTATCTGGAGAATGTCGCCACCCTGCGGTTCACCAGTGACAGATGCACGGGGTGCGGCAGGTGCGTTGAGGTCTGTCCCCATCAGGTCTTCGAACCGGCCGGTGAAATCGTGGCAGTCGTGGATCGTGATGCCTGTATGGAATGCGGCGCTTGCAGGATGAACTGCCCGCATGACGCCATCCAGGTCGATGCGGGTGTCGGGTGCGCCTCGGGGTTATTGCATGAGTGGTTAAGGGAACGGAATCTCTCTTCGTCCAACAGGAGTTGCTGTTCGTGATGCAACACGCAAGAATATCGGAATGAGATTACGTTGAAACGCGGCTTTTTGCGGCTTTGTTTCAGTACTTCGATTGTGCCGCGGAACGCTGCGGCTCCGAAAGATACCGCGGGTTCTTTCCAATAATTTCCACAACCGGACCGTCTTCCAGAAGTTCCAGTTCACCGCTGTCGGAATCTTCATAGACACTCTCACCCACGGCCCAGTCATAGAGTCTCTTAGCGTCCGTAAGGACAGGTCTGTCCGGGAACATGAAGATACGTTTCTGCATTCCTTCGTCATAGACGCCCACACAGCCGTGGGAAGCGGGACGGCCCGGCAGGTCCCGTGCATGTATCCAGTAAGCGACATTGTCGGCGCCCACATGAAAGCGGATGGCATAATCCATGGGGTATTGCGCCGACTGGTCTTCCACCTTGTAGAGGGAAGAGGTGTGGTTTTTGTGGCGCGCATCGGCGCGGAAGACCCCCGTCGGGGTTTCGTACCCGTCCTTGCCGGTGGCGGCGGGGATGGAGAACTTCAGGACGCCGTATTCGTAGGCGCCGAGCCATTGCTCCTCCATGTCAATCAGGATGTACCTGTCGTATTGACGCGCCGGTTCGTAGGTCCGGTGGAGGGGGGAATAGTCCCTGATATCGTCCATGTTTTTCGGGGACTTGATAGTCATTCCGGGATAAACGTGACGCCGGTCGATTCGGTTAAATCGCGCAACATACACCCAGTCATCACCATAGAGCGACTCCAGAGTGTCCTCCGGGCGTATGAAAACAGGCTTCCAGGCAATCGAGCGCGTACTTGGGTAATCAACACGGCACAGATTCTCTTTCGCCTGATCATGGGGAGAGGCGGCAGGGAGATCCGTGGCAACCGGATCATGGACAACGATGGCCGTCAACAAAACCACGGGAACAAGAAACTTGAGAATGTGAGTCATTGGTGGATGCCCCGGAAAGTGCGTGGGAATGCAAAACAGGTTTCAGAACAACGCAAAAGGGGCCTCAGCCCCTTTTTTTCTATGCGTAGCATTATTTTTGTTCAGGGTCAAGGAAAGACTCTTTAATTAACTGGATGAACTCTCCCGGTATGCTGGTATACTGATTCTTCAAATACTGGATAGTGTATACATCCGGAGTTTCCTGATGGAAACAGATACGGTGAAAGGAGCGCGGTGATGAGCGACGCCGGCATGAGAAAAAGCGGAAACGAAAAGATACGGAGCCTCGACACATTGGACAAGAGCGCCTTGCCTCCGGACGGAGGGCCGGGTTTCAACCGGTTGATTTTCGCAAAGAGCCCCTATCTGCTTCAGCACGCGGAAAATCCGGTGGACTGGTACCCCTGGTGCGAGGAGGCCTTTGATAAGGCACGGCGTGAAGATAAACCCATATTTCTCTCCATCGGCTATGCCACCTGCCACTGGTGCCATGTCATGGAGCGGGAATCCTTCGAGGACCATGAGGTTGCGGCGGTACTCAACGACAAATTCGTTGCCGTAAAGGTCGACCGCGAAGAGCGTCCCGACATCGATGACCAGTACATGACCGTCGCCCAGATGTTGACCGGAAGCGGTGGCTGGCCCCTGACTATCCTCATGACCTCTGAAAAGCAGCCTTTTTTTGCCGCCACCTATATCCCGAAAACGGAAAAAATGGGCATGCCGGGGATTGTCGAGATTCTGAACAAAATAGATGATTTCTGGCGTAATAATCGTCCCGCCGTACTCGAGAACTGCTCGCAGGTCCTGAGCGGGCTCACCCGGGCAGCCGCTCCGTCCGCCGGCTCCTTGCAGGGCGATTCGGTTGTCGATGGTGTGTTCCGGGCCTTGAAGATGTCCTTCGACGGCATCCGGGGAGGCTTCGGAGAGGCGCCGAAATTTCCGTTTCCCCTCAATATTTCCTTCCTTCTCAGGTACTGGAAGAGGACGGGAGCGACCGTCGCGCGCGATATGGCGGAGTTTACACTTGCCAGAATCCGTCAAGGCGGGATTTTCGATCAGATAGGCTACGGTCTGCACCGTTATTCCGTGGATTCCCAGTGGCTGGTCCCCCATTTCGAAAAGATGCTCTATGACCAGGCCATGATGGCCCATGCCTGCCTTGACGCCTTTCAGGCAACCGGGAAAACCCGGTACGCGACAATGGCGGAAGAAATATTCAGCTTTGTGTTGCGGGATATGGCATCACCGGAGGGCGGTTTCTATTCGGCGTGGGATGCGGACACGAACGGGTCGGAGGGGGAGTTTTACACATGGACCCCGGAGGAGATGGAAAGAGTCCTGGGTGAAGAAGACGGCGCCTTAGCGTGCCGCTTTTTCGGTGTCACGAGTGATGGGAATTTCGAGGGGAGATCTATCCTGAATATTCAATCTTCAACGGAGTTGTTTGCCGAAATTTCAGGAATATCCATTGACGTTCTTCATGTCAAAATTGAAGAATGGAAGAGGTCTCTCCTCTCCGCACGGGATACAAGACCTCATCCTCTGCGCGACGAGAAGATCCTGACCGGTTGGAACGGGCTGATGATTTCCGCTTTTGCGAAGGGGTATGCGGTTACGGGAAACGTCAGATTCCGTGAGGCTGCCGATGCCGCGGTGTCGTTTATCCGGAAGAATATGAGAAGGGAGGATGGACGTCTGCTGCGCGGCTGGTACCAAGGAGGGGCGTCAATCCCCGCCTTTCTTGAAGATTACGCATTTCTGGTGTGGGGCCTGATTGAACTCTACGAGGCGACACTCGGGGCGGAATACTTAAATGAGGCGCGCAGTTGCTCTCTGGAAATGATCCGACTTTTCAGCGACGGGGATGAGTATGGTCTGTTCGATACCGCTTCCGACGCCGAGAATCTGCTGGTTCGTAAAAAAGGGTGGCATGACGGCGTCATTCCGTCGGGAAACGCCGTGGCCGCCATGTGCCTCATCCGGTTGGGAAAGATTGCCCGCGATACCAAGTGCCTGGAAGAAGGGAAAGGCATTCTCCGTGCCTTTATGGGGAGTATTGCCCGGCAGCCCATGGCCGGTCTCCATTTCCTCGCCGCCCTTGATTACCTGAGCGGCGAGGAAATGGAGGTTACCTTTTCGGGCGATATGGGGTCTCCTGAGGCAACGGAAATGCTTCGCGCCGTTCGCAGGCGCTATATGCCGGGCCTGGTGCTTAGCCTGTCAGGGGAAAAAGGCGAAAGTCCGAATGAAGAGCGCGGCAAGCCAACCGTACAAATTTGCGCCGCCGGCGCCTGCCGCCTGCCGGTTGTCAGCGTACGTGACCTGGAGTCGCTGCTGGACGAAATTGTCTGAAATCCGTACCATTTTTATCCGAGCTGTGGTACATACCCCTGAAGCACGGGCTGAGGGGTATGTATGACGGAGAAGAGACATATAGCGAGGGCCGCCGGTGTCCTTGGAGCAGCCACCATCCTCTCCCGCATCATGGGAATGGTGCGGGACATGGTGCAATCGCGCCTGTTCGGAGCGGGGTATGCGACGGATGCCTTTATCGCCGCCTTCCAGATCCCCAACATGCTGCGTCGCTTTTTCGCCGAGGGCGCCCTGACCTCGGCTTTCGTTCCCACGTTTTCCGAATGGTATACCAACAAGGGAGAGGACGAGGCCCGGGAGTTGGCCAATATCTGCTTTTCCCTGTTGACGGTCGTGATGTCGATCGTCACTCTCGTCGGAGTCGTCTTCTCGCCCTTCATCGTTTCCCTGATGTTTCCCGGATTCCGGGCCGAGCCGAACAAGCTTGAATTGACGGTCTTCCTGAACCGGCTGATGTTTCCCTATATCTTCTTCATCAGCCTGGTGGCCCTCTGCATGGGAATCCTGAATACGGTGCGCCACTTCTTTACCCCGGCAATCTCCACCGTGTTTCTGAACCTCTCCATGATCCTCTGCGCCGTCCTGCTGCATGGATGGTTTTCCGTTCCCATAACCGCCCTTGCCGTCGGCGTGCTCCTGGGTGGGCTTCTCCAGTTGCTCCTGCAGCTTCCGGTACTCTATCGCAAAGGCTTTCCCCTTCGACTCCGCTTTGTTCCTGGGCATCCGGCCGTCAGAAGAATGGCGCTTCTCATGGGACCTTCGGTATTCGGCGTAGGGGTCTACTACCTGAACATCACGGTCAGCGCCATCCTGGCATCGTTTCTTCCCCAGGGGAGCGTCTCGTATCTGTACTATGCCCAGCGCCTGTTCGAGTTTCCCCAGGGGATCTTCACCGTATCCATCGCCCAGGCGGTCCTCCCGTCCATGAGCAGGCAGGCGGCTGAGGGAGACCTGTCTGGGCTGAAGGATTCCCTGGCATTCGGCCTGCGGCTGACCCTGTTCATCACCATCCCCGCGATGGCGGGACTCCTTGTCTGCTCGACACCCATATTCTCCCTTCTCTTCATGGGCGGCGCGTTCGATTACGGGAAAGCGGCAAACTCGGCCGAGGCTCTCTTTTATTACGCATTCGGTTTATCGTTCGTCGCGCTGGTACGGGTGCTTGTTCCCGCCTTTTATGCGCTGAAGGATACCAGGACCCCTGTCGTTACCGCTTTTGTCGCGTTCCTGCTGAATGTCGGGTTCAGCCTGGCGCTTATGGGTCCTCTGCTCCATGGAGGACTGGCACTGGCGACTACTTTGTCCTCCCTCTGCAATATGGCGCTCCTCCTGTGGCTTCTCAGAAAGAAGATTGGGGCTTTCGGCGGCAGACGAATCACTCTGGAAGGGTGCAAGACTCTTCTTGCCTCCCTGCCCATGGCAGGTGTCGTTGCCTGGGGAGTGCATCTCATCGACTGGTCACGGCCTGGAGAAAAGATTCTGAAAGGCGGGACCCTCTTCTCTTCCATCGCCTGCGGCATCGGGGTCTTTTTCCTGTGCGCCCATCTGCTTCGCTGTGAAGAAACGGGACAGGCGCTGAACATGGTCCGTAGAAAGTTCAGGAGAGGGGAGAAGGGATGAGCTCTTCATGTACGGAATATGCTGCTTAAGTCATAAAATGCCCTGTTTTCCACCAGTTATTCACAGCTTTATACCGTGGAGTTTCCTTCTAATGAATAACTCTCCCGGGGAAGCGCGTAACTATGCAAAATAGCTGAAGTAGGTTGTAAGTAATCGATATAATTAGCTATATTGTAGTGAGTAAAAAGTAGGCAAATCGCAAAAAAACCTTGAACATATTCGCAAACGAACGTTTTCAACACCCTTGTACACAGATTGTCCACAGTTTGTGTGGAAAATTCGATACCATCCCGAAACCGCGTGATATTTTTCGTGATACAGCCTGTCACCGGCTGTTTTCATCCATTTGTTCCTTTCTTTTTGCCTCTTCCCACAGGCTGTCCATTTCTTCCAGCGAAGACTCCCTCAACGACTTTCCACGAGCATGGAGGGACTCTTCCACGTGGGAAAAGCGGCTCGTAAAGCGGGCGATGGTTTTGCGAAGGGCGTCCTCAGGATTCAATGAAAGGAATCTGCCGAGATTCACAATGGCGAACAACAAATCTCCCAGTTCCGCTTCCATCCGTTCCTGGTCTCCCGTGAACAGGGTTTCCTCCAGCTCCTTCAATTCCTCCAGAACCTTAGCGAATACGGGGTCGATATGATCCCAGTCAAAGCCGACCCGTGCAGCCTTTTCGCTAATCTTCTGCGCGCGGAGGAGGGCGGGGAGGTGGGACGGAACACCGGACAGGGCGGAACGCCGCTCCTCGCCTTTCTCTGATTTCTTGATCCGCTCCCAGTTATCCACGAGTTGATCAATGTCGTGCACCCGCAGGTCGCCGAACACGTGCGGATGACGTCGGATCAACTTGTCGCAGAGGATCTGAAGCACGTCTTCCATGGTAAATTCGCCTTTTTCTTCGGCAATGGCGGAATGAAAGACCGCCTGCAGCAGGAGATCCCCCAGTTCTTCCTTCAACATTTCCGGAGACCCTGAATCAATAGCCTCCATAACTTCATAGGTTTCCTCCAGAAGATATCTCTTCAGGCTCTCATGTGTCTGCTCGGCGTCCCACGGGCATCCACCCGGTGCGCGCAGTCTTCTCATCAGTTCAAGGAGACGGCTGAATCCGTCGGTTTCGGTTTTCATGCATGCGGCCTTTCATCTGCGTTTTGATGGGTTATTTAATCCTTCGTGACAGGAAAAGTCAATGTCGGGGAACCCGGCCACATACCATATGGCTGCGTGAACAAAAGAAAAAGGCCCTCGCGCGGGCCTTTTTCTCGGATTTGTCCTTGTTCCGTGAAAGCTACTTCACCTGATCTTCGGGGTAGGCGTCGATGCTGTGGATTGCCAAGTCGGGTCCCATGAATTCCTGTTCCCTGTCAAGGCGAATCCCGACGGTCTTCGCCAGGAGGTAGTAGACAAGGAAGCTGCTCGCCAGAGCAAAGACAACCGCCACCAGACTTCCCGCCAGTTGGGAAATGAAGGATACGCCCCCCATGCCCCCCAGTTCCTTATAGCCGAATATGCCTGCCGCTATCCCGCCCCATGTGCCGCAGATGCCGTGCAGTGGCCAGACGCCGAGAACGTCGTCAATATGGAGCTTTTCCTGCTCAACCTTGAAGCCGTACACGAAGATCAGTGAAGCGATCCCCCCGGTAAGAAATGCGGCAAGGGGGTGCATCAGGTCGCTTCCGGCGCAGATGGCGATGAGACCGGCGAGGGCTCCGTTATGGATGAAGCCGGGGTCGTTCTTTCCCGCCACCAGGGCAAACAGGACCCCTCCAACCATGGCGAGCAGAGAGTTGACCGCCACGAGCCCTGAGATGGCCTGGATCTGGCCTGCGCTCATGACATTGAAGCCGAACCAGCCAACGGCGAGTATCCAGGAACCGAGAGCCAGGAAGGGGATATTGCTGACGGGTATCGGATTGGATCTCCCTTTTACGAAACGCCCGGTTCTCGCGCCGAGAATCAGAACGGCGGGGAGGGCAATCCATCCTCCCAGGGAGTGGACCACCACGGATCCGGCGTAGTCATGGAATTCCGCGCCCCCGATACTCTTTATTACGTCCTGAAGCAGGGATTTGTTCTGCCCCCAGACAAGGGATTCGAACAAGGGATAGCTGAATGCCACGAAGATTCCGCCGGCTATCAACTGCGGCCAGAATTTCGCCCGTTCCGCTATTCCGCCGGAAATGATGGCAGGGATGCACGCGGCAAAGCAGAGGAGAAAGAAGTAATGCACCAGGTCGTAGCCCTGCACCTTGGCCATCAGGTCCTGAGCGGGATGGAGGAAGGAGATGCCGTACGCCAGGGGAAAGCCGATGAGAAAGTAGAGAATGGTTGACAGGGACCAGTCGGTGAGGATCTTGACAAAGGCGTTCACCTGGCTTTTCTTGCGGACGGTCCCAACCTCCAGAAAAGCGAATCCTGCGTGCATAGCGAAGACCATGACAGCGCCCAGCATGAGGAAGAGCACGTCGGTGCTGTTCCTGAGGCCCGTCGCCATTGACAGTGCATCCATGACATACCTCCATTGGTAGTAGTGTTTTCCATCGTTGGAATAATTCGACTGCACATAGCAAGGTCTTTGCCATGAGATCACCTTGTTGAAATTATTGAGAATTATCGGGTGTAATCCCGAAGCGAGACAACAGAACTGCCTGTGACGTTATCACTTCTGCTTAAATTGCAGGCATGTTTTCAGGAGGTAGTTTGCTGTTGACGCCTCGTGCCGTGCGTAGTACAAAGTGAGGAACAGACCGGAGGCGGGATTCATCGTGACGGCACAGACGGCCCTTATTTACTCATCTGATTTCAGCAGGTTCAGCTACGGCGAAGAACATCCTTTCAAGGTGCAGCGATTCCGTCTCGCCTATGAATTGATGGATGCATACGGCCTGCTCCGACAACCCGGCGCGCGGATCTTCGACTGCAAACCGGCGGATGAAGAGGATCTGCTCTCCTTCCATTCCCACGGATACCTGGCGAAGCTGAAGGAATTCAGCTCATCGGTCGAGCCGCGGGCCGACTTCCGCTACGGACTCGGGGACATCGAAAACCCCGTGTTCCAGGGCCTGTACGACTGGGCGAGACTGGGCGCCGGGGGGACGGTGGAAGCGGCGCGGCTGGTCACGGAGGAGGGGTATGACATTGCCTTCAATCTGGCCGGTGGTTGGCACCACGCCCACCGGAGCAGGGCGTCCGGCTTTTCCTACCTGAATGACAGCGTCATCGCCATCAACAAACTCCTGGCAAAAGGAAAGCGGGTCGTTTACCTGGATCTGGATGCGCATCACGGGGACGGGGTGCAGGAGGCCTTTTACGATACGGATCGGGTTCTGACCATCTCCATCCATGAGAGCGGGATTCACTTTTTCCCCGGCACGGGGTCGGAAAAGGAGACGGGAAGCGGCAAGGGAAAGGGGTATTCGGTGAATGTCCCTCTCAAGGAGCATACGGACGATGCCCTGTTCATGAAGGCCTTCGACGAAGTGGCCTTTCCCCTCATTGCCGCATTCGACCCGGACGTAATGGTTACCCAGCTCGGCGCGGATACCTTTCGCACCGACCCGTTGACCCGTCTCGAGATAACCACCCACAGCTACAGCTACGTGGTGAGAAAGCTCAAGGCGCTCAAGATTCCCTGGGTGGCCGTGGGAGGCGGCGGTTACGAAAATATCAATGTGGCGCGGGCGTGGACCCTTGCCTGGGCAATCATGAACGGCGTCGATCTTTCTCCGCGTCTTCCCGCCCGGTTCGTCAAGACCATCCAGGATCTTGGGTATCCCAACCGTATGCTTCTGGACGCAATGCACTGGGCCGAGGACGATGATCGCAACCGCGCCCTTGACGCCGTGGAGAAGAGTATCGCGGCAATCAGAAAAAAGGTCTTTCCGGTCATCATCGGCACATATGGCTAGACTTCCCGGCAACAGGCAGTTGGAGGATGCGCGCGGCAGGCAGCTTTTCACGCTGCGCGATATCAACATGCTCGAACAACGGGAAAAAGAGCTCATGTACCGCACGATCCTGCCGCGGCGGCTGTTCGATCGGTTCGCTATTTCTCCCGACACGTTCAAGGGTTCCGACGGAGGACGAAAGGTACGATTCATCGCACCTGAAGGCCTCGATTTTCTTCGCATCGAGGTCAGGCTCTCTCCCGAAGACCGGGATTGCGTATTCTTTCTCGAGATTGCGGATACCCAGTTTCACCAGATGGAGCTTGCGTTCTGCATCATTAATGATCCGGCTTCCCCCCGCTATGACGTTGACGTCGACGCATCGGGCAGGGACAACAACTTCTGCACCCTCGGCAGGAACATTCCCGAGGAGATCAGGGCCATGGAAGCCGGCCTTTTCCCCAATCAGACCCACCGGGGAATGCGGATGTTCCCGGAATTCCTGGAGCTGTTCGAACGATTCGTCGATTCGCTGGGAATGGAGATTATCGTCGCGGAGCCGCTCTCCTACGATAACGCGATACGTTACGAGAAATACGGCTTCGACTACATCACCGGCAAGCGCCTGATGCAGGAGATAAACGAGGGATTCAAAGAGGGAAACATCTATCACCGGCGACTGGACGGATCCACGCCGTTCCGGCGCCCCGGTTTCGAGAAGACGGTTCTCGGGAGGAGTTGGGCGATCCACGACGGCATCCTTGACACACCGTGGGATGATATCAGGATCTACCTTCAGGTCGGACGGAACGCGGGGATTGATACCTTTCCGGAACGGCAACGGAATCCCGTTCCGGAGCGCCGGAACCGGTAGAGCTTGTCCATCTGTTGAAGAATTTTTTTTCGGGAGAAAGCGCCAGTGTTCGGATTCAGCGTCGGTGATTGGATATTCATTGCGGTTGTCTGCGGTATAGTTTTCTTTTGCGTCGCTATCAGCGGCATGAATAAGCGAAAAAGCTGAGGATCACGGGATATTTTCATGTTTTCGAAGACACAGAGAGATATTGAGGGACACAGAGAGGGCCTGTTCCACAAGATTGCCCATGGACTTGTGGGGAGCGTCTTCGAGCGCGACGAAGAGAATACCTGCATCAATCTGCGTGACACGAGAGCGGTCGGGATACGGATTTGTCGAGTCAACAAGTCCTTCGGAGACAAGCACGTACTGAAAGACGTTGACCTCGAAATTCTGCCGGGAGAGACATTTTCCATAATCGGCCCATCGGGCACGGGAAAAAGTCTTCTCCTGAAACTTATTGTAAAACTCGACTCTCCCGACAGCGGCGAGATTTATATCGACAATAACCCCGTTTTCGGCGAAAAAATTCACGATTCCGTGCGTGATTACCGTTACAGCATGGTTTTCCAGTCTTCCGCACTGTTCAACTCGCTCAGTGTCGGCGAGAATGTAGGGCTCTGGCTCCGGGAGAAGAGGGTGTGCAAGGAGATGCGCATCCGCGAGATTATCCGGGAAAAACTCACCATGGTGGGCCTGGGGGGGACTGAAAGCCTGAAGACCTCCGAACTTTCCGGCGGCATGAAAAAGAGGGTGGCCATCGCCCGATCCCTTGCCATGAATCCGGACCTTATCCTCTACGACGAACCCACGGCGGAGCTTGATCCCATAAACTCGGACGAACTGGCAAACACCATCATCAAAGTGAAGGAGACTACGAGGAACACCACGGTTATCGTTACCCACGACCTGAATTTCGCCCTGTACGTGTCCGACAGAATTGCCATGCTGCATGAGGGCCATATCATCGAAACGGGAACACCCACGGAGATAAAAGCGAGTGAAAACCCGGTCGTTCGTGGATTTGTCTACACCACGACCAAGGGGATAAAGGGAGAATAAACCGTGAACCGTCCGGTTTCTCGCGCTTTGTCCCGGAGGGTGGCCCGTTCCATGGTTACCTTTGAGAAAAGGATGGACACTTTCGGCCATTTACGTCATCATTGCCCGCATTTACTGGAACGGCCCACCGTTTCCGTGCTTCGAGGAAGAACATGGGTAAGATACTAATTATAGATGATGACGCCTCCTTTCTTGTTCTCCTCAGTTCTTACATAGAGCGTTATTACCCCCTGCTCGACGTGCAGACCTGCACCAATCCTCTGCAGGGACTCCGGGCGATGAATAAGGACCTGGACCTGATGATCATCGACCTGGAAATGCCTCACCTTGACGGCTCGAAACTTCTGAAATACGCGGCTGAGACGGGGATAAACAAGAACAGGATCATCCTCCTTTCCAGCCACGACGCCGACTACCTCCATGACCATTTTCCCATGGGGACCTGTCTTGCGGTGCTGAACAAGTACGAGGCGGGTCAGAAGGCGGTGCTGGACATGATCTTCAGTTCACTGGAAAAAAAGGCAGCCCGATGAGGAAAACTCCCGCCCCGCCCGCTACACATAGCATCCCCGGAGCACAATGGACGTAATCACCACCCACGTGAATGCCGATTTCGACTGCCTGGGGGCGATGGTTGCCGCGAAGAAGCTCTATCCCGACGCCCTGATGGTGTTCTCCGGGTCCCAGGAAAAGAGCATGCGCGACTTTTTCCTGAAGTCCACCGGATATGCTCTCGATTTCAAACGGCAGAAGGACGTGGACCTGTCCGGCATCACCCGCCTCATTCTGGTGGACTGCCAGCACTCGTCACGCATCGGCAGGCTCGCCGAGGTCACCTCCAGACCGGGAATCGAAATCCACATATACGACCACCACCCGGATGCCCGAGGCGATCTCCGTCCTTCCAACGGCGAGATCCGTGAATGCGGTTCCACCACGACCATCCTCACCAGGATCCTGATGAATAGAGGGATTACCGTGACTCCCGTAGAGGCGACCCTGATGATGCTGGGCATCTACGAGGATACCGGCAACCTCGTTTTCCCCTCCACGACCGTGGACGACTACCGTGCCGCGGCCTGGCTCCTGGAGCAGGGCGCAAATCTCAATACGGTCAGTGATTTCATAACCCAGGAACTGACGTCGGAGCAGATTTCCCTCCTCAACGACCTCCTTAAATCCCTGAAAACAATCAGTATCAACGGGGTAGAGATAACCATAGCGCAGGCATCCGTGGAGTATTACATCGGAGACATAGCCGTGCTGTCCCACATGATCCGGGACATGGAAAATCTGGACGTCCTCTTTCTCGCCGTCGCCATGGGGAACAGGGTTTACATCGTCGCACGGAGCCGCATCACCGAGGTGGATGTGGGCGCGATTCTCCGGGAATTCGGAGGAGGAGGCCACCCCCATGCCGCCTCGGCCACGATCAAGGATTTGACCATCATTCAGGTGGTCGGCCGCCTTGAGGAGATCCTCCGGCGACTGGTCAACCCGAAACGCACCGCCGCGGACATCATGTCGGCGCCGGTAAAGACAGTACCCTCGACCGCCGTTATTTCCGAGGCCCGCGAGCTGCTGACCCGCTATAACGTCAACGCCATGCCTGTGCTAGAAGGTGAGAGGATGGTCGGCATCATTTCGCGGCGCATCGTGGAAAGGGCGCTCTATCACGGCCTGGGCGACGTTTCCGTCGCGGAATACATGCACACCGAGTTTCTGCGGGCTGTCCCGGAGACACCCCTTTCGGATATCCAGGAATACATCGTCGGTCGAGAACGTCGGCTGGTGCCGGTTTTTGAGAATGAACGCCTGATCGGTGTAATCACGCGCACCGATCTGCTGCGGGTAATGTATGCGGGGTTCCGCGACAGGGACAGGAACGTCTACGATGTGGCGAGAGACGACAGCCCGGTCCGCCGTCGTCGGCTGGACGGAATCATGAACAAACACCTCTCCCCGCGGGTGTTCTCAAACCTTCGGGAGCTCGGGGAAACGGGCGACAGGCTCGATATTCCCGTGTATGTCGTGGGTGGTTTCGTTCGGGACCTTCTGCTCGGGAGCGAGAACCTCGATATCGATGTAACCGTCGAGGGAGACGGGATACTTTTCGCCGAGACATTTGCCCACGAGCATGGATGCCGGGTGAAAAGCCACCACAAATTCGGCACGGCGGTTATCGTCTTTCCCGACGGGTTCAAAATTGACGTGGCGAGCACGAGGCTGGAATACTACGCCTCCCCGGGCGCTCTTCCGACTGTGGAGCGGTCTTCCCTGAAGATGGATCTCTATCGCCGGGACTTTACCATCAATACGCTCGCCATACGGCTCAACGTTGGGGATTTCGGCCTTCTCATCGACTACTTCTCCGCGCAGCGCGACCTGCAGGAGAAGATTATCAGGGTCCTTCACAACCTGTCGTTTGTGGAAGACCCGACACGCGTGTTTCGGGCGCTGCGCTTCGAACAACGTCTTGATTTCCGTATCTCAAAACACACGGAAAACCTTATCCGCAACGCCGTGAAAATGAATTTTCTCAGCAAACTGGGGGGAAAGCGGCTCCTGACCGAGCTGGTTAACATTCTCAAGGAAAAGGAACCCCTCCGCGCGGTTGATCGGATGGCTTCCCTCGGTCTTATCCAGTTTATCCATCCCGACCTGAAGTTGACGCCGGATATTCGACGGATGCTGGAGGAGGCGGCGAAGATCGTATCCTGGTTTGATCTCCTGTTCCTTGATCGCCGCTACGACAAATGGGTGATCTACTTTCTGGTTCTCTGCGAGCCGCTTCTCCCCGAACAGTTTACGGAAACCTGCCGGCGGCTTTCCCTGTCGGAACACTACCGGCAACACCTGATCGAAATGCGGAAAAGGGTCGATGCCGTCCTGGAGACCATGCAGCGCAGGGTTGTGCGCGGCCCGGAGATGAAGCGGAGCGAGATCTACTTCTGGCTGGAAGGGCTGCCGGTTGAGGTTCTGCTCTACCTCATGGCCAAGGCCAGGCTCGACGGCGTACGAAAATGCGTTTCCCTCTACTTTGTCCAACTCCAGGGAATACGCTGTGCAATCAACGGCGACGACCTGAAGAGTATCGGTGTGCCGCCCGGCCCCGCTTTCAAGAAGATTCTCGATCGCGTCTTCCGTGCCCGACTGGACAATGAGGCTCTTACCCGCGACGATGAGTTGCGCATCGCGAAAAAGGAAGCGAAGGTGTACCGTGACTGACCGCACCAGGCTTGCGCTTGCCTTTGCACGAGGCAGGGAAACGACGTGCATGGTGTTCCATAGATGATAATGAAGCGTTTCCTGTGGATTCCGATTGTAGTGGCGGCATCTCTGCCCTTGCTTCTGCTGTTCCTGGAACGGGGCGGCATGACCCTTCCAACTGTTCCGCTGACCCCGGAGGAAAGGGCTTGGCTCGCGGAGCATCCCGTGATCCGTATTGCTCCCGACCCCGGGTACGAGCCGGTCGAATTCTTTTCCGGGAAAGTTGTTTACAGCGGAATTGCCGCCGACTATCTGTCACTTGTCCAGAAAAAGACAGGCATCCGTTTCCAGGTCGTTCGACTGCGTAACAGGGAGGAGATATTCACCGCTCTTCGTAACAGGGAGGTGGATGTCCTCGGCGCCGCGACGAAATCGCCGCAGCGTTCCAGGTTCCTGCTTTTTACCTCACCGTACCTGGAAATACCCCTGGTCCTCGTTACGCGTATCAGCCAAGGGAATATGAAGCCCGACCAGTTGGCAGGGAAAAGGGTTTCCGTTGTCTCTCAGCACGTATCCGGAGAGTATCTCCCTCTCGCTTTTCCCCGGGTTGCGTATGAGGTGGTTCCCGACGTGCGTACGGGATTACGGAACGTATCGTTCGGCGAGAGCGACGTTCTGCTGGAAAGTCTTCTCATCGCATCCTTTCTCATGAAAAAGGAAGGGATCACGAACCTTCACGTGGCGGGCGAGTTGGGATACTACTACATGCCGGCCATCGCATGCCGCAGCGACTGGCCGATACTGAACCGCATCCTTGAAAAGGGTCTCGCGTCAATCAGCGCGAGCGAACGAGAAGTAATCTATAAAAAATGGGTGCCTTTCGAGTCCCAGGTGATGCTGCTCTCCAAAACGTCCAGGAAAAATGTTCTCGCCTTTCTCGGCCTCATTGCCCTGGTTATTGCGTCTATCATTGCATGGAACCGTTCCCTCACCCGACAGGTCGACAAGAAAACCGCCGAGTTGAATAAGGAGCTGGCGGAACGCGGGAAGGTGGAGCAGGAACTGCTTCGAGCGCGCGACGAACTTGAACAGCGGGTCAATGAACGGACATCGGAGCTTGCCCAAACCCTCGACGCTCTCAGGGAGAGCGAAGAGAGATACCGTCGTATTATCGACACCGCCAATGAAGGGATTTGGGTGGTCGATGGGGATTTCCGGTTTACTTTCGTAAATGCTCGCATGGCCGACATGTTTGGGTACGGGGTGGACGAACTGCTGGGGAAGAGTTTTGCCTCTTTCGTGTACGATGAGGATCGCGCCGCGCACGAAAGAGAGGAGGAGACCCGCCGCGCAGGTATATCCTCCCGGTATGAAAGGCGGTTCAGGCGTAAAGACGGAGAGGCGTTATGGGCACTGGTTTCCGTCACGCCCATCATGGACACGGAAAAGCGTTTCCTGGGTTCTTTGGCCATGTGCGTCGATATTACCAGGCAGAAGCACGCTGCCGAGGCGCTGTGCTTTACCCAGTTCGCCGTCGACAGGATGCATCTGCAGGCGCAGTGGATGAATAGCGACGGTCGCTTGTTCTACGTCAACGATGCTGCGTGCAATGCTCTCGGATATTCGCAGGAAGAGCTCCTGAACATGTCCATTCCGGACATAGATCCGACATGCCCTCCCCCCGTTTTTTCCGAAAAATGGCGTGAACTGCAGGAAAAAGGTTCCTTCCTCCTCGAGACCTTTCACCGTTCAAAGGACGGGCGCATCTACCCCGTGGAGGTACAGACCAACTTTCTGGTATTCGAAGGCAAGGAGTTCAATTGTTCTTTTGTTACGGACATATCGGGCCGTAAGCAAGCTGAGGAGGCGCTGCGAACAGCCCGTGAAGAACTCGAGGCCCGCGTGAGAGAGAGGACCGACCAGCTTACCGAACTGGCTGAAGAATTGTCCCGCGCAGAAGAGCTCGAACGGAGGCGAATCGCAACCGAACTGCATGACCAGGTCGGGCAGATGCTCGCACTGAGCAAGATTCTACTCAACACGATCAATCCGTCTCTTCCTACGGACAAATTCGCGCATTTGCTGGACGACGTGCGCGATTATATCTGCAAGTCAATCAATGAAATACGCTCCCTTACCTTCCAGTTGAGTCCGCCGCTTCTCTACGAGGTGGGACTTGGCGCGGCATTGGAAGGGATCTGTGAGGAATTCGAAGACAAATATGTGATTCGCACCACCTTCAGGGATGGCAGTACGATCAGTGATGGAGAGATACAGAAACGCCTCACGGAAGAAATGCGTATCACCCTGTACCAGATGGCGCGCGAGCTGATGATTAATGTTGTGAAGCATGCAGAGGCAAGCAGAATGGTTGTCGAGATGAAAGTCGATTCCGCCGGTATCAAGATTATCGTAACAGATGACGGCATCGGATTCGATGCCGTAGAATACCTATGTCATGCGGATCAGAAAAGGAGTTTCGGCCTGTTCAGCGTTCAGCATCGAATATCTCACCTGGGAGGGACGCTCGACATCCAATCAGACATCGGTCACGGTTCTCGAGCCACTCTTTCCGTCCCTCTCAGGGATGACGCGATACAATCCCCTTGGAGAAGTCCATGAACATAAAAGTGCTGCTTGTTGACGACCATAAAATCGTTCGCGAAGGATTGCGGTCTCTTCTTGAAAAGGAGGGCGACATATCGATTGTCGCCGAAGCGGATAACGGCAGAACCGCCGCTCAACGTGCAACAGAGATGCTTCCCGACGTGGTGGTGATGGACATAGCCATGCCCGAGATGAACGGCATCGAGGCAACACGCCGCATCACCGCGGAGAATCCGGAAATACGTGTCCTTGCGCTCTCCATGCACTCGGCCCGGCGGTTCGTGTCAGAGGCCCTGTCCGTGGGCGCGAAAGGATACCTGCTGAAAGACTGCGCGGCCGACGAGCTCGTGCGTGCCATCCGCACCGTTGCGGCGGACAAGATCTACCTGAGTCCGGACATCACGGACCAGATTGTAAAGGATTACGTGAAGAACCTGCCCGATTCCCCACCGGCCGCGCTCAATATGCTTTCCACGCGCGAGAAAGAGGTCCTTCAGCTTATCGCGGAAGGCAGGAACACCAAGGAGATCGCCTTTACCCTCAACGTGAGTATCAAGACCATCGAAACGCACCGGCAGCAGATCATGAAGAAACTCAATCTCCAATCCGTTGCGGGCCTGACCCGCTACGCCATACGCGAAGGATTGACCCCCCTGGAATAATCTCACCACTGATATATCACTCAGGAATTCCCCCCTCCCATTTCAGGTAATCCCCGATTCAGAAAACTCGCCCTTTGGCGATACAGAACAAGAGCACCTGAAAACCTCGTCTCAACACATCAAATACGGGAGGGTTCAATGAAAATTCGTTCACAGTTCATTCTGGTAAACGTGGCGATAGTCGCCGCTGCCCTTGCAGTCACCGCCACGGTCTTTCTCGGAGAGTTTCGCAGTGTCCTGAGTGAACAGGCAGTGGAGTCCCAGGAGACACGAATCAGGACTTTCCGCGATCTGCTGAGGAGACACGGGAGCGACTTCAGCGTCAGGGATGGAAAGCTGTTTGTGGGCAATCACGCCCTGAACGGAGATTTTGCTATTCCCGACAAGTTGAAAGAGCTTTGCGGCGGTACGGCGACGATTTTCATGGGTGATGAAAGGATTTCCACCAATGTGCTGAAGGACAACGGCAGCCGGGCAATAGGAACGAAGCTGACGGGACCTGCCTATGACGCCCTTTTCAAAGAGGGAAAACCGTACCGGGGAGAGGCCGAGATACTCGGGACCACGTACTTTACCGCGTACGATCCCATCAAGGATACACAGGGAAAAGTCATCGGAGCACTTTACACCGGCGTTAAAAAGAGCATTTTTCTCGGGGCCTACGACAAGCTGCAGTTCGCCTCCATTTTTCTCACGGTTATCATCCTTGTTCTCTCCGTCGCAACAAACTGGCTCATCATTCGTCGTCTCTTTGCCCCTCTCAACAAGATGCATGACGTGATGCTGGTCGCGGAAAGGGACGGCGATCTGACCCAAAGGCTGACCTACCTGAAAAATAATGAAGTCGGAGAGATGTGCCGGTCCTTTAACAGCTTTCTGGGAAAGCTTTCCGGCATTATTTCCCTCATGGCCCAATCTGCGAGCAGCGTTGCCTCAGCCGCCTCCCAGGTGCTTACTTCTTCCGAGATGATGGCGACAAACGCGGAGGAGGTTGCCGCCCAGGCGGCGACGGTGGCGGTGGCAAGCGAGCAGATGGCCGCTACGGCAAACGAAGTGGCGGGCAACTGTTCTCTGGCCGCGCAGAATTCCCAGAAGGCCAATGATTCGGCCGAGAGCGGTTCCCGGGTTGTTGAGAGCACAATGTCAGCTATCAACCGCATTTCCGAGGGAGTCAGGGAAACAGCCAGGAACATAGAAACCCTGGGTAATCGCTCCGAGGAGATAGGCGCCATTGTTGAGACCATTGAGGAGATTGCCGATCAGACCAATCTTCTGGCCCTGAATGCGGCCATCGAAGCGGCTCGGGCCGGAGAGCAGGGCAGGGGATTCGCCGTGGTGGCGGACGAGGTGCGTGCCCTGGCGGAACGAACAACGAAGGCAACCAAGGAGATAGCCAACACCATAAAATTCATCCAGGTGGAAACGCGAAACGCGGTGAATCTCATGCAGGAAGAGGTACGGGATGCCGAGCACGGTACCAGAGAAGCAACGAAGTCCGGAGATGCGTTGAAGGATATTCTTGAACAGATTCAATCCGTAGGTATGCAGGTGAACCAGATTGCAACGGCGACCGAACAGCAGACCGCCACCACCGGAGAGATCACCAGCAACATCCAGCAGATCACGGATGTTGTTCATGAAACCGCGAAGGGCGCCCACGAGTCTGCCGGGGCAGCCGGACAACTGGCGGAAATGGCGCAGGAACTGCAAAAGATGGTGCTGCAATTCAGGGTCGCGGACTGAGTACGCTGCATCGATCAGGCAGGGTCGGAACATCGTTACACGCAGAACCCGCGGACAACGAACATGAGAGAAAATATGAACGCAACATGGAATCTTGCGACAAAGATAACAGCCGTATACTTCCTCGTTTCCTCCGGATGGATATTTTTTACCGACAGGTTTCTGAAGATAGTCGCGACAACCCCCGATGAAATCACCACGCTTGCCACGTATAAGGGCCTCCTGTTCGTCTCAACATCCTCGGGATTGCTGTATCTGTTGATTCTTGCTTTTACCAGGAAACAGTGTACCCGCTGTCATTCCATCCAGGAAACGGTGAACGACGCGATTCTTATTTACAACTCCGCAACCGGAACGATCATCGATGTGAACCGGAAAGCCTGCGAGATGTTCGGATTGACACGGGAGGAATACTTTCAGACTCCGCCTGAACCGGCGCCGAATGGCGCTTCGGACATTCGAGTCGCTGCCCGTGAATGGTTCGGCAGGTTCATGACCGAAGAACCGCAGCGGATCGAATGGCAGACAGTATCCAAGGACGGTTCGTTTTTATGGGTCGACGTTACATTGAAAAAAGCGCTGATTAACGGCACGGAAAGAAAGATTGCCGTTGCTCGCGACATAACCGCCCGCAAACGGGCTGAGGGGTCGTTGCATGAAACCAATCGCACTCTCAGGATGCTGCTGAAGTGCAACGAAGTGCTGATTCGCGCTACGAAAGAAACGGAACTGCTCCAGGACATCTGCGCAATCGTCGTGGAAGAGGGGGGATACCGGTGCGCATGGGTCGGGTTTGCGGAAAATGATTTCAAGGGAAGCATCCGCCCGGCGGCACAGGCTGGGTTTCTCACGGACTGTGCCGTTATGACGGATATCACCGAAGTGAACAGCGAAAGGGGACAGGGATCGACGGGAACCGCGGTTCGCACCGGTTCCCCCTGCCTTGTCCGCGATGTAAGAACGGATACTCGCTACGCGCCGTGGCGTGAAGCCGCCCGCGCAACCGGCTACCTGTCATCCTTGTCGGTCCCGTTGGTTTCTTCCGGCAAGATTCTGGGAGCTCTCACGGTCGGGGCTTCCGAGCCGGACGCCTTTGACGACGAAGAAATTAAACTCATGAACCAGCTGGCCGGGGATCTCGCATACGGAATCATGTCTCTGCGGACAGCCGCCGAGCAGAGGCGAATCGAACGGGAGCTGGTCAGCAGTGAGAGGAATCTCGCGGAGGCACAGACGATAGCCAGGCTCGGAAGTTGGGAATATGACATGGAGAATGATGAAGAGCACCGTTCGGACGAGTTTTACCGGATACTCGGGGTTGCTCCGGTCAAGGGTGGTCGAGCGGATGACTCAATTTTCGATTACATCCACCCGGATGATAAAGATTTCGTAATGAAAAAAATCGTCGACACGCTTGAAAGAGGGAAGCCGTACGACGTGGAATACCGCATCATCAGGCCCGACGGCAAGGTGCGCGTTATCCATGCGCGCGGGAAAACCCTGGGTGATATGGAGGGGAAAAAAACCCGTTTTTTAGGAACGGCGCTGGACATCACCGAACGCAAACAGATGGAGGACGCCCTCCGCGATAGTGAACTTCGTTTCAGATCCCTGGTGGAAGCCACAACAGACTGGATATGGGAGATTGATGAAAACTACCGGTACGTGTATTCAAGCCCGAAATCCAGCGAACTTCTCGGGCTTGATTCATCCGAAATCATCGGCAGATCACCGTTCGACCTGTTGCCGCAGGGATCAGCCGTCTCCCTGCAACGGAATCTTCGTGAGATTGTCGTTGCGAGAAAGCCGTTTTCCGGACTTGAGATGGAAACTTCCCTTGATGGCGACGTTGTTACCATTGAAACGAGCGGTGTCCCCATTTTTGATGAGAACGGAATATTTCACGGCTATCGGGGTATCAGCCGCAATGTCACCGAGCGGAAGAAGCTTGAAAGGAAGTATCTGCAGGCGCAGAAAATGGAAGCCGTCGGCCAGCTTGCGGGAGGAATAGCCCATGACTTCAATAACATACTGACGGCAATCATCGGATTCGAGCACCTGCTGCAGGAAAGACTCCATGACGAAAAGTCTCTGCACTTCGCGAAACAGGTGTCCATGCTGGCGGAAAAGGCATCGTACCTCACCCGTGATTTGCTTGCATTCAGCCGGAAACAACCAATGAATCCGAAGCCGATGGAATTGAATGAATGCATCCACAATCTCGGCACGTTGCTGAAGCGTCTCATCGGGGAAGACATTGAACTTCGTTCCATCCTCCAGGATGGGAAATTGCCGGTGCTGGGCGTGTCCGGGCACATGGAACAGGTGTTCATGAATATGGCCACGAACGCCCGTGATGCCATGCCCGATGGAGGTCTGCTCACCATAAAAACGGAAAGCGCATTCGTCGACAACGACTTCGTGACAATGAACGGATACGGTTCTCCGGGAAGGTATGCGCTTGTTTCTGTATCCGATACCGGCTGCGGCATGGACGAGGAAACGCGACTCAAGGTGTTCGAGCCGTTTTTCACCACCAAGGATGTGGGGAAAGGGACCGGGCTGGGACTTTCGATCTGTTACGACATCATCCACAAGCATGGCGGAGAAATTCTGGTGGAAAGCACCGTCGGGACCGGCAGCACCTTTACGGTCAGGTTGCCGATTGTTCCCCCTGCTGATTCCTAAGTCGACAAGGGCACACGTATGGCAAATATATTAATCGTTGAAGATGAAATGATGAACCGCAGCATGCTTGAACTGACCTTGCTGCAGGCCGGGCACAATGTTGCCTGTGCTGCTGACGGCGCCACTGCGCTGGCCATTGCACAGCAGCAGCCCCCTGACCTGATCATAACCGATGTGCTGATGCCGGTGATGGACGGCTTTGAACTGTGCCGACAATGCAAGGCCGACCAGGCCCTGAAACAGGTGCCGGTCATCCTGTATTCGAGCGATTATGTTGAGCAACAGGAACAGCAGCTCGGACTGGAGCTGGGGGCCTGCCGATATCTGGTCAAGCCGTCTCCTCCTCAGCTCCTGCTTGCTGCAGTCAATGAAGT